>NZ_LJYH01000026.1:0-11651 GCF_001440005.1 Mycobacteroides sp. H001
AACTGTCATATTTAGAGTGTCTTCCGTGTCGTCTGTATGCCGTCGCATCCGGCGCGGTCGAGGAAGAGTGTCTTCCACCATTACAGCAGAGCGGTCGCCAAAGTCCGCTTTGCCACGTCGCCCGCCGGCGACGCCGCGACCGAAGTTCCGCTACAGCACACGGGGTCCTTAATCCGATCTGCTACTGGCGGGCCAGGGCGATCCGCACGGCCTCGGCGGGGTCCACCTGATGGCCGGCGGCGTCAGATTCCTCGGCGATCGCCAGTTGCACGCCGCGCACCCGGCCGGTGAAGCGGTTGTCACCTGGCCGGTAGTCGGGTGAGACCGCCGAACCGGTGTCCGCACCGACGTCGAGCCCGTCGTCGGCGGAGTACACGTTGGTCAGCGTTGCCGCCACCTGCCCGGTACCCACCGCGGCGCCGTCGACGAACAGGGTCACCGTGCCGCCCTTAGCCAGACCCGGCCCGTCGTAGGCGAATTCCATGCGCACCTGATGCGCACCGGAAGGCAGCGGTTCGGCGGATTCGGCGAAGAAATGCTGCAGGCCACCGAGGTTGTAGCAGTACTTGAGCTTGCCTCCGTGGGCGTACAGCGACCAGCCGCCGATGTTGGCGCCCTGCGCGACGATCACGCCTTCGGCGCCGCCCTCGGGCACGTCGATCTCGGCGGTCACCGAGTGCGACTTGTTCTTGAGGTTGAGCACGCAGTTCTCCGAGAGCCGCCCCATCCCCGCGAACAGCACCTGCGTGTTCCCCTTGATCAGCGTCGGGCGTCCGGCCAGGTCGGGATTCATCCTGACCGTGAGGTTGTCGTCCAGCGGCAGGACGTTGAATCGCGTCGCCTCGATCAGCCACAGTCGCTGCAATTGGTGCAGACGCTGCGGCTGCTCCTTCGACAGATCCTTCGCCTGGGTCCAGTCGACCGTGGTGTCATAGAGTTCCCACACGTCGTCATCGAATGCGACGGTGTCCTCGCCCATGAGCACCCACGGTGTCTTGTGCTTGGTCACCGCGGTCCAGCCCTTGTGGTAGATGCCGCGGTTGCCGAACATTTCGAAGTACTGGGTCTCGTGCCGGTCGGCGGACCCGCCGTCGTTGAACGAGTACAGCATGCTGGTGCCCTCGATCGGCGCCTGCTGCACCCCGTTGACGAACAGCGGCTCCGGGATCCCGGCGGCCTCCAGCAAAGTGGGCGCCACGTCGATCACGTGATGGAACTGATCACGATGCTCGCCGCGGGACTGGAAACCGTTGGGCCAGTGCACCACCGTGCCGTTGCGGGTGCCACCCCAGTGCGAGGCGACCTGCTTGGTCCACTGGTATGGGGTGCACATGGCGTGCGCCCAGCCCACCGCGTAGTGGTTGTAGGAGTCCGGGCCGCCGAACTCGTCGAGGCGTTCCATCAGGAACTCGGGTGTCTCCAGCGCGGCCATCCCGTTGAAGTTCAGCATCTCGTTGAACGTGCCGTTGAAGGTGCCCTCGGCGGAGGCGCCGTTGTCCCCGACGATGTAGTAGACCAAGGTGTCGTCGAGTATTCCGAGCTTGTCCAGCGCGTCGATGACCCGGCCGACGTGGTGGTCGGTGTGCTCGAGGAACCCTGCGTAGACCTCCATCTGCCGGCGCAGCACGGGCTTGAGCTCCTCGGGCATGTCGTCCCAGGCCGGGATCTGCTCGGGCCGCGGCGTCAGCTCGGCGTCCTGCGGGATCACCCCGAGTTCCTTCTGCCGGGCGAAGGTCTGCTCCCGCAATGCATCCCAGCCGGCGTCGAACTTGCCGCGGTACTTGTCGATCCAGTCCTTGGGTGCGTGGTGCGGGGCGTGGGTGGCGCCTGGCGCGAAGTAGGTGAAGAACGGCTTGTCCGGTGCGAGGGCCTTCTGCTGACCGATCCAGGCGATCGCCTTGTCCGCCAGGTCCTCGGTGAGGTGGTAGCCCTGCTCGGGGGTGCGGTCCACCTCGATCGGGGTGGTCCCCTCGTACAGCGAGGGGTACCACTGGTTGGCTTCGCCGCCGATGAAGCCGTAGAAGTGCTCGAAACCCCCACCGGCGCTGGGCCAGGCGTCGAACGGCCCCACCTGGCTGGTCTGCCACACCGGCACTTCATGGCATTTGCCGAACTGCGCGGTGTTGTACCCGTTGAGCTTGAGGGTCCGCGCGATCGGCGACATGGTGTTGGGCAGCACCGAGTTGTAGCCGGGCTGGCCGGTGGCGATCTCGGTGATCCCACCCATCCCCGCCGAGTGATGGTTACGCCCGGTCAGCAGGGCCTGCCGCGTGGGTGAACACAAGGCGGTGGTGTGGAACCGGTTGTACTTCAGACCGCCGGCCGCGAGCCGTTCGGCGGTCGGGGTGGCGCACGGCCCGCCGAACGCGCTGGCCGCACCGAACCCGACATCGTCGAGCAGGACCACCAGGATGTTCGGGGCGCCCTCCGGGGGCCGGATGTCGCGGATCAGCGGATGCGGGGTGTCCGGATCCTTCGCGTCGTAGGTGACCAGTCCCGTTCGCGGCGCGCTCGGAATCGGCAGATGGGTTCTGGAAACCTGTGGGCCCGTTGTCATTTGCTGGTGTCCTCTCCGCGGCCCCGGCGGGCCGTGTTCCACGCGTCGGTGTTCTCCGGCGCGTCTCTATCCTTCACGATCTGGCCGCCTCCCACTCCCGGCTCGCCCGAATCCGGCCGGGCCACTGTGGGTTTCGGTCGGTTAGCTCTTCGATACCTTCGGTGGCGTCCAGCTGCCGTCGCTGATCGCCTGCTCGGGCCAGTAGGTCCGCAGGATCATCTCGAAGTCGCCGGCCGGGGTGGGCAGCCAGTTGGATTCCTTCTCCGGTCCCGGCGAGGTGTGCTGCAGGTAGAGGGTGATCCCGCCGTCGGGGTTGCGCACCAGGTCCGGCAGCATCGGCGAGTTGATCAGGTACCTGTTGATCGGGTTCTCGACCAGCAGGATCTCCGGCAGTTTGTACATGGTGACCGACCAGAACGCCTTCACCGGCGGGAGCTGCCCAGCGGGGAAGGTCAGCGTGTAGGTGTTCGCGCCGTTGAGTTTGGCGCCGGCCGAGTCGTTGGTCAGCGGGATATACATGGCTTCGGCGCCCGGCAGTCCCAGGATGCCCATCACCGCTCCGGCGAACCGGTACAGGTAGTTGCCGCCCAACTGCTCGGCGGACCCGAACAACTGACCGGAGGTCACCTTGCCGGTCTGCATCTGCTCGGTCTGGAAGGTGTGCAGCTCGGCCCACGCATCAGCCATGCCGCCCTCGATGGCATTGCGCTGCTCGTCGCTGAGCGTGGCGAGATCGAAATCCCCGTCGGGTCCGATCCCGATCTTGGCGAACCGATCCCGCAGCTCCTTCTCCTCCGGCTTCACCGGTGCGTATTTCAGCGTGAAGCCCAGGACCTTGAAGAAGTCCAGCGACGTCTTCTCCTCGTCCGGTGTCAGCGGCGTGATGAAGTCGACCGCGGGCGCAGGGGCTGGGGCCGGCGCCTTCTGGAACGTCGAGAGCGGCTCGACCTTGTACTGGGCCTGGATCTTCTTGACGTTGTCGAGGTCGGCCGGGTTGAACAGCTGCGTGCGGTACAGGACCAGCCCGAAGTCAGTGTCGGTGCGGATCACCTTGTCGACGCCGGCGGGTTTCTCGCCCTGCCAGCCGGGGCCGGCCAGCAGGTAGGTGCCACCACCATTGCCGGTCGTGCGGCTGCCGATTAGGTCGTAGACGTAGGTGTAGCTGTCGATGAACTGCAGCGAGAAGTACCGGCCCTGCTCGATCGGCGGCACCGTCAGCACCAGCGGCTCGGTCCGCAGGTCGGTTGCCAGGAACGAGTACGGCGTATCGGAGTTGGGTGTCTGCACCGTGGTGTCGGCCGGGGTGAAAACGCGGGCGATGCTGTGGATCTGGTTCCAGTCGCCCAGGTACTGGCCGCTGTCCTTGCTGACCGCGTAGGCGTTCTCGATGCGGTACATGTCCACCATCGGGAAGCCGTACACGTATGCCTCTTTGGCGATCGTGCGCATCTCCTGCGGCGTCACCGCCGAGCTGCCCGTGGGCGCTTCGGATTTGCCGCCACAGCCCGCGATCGCTGCGACCACCGCCGCGGCGATACCAATCGCCATGGCCTTGCCGAACCTCATTCGTTCTCCTCTGATTGTCAGTTGGCACCGCGGGTCCGCTCGCGGGGCCGCTCGGGTGCAGGTTAGCTGGTGTGGCGCCGCGGTGTGTGCAGTCGCCGCTGGTCAGCAGGGTTGGCCGGGCGGGGTGAAGTACGGAACGCCTTCGACGGTGTAGCAGGGGATCTCGCCGGGCACGTACGGGACATGCTGGGCCGCGATCGCCGCACCCACGGCGACGTCGCCGGCGATGTTGGTGCAGCCGCCTGCGGAGAAGTGCCGGCCCCCGGCGCTTGCGCAGACATCCGCCGACGCCGTGGCCGCGTTGATGATCGGTGCGATGGTCAGCGGAGCGGCGGCGAGTGCCGCGGCGGCCAGCAGCGTTGTGATACGTCGGTTCACGGGGTTCCCCTGGTTCATCTCCGTTGTGGCCCACCCTTATCGGGTCGGCCACAACACGTCACGGTTCCCCGACCCGGGCAACCACTTTGCACGACCCGGCACCCGCTTGTCTTGACTTTGCTGGACCTCTTCTTGACTATCATGGACATGCATCTGGTCCGTGGATCGTCGCTCACCGGGTTCGCTCCGCTTGTCAGCACTCACGGGGGAGATCCGGACGCGCTGCTGGCGTCGGCCGGGATCGATCCCGCCGACGCGGGAAACGATGACCGCTTCATTCCGCTGCGCAGCGCCATCGCCGCGGTCGAAGACGCGGCCACGGTCCTGGATGTGCCCGACTTAGGACTCCAGCTCGCTCAGCACCAGAGCATCGACATCCTCGGCCCGGTCGCGCTCGCGGCCCGCACCACGGCCACCGTCGCCGAGGCGTTCACCATCCTGGACACCTACATGAGCTCCCACAGCCCCGGTATCATCGCACGCATCACCGACCATGCCGATCCGGCGCTGCGGCGGTTCGAATACGACTTCCTGCTGCAGCCGTCGCCCCCGCAATCCCAGGCGATCGAACTAGCATTGGGCCTCACCCTGCAGGTGCTGCGCCTGTTCCTGGGCGCCGCGTACCGACCCGTCGCCGTGCACGTGCCGCACCCGCCGCTGGGAACCGATTCCGACTACCGCGGCTACTTCGGATGCACAGCCCACTTCAACGATCCGATCGCGGGATTCACCCTGCGCGCCAAGGATTTACAGCGCCCGCTCACCCACGATCCGCTGGCACACCGACTCGCCATGCACTACCTGACAGAAGCCCACGGTCAGCGCACACGCGACATCGCCGACACGGTGCGCAGCATGGTGCGCCAACTGCTACCCACCGGCGAACTCACGGCGGGGTTGGTGGCCCATCAGTTCGGCATCCACCCCAAGACCCTGCAGCGACGCCTCGTCGCGGAAGGGACCACCTTCCCCGAACTGGTCGACCAGACCCGCCGTGAACTGGCCCACCGCCTGCTCGTCGGCACCGACCTACCCGTGTCCCACGTGTCGCGCCAGCTCGGCTACGCCGAGCACAGCGTGTTCACCCGCGCCTGCAAACGCTGGTTCGGGGTGACCCCCACCGCGTACCGGAACCGGTACCATCCCGGTGGGGGACGACTTGCCTTCTGTATGGGGTAGACCAACGCCGCGTTTTGACGGTGCGTTTTGGTGACGGTCTGTCGATCCCGGCGGGGCGTCGCCCGAGCGGCGATCGGATCACGCCGACGATGCGTCCGGTGTAGCTTCTGCGGACTTGGGCCGGGCGATCATTGTGCTCGATTCGCTCATCGAACCGATCCGCACAGATCCGCGTGGGCGAAACTCGTTACTCCCCCCGCTGGCCTCGCCGGATTCGCGTGACGAGTTCGATCTCCGCCCGCTCGTTCTCGGCATCAAGCTGCCGCGCGAACAGTGCGGTGGCGAAGCGGTCGAGTTGGTCGTGTAGGTCACGGTTCTTCTGGCGTAGTTCGGCGATGGTCTGCCGGTCGTTACGGATCGCAGCGGCATTCAGGCTGTCACCCCTAGTCAGGTTCGCGGTGAGTTGCTCGAAGCGGCTGTTGAGACGGTACGAGCTGTTCTCGATTCGGTCCTGAACGAAGGCGCGAGCGACGGCGTCGTGACTCCGGCCGGTGATCGCTTCGATTTGTCTTTTGGTGCGTGGCATGTCGGAGCTGTTCTCAATGGCGGTGATGGCGTCGGCGATCGCTTGCATGACGGCATCGCTGACGCGCTTGCGGGTGGGGCTAGGCATGTTCGTTCTCCTGGTCCAGGTCGTCGTCGTAGAGGTCGTCTGGGTCGTCGGCCGTGGTGAGTTCGCGGCGGATGCGGGCGAGGTTTGCGCGGTCTCGGCGCATCTGTTCGATGAGAGCCGGATGGCCGCGCTGTTGATCGAGGTAGGTGTCGATGCGGTCGATGGCACTGGCGATCACGCCGACATGTGCAGAGCGCAGTAGGGCGTTGGTGCAGTCGACGCCGACGCACACGTGGTCGCCGAGTTTTGGGCGGTCGCCGCCGCAGCTACTGGTTGCCGGGTTCCACATGCAGTCATTGGTGAGCCCCAGGTGAAGTCGCTCGGCTAGCGTTGCGGTGAGGCGATCGGCGCGGTCAGAGTTGGTGATGATCTGTGCGCGGAATCCGGTCACGTGGTGAGCTGCCGGCCCTGCCACGGGACTATCCGCCTGCAGCAGGGCGGCGGCGTCGCTGTGCAGGACGCGTTTGCGTTCGTCGTCCATCAGGCGTACGGCCCGTTGTTGTCCGTCACTCATGTAGCCGGTGGTCATCCGCCATGCGCTGTGTCCCAGTTGGATTCCCAATCCGAGTTCCGCTCCGGGGCGGGTGGTGGCGAAGACACTGAACGCACGTCGGAGGGAGGTTGCGTTGACGGCCTGGCCGTTCGGGATCGCGATGTGTTCCAGCCCGAGTCCCCGACCGCGTCCTGGTCGTTGGGCGGGGTCATCGTTGACGAACGCGATGAGCCTGGCGATGTCGCGATTCGGGGCGTAGGAGCCAGCGTTGCCACTGCGGCGGGCGAACAGATGCGTGTCGTGTCTTGTGAGTTCGCCCAGCACCTCGACGGTCCGGATGACAGGTCTGGGTGCCCACCACGTTCGGCGCTCACCGTCAGGATGGTCGTTGCCCTTGTGCTGGATGCTGCGGAGCGCGGCGAGTCCGTCCTTGGTGGTGTGACTGTCGCATGTCAGTTCCTGGATCTCGCTGTCGCGCATGCCGGTAAGACTGGCGATCAGGATGTAGCAAGCAGCGCGGAGCACGCTTTCGAGATACTCGGTTTCACCGAGGCCCAACTCCTCCACCCACGGGCTGCTTGTCCCGTCCGGGTGGGAGACGACGGCAGTCGGCACGTGCAGTCCTCCGAAAGTCGCCCGCTGCGGGTCGGCCGCAGCGGTTGCGATTAGTGCCGTGGCGTCCGGCATGTACTGGTGGCTCGCCCGGTTGAGGACGTTGGCGTTGATGCCGAGGAGTTTTTCTAGCAGTGTCGTATTCGGCTCTCCTCGTTGATGTTTGGTGCGGCCGAACCCGGTATGCAGGGGTAACAGACCGCGCTGCTCCGTCCAGTCGAGCAAGGCGTTGTACGCGTTGGCTCCAGCTGGTCCTCGTGGCTCCTTCGGAAGCGCAGCTCGAGTATCGGTCGCGGCGATGATGTCATCGCTGAATCGGTCGACGATTACCCATGATGCGGTGATGAGCGGCGCCCAGGTCTCCCACGGGAGGGGCGGCGTGGTGTTCTCGGTGTGCGTGACTTCACCGCTGACGCTGGAAGCGCTGCGGCCCGCCCAGGGGAAGAAGGAAAGCGCATCGGGCAGAACTGCCTGGCACTCTCGCAGCAACCGCAAGGTGGTGACGTACCCACGGATACTCGTCGCGGTGAGTCCGACGCCGCCCGCGCGGTGCTGGCCAGTGCGGAGGTCATCGAGGAAACGATCGGCGTCGGCTTGAGTCCAGTCGGCGAAGCGGGCGGTTCCGTTGTCCTCGGACCACTTGGCGATGACGACGAGCTTGCGAAAGCAGTCGTATAGCCCTGCTGGTGGTGTTCCGTCGCCGCGGCGGATGACGCCCGCCTCTACGACGACTTCGCGGTCGGGGGCTGCGACCGTCATGAGGATGTTCTTGACGGTCATGCGGTGCACATCCGGAGCGCTGGCGAAGTGAATGTAGCGCTCTGCCATGTTGACCCGGTTGGCCACAAGGGCGAGATCCCATGGGTCGTCGCCGTATTGCGGGCCGCCGGCAAGATGGGGCCAGACGCGCACCTCCGCGGTGAAGGGGTTCCTCCACAATGCTGGGGATTCTCGCGGGGATCTTCTGGCCGTCACGATGCCGGTGCTTCCGGGACGCCACGCATGTCGTTGAGAATGCCTGCGTCGATCGGTGTCAGGTTCGCTTGCTGGCGGGCGTGCTTGACCTGCTCGGGAGTGAAGGTCGGCAGGACCACCTCAGTGATGGTGTCGTAGATCGGTTTCCAGTGCGTCTGCCAGGTTTCCGGGTCGGCGGCGCGATCGGGATGTGTCATGTCCTGGATCGCGAGGGCAGCCGGCAGGTGGTGCAGCGTGATGAGCGCGTTGGGGCACGCGAAGCAGGTGCCGGTGATGGACTTGGTGCAGACCGTTCCTTTCTTCTCGTAGGGGCTGTCGAGAGGATTGCGGCATCCGGTGTGTGGTCCGTCGAGTTGGCCGGCAACTAGAGCGCTGGCGGTGTCCTGGTCGAGGCCGGGCGCGTCTGCACCGGCTCGGATGGCTTGCTCAGCGTCCGGGCTAACGATGGTCGGACCGTTGATAGCGCTGTCGAATATGTCGTTGACGCTGTCGATGAGGATGCGGCCGGCTTCGGCGCGGAGAACAGTGCTGTTGGTGTAGTGGCCGAAGAAGGTCTTCGCGGAGTGGCGGCGCCCGTTAGCCAGGTAGGACTTGGGGTCGGCGAGCACTTCGCGGGTGGTGGCAACCTTGCGCAGCCGTGCCCATTGGTTCGGACCCGATAGCGGAAGGCTGTTCCGCGCGGCAATCTCAGATAGCCGGTAAGCCAGGCGCTGCCAAGGTGGTTGCTTCACTCTCCCATGAACAGCCTCCATCAGGATCAATGAGGGGTTATCAGATTCGGCGCGGGCGGCTGCGTTGAGCATCACGGCCCAGCGAAACGCGGTGAATGGAGCGGTGTCACGGCGGGCGTACACCTCGTCGTACGTTTCGTGTGCGCGGTTCTTGGTGTATCGGACGCGGAGCAGGTCGATGAGGTCGTTCTCGGCGAGATAGCGGAGTCTGTCTATCGGCGACAGCGTGGACACCGAGTCCTCTGCTTCGGCCGTGGTAGTGGCTTCGATGTCGTGAACGGTCAGGGCGCGGAGCACCTCAGGCGGTTCGCCGGTTGCGAGGCTGAGCAGTACGTGTGTGGCGGTCTGGACGTCGATGTCGGTAATGCCTCGGTCCGGCTGGGACAGAGCATTTTTCGCCTTCTGGTAAGCCCATCGGCGCCATGCGCGGGTCTCCTGCTCGCTCAGCGGCGGCAGTCCGTCGTTGCGGTGGTGCCATAAGCGCGGTTGTCGCGCCAACCGATCGGCGATCTGTTCATGAAGCGTGCCGGGGTGGTCATCCTCGTGCCGTCGAAGGAGGGCGAAGACGTGGACGACTTTGCGATAGGCGGTGTCTGATTTCGCTTCTCGGTGACTAGCCAGCATATTGAGTTCCCACAGGTCCAAATGTGCCCGGCGCAAGTCCCGCAACGCGAATGCGGTCTTCTGATCGTCGGTCAGCGGTAGCGTACCCATCGACCGCAAGAAGCTCAGAAGCCCTGACGTGAGTGAGTACTCCATGCGCCCGAACTCAGTAAGCACCTCGAGCCAAGTCCCTGCGAGTTCGGCTGCGATAACCGGTGTCTCAAACGTCGAGGGGTCAATGGTGTAGGTCAGTGTGTCGCTGTACACGGCCCACTCGAAGGTGAACCGGCCATCGTTCGACGCCGACGGTGTCGCAGAATTCGCGGGCACGTCGGGGGTCGAGTAGGAGCCCCTCACTGAACGTCTCCGGCATCGGGGCCAACGTCGGGCTCATCCCAGTCGTCCTCGATGGTCTCGGGGTCGGGGCCGGGGTCGTCATCGGTATGTCCTACGACGTCGGCTGCGGTTCCCGCGAGGGCGGCCGGAACGTCTTCGGTCCATGTGCCTGCGGCGTGGAGGTAGTGCATGGTGGTCTGGACGCTGGCGTGGCCGAGGAGTTCCTTGACGGTCAGTACGGGGTTTGCCAGCAGCAGGTAGGCGTCTCCGGCGCGCTGTCGTCCTTCCTTCATGAGCGCGGCCAGCATCCGGACCGCGTAAGAATGTCGCATCGTGTGAGGTGTGACGTGAACGTGGCGGGGCGGCTGGTCTCGGTGGCCGGAGTGGCGGACTCGTTCGCGAGCGTCGGCGAAGAGTTGGTTCCAGCGTTCGAGTCCGGGTGGGAGTCCGCTGCGGGATACGAACAACGCGAGTGGGTCGATGGTGCCGTCATCGAGGAGCCGGACGGCTTTGGCCCGGTCCTTGTTGGTGAACCGGACCAGTGGAATGCGCTGGGATCCGATGGCGACGTAGAGCTTTCCCCGCCGCTCGATTAGGTCGTCGACCACCAGCAGAGAGCCGTCACGAATCTTGGCGCGGAGGCTGCGTTGGGCCGCCTTTACGACGCGGTGCCGTTCCGTCCGGCGGTAGAGGTCGGTGGCGTGGGCTACCTGTGCGGTGATGTAGATGGATCGGACCACCTGCTTCTTGCCGAGCCGGTCGAAGACCTGGATGGACTCGGATCCCATCGTTTCGGGGGCCGGAACCTCGGCGTCGAGGAGAAGCGCGCACTCCTCGCGTCGGAGGCCGGTGGTTGCCAGTAGCAGCCCGTACACGTAGTCGCGTTCGGGGTAGGCGGGCGCACCCGCGGGGTCGGAGCCGTCACCGCGCAGGCCGACCTCGAGGAAGTGCTTGGTCTGGGCCGCCTTGAGGAATCGCGCTCTACGCTCGCGATGTTTGTGGGAAATGAGAGTGTTGCGGTTGTTGCGGCCCCAGCGCGGGATCGGGTCTTTCTCCATCCAGCCGATCTGGGCGGCGTAGTAGAAGAACGAGGAGAAGCAGCCAAATTCGGTAGCCAGCGTGCTGTCCAGGACTTCCTGCTGGCGGGCATCCCGGTAAGCGGTCAGATCCTCAGTCGTGGTGGCGGTGAGGTCCACCAATTCCCCGCCGCGGCGCTGGCGTACGAACCGCAGCAACCGAGCGAGATGGTAGGCGTGAAAGCTCCGCAGGCTGTCGAGGTCGTAGGCGCGTTGACGCCATGCGGTCAGCAGGTAGGTGTTGAGTCGGTCGCAGCCGGTCAGTGAGCCGTCGTCATCGACGATGAACGGAAGGCCGTCCGGGATGTCCTGCCGGTCGAGCGCCTGCACAACCGACGACCATGGGAGCGTTGTCACGCCATCGGGAGCTTGCAGAACTTCGCCCTCGCGAGCGCTTCTCCGGACCATGACTATCCGCATGCAGAGACCTCCTTACCGCCTGTGCATCCAGTCGTACCGCAGGGGTATGACACTTTTGCTCGTCGGCAAGGAGGTCTCGAATATGAAGTTATCTGTGTTCTATCGGTGGAGC
>NZ_LJYH01000027.1:0-11685 GCF_001440005.1 Mycobacteroides sp. H001
ACCCAGGTCGGGGGGTGGGGGAGGGTGCCACGTCTCCATGGTGCCTGGACGGCTGCGGCCTGCGGTAATCGGGATTTCTTGGGATCGGTAGCGGATGGGCCCGCTTTCACTTGAGCCATGACGGAGCCATCGGGGCGACGGACGATGAAGGGACAGATGATGAATCGAGTGATCGTGGGTGCCATGGGACTTCTCGCCGCCGGTGCGGTGGTGGTGGGCTGCTCGACCGACAAGCCGGGTGGGTCGCAGGTGAGCTCGGGCAGCAACGCCGAGGTCAAGGTGGACGGCAAGGACCTGGCCGGCCTCGACCTCAAGTCGGTGACGTGCGTCAAGCAGGGCGGCAAGATCAACGTGGCCAGTGGCGCCGTCAACGGCCAGCAGGGTCTGGGTGTGGTGATGACCGACGAGGCGCCGCCCAAGGTGCAGTCGCTGGGATTGGTGTACGACGGTGCCGCGCTCGCGGTGAGCAGCGGGATGGGCGCCAGCGTCGGCTCGGCCGATGTCAAGGTCGACGGAAAGACGTACACCATCACGGGCGAAGCGTCGGGTGCCGACGTCAAGAACCCGATGGCCGGGATGATCACCAAGCCGTTCACCATCAAGGTGAGCTGCGGCTGACATCTCGACTGCGGCGGGCGTGCACAGCACGCCCGCCGCTTTTTACTATTCGGAGGTGACGATCATCGGTGACCTGGAGCGGGCCCGTCACCTGGCGCTGGCGGCCAAGGAAGAGGCCGCTAAGGAGATCTTGTTGTCACTGCTTGCCCAGGCCGAGGAGGCCGACCGCGACGATCTGGCATGCGAGGTGTTGGCCCAGCTTGCCGAGGTCTATCTGGTGCGTACCGCCTACGACGGTGTGACGGAAGGTATACGGCGGATTCGTGAGTGTCTGTCCTCCTACGCGGAAATCCGATCGGGGCGGCGCCCTGATCTGGCCGCGCGGGTCACCATGTCCGAGGCGGAGATCGACCACCTGATCTGTCGCTACACCCGGCGTGCCGCGTTCCTCGCCGCCGGATTGGCGGCGGCCAGCGGTGATCACGACGGTGCCGCGGCGAGTCTGGACACTCTGATCGATACGCCCGGGGACTTCGAGGATTTGGCCATCGAACAGCGCGGCCTGATCTGCTACGCCAGAATTTTGATGGCCAGGGGTTTGTGCGACGACGACATGTATGCGGACTCGGTGCCGATATGGGCCGTACTCCTCGATCAGCTCGAGGAATACGCGGGTGCGGGTGACCCCGAGTCCGATCATCTGTTTGTCAACGGAGCGTTATCGTATGGCCGGTTCTGCGTCGAGACCGGCCGGCTCGATGAGGCGCAGCCGTGGCTGCGCCGAGCCGAGGCGCGCGCCGGCGCGCGGGACTGGCAGTTGGCCGCTGCCCGTGCGCAGTTGGAGCGTGCTGCGGCGCGGTGGTCGGACGGCGATATCGCCGAAACCCAGACGCTGGTTCACCAGGCATACCCGGCGATTGCCGAGCACGTCCGGGCGCACGATGTGTCCCGTAGCTGGCTGTACTTCGGCTTGATCAGATTCCGGATGGGCGCGCTGGACGAGGCCGACGAATGCTGGGGGCATGCTGAGCGGCATTGGCGCGAGATCGAAAAGCCGCTGCACATTCACCGAATCCTGCTGCAGCGCAGCTGGATCTCCATTCTTCGCGGTGACTTCGCCGTTGCGGTCGAGAAGGTGGCGCAGGCCCGGGAACTGCTGGACTCGTACCCGCGGCACAGCTGGCTGCAATATGCCCGTCTCGACGATCAGCTGGGCAATATCTGGCGTGCCGACGCGCTGGCCGATCTTGGTCTCGACCCCGCTACCGGAGCGTTGCGCGGTGATGTGGACGGTCCCGGTTACCAGCGCGCGATGTCGAAGCTTCAACAGGCCGCAGACCTGAAGGTGCCTGCGGCGCTGGCTGTCGACGCGGTGCGCTACGCCATCCCCGATGCGGGTGCGCGGATGCGCTGGGCCAGGTGTGTGTCGGCGCCGCTACTGGCGGGCGCCTTCGCGGTGGCGAAGGAATGGGGCAATACCGTTCTGCTCACCGAGTTGATTGAATATCACAGTGCCCGAGGGGCTTTCACTGCTGAGCTGAGCGAGAAGCAGGCAGGTTCGGCGCCCGGTGCCTGGGCCGCGACGGCCACTGCGGCGGTTCCCGTCGAGGGGGATCTGGCGCTGGTGGCCGCGGCTCCGCCAGTGCAGGCGGATGGTGGGCTCACCCGCCTCGGACCGCTGCCACCGATGCGGATGGATCCCGCCGGTGATCAGATTATGAGCGGCTATCGGGAACTGGCCTGGCAGCGGTATGGCCGCGAGGTCACCGCCGCCGATGACGAATGGTCGACCTGGCCGTGACCGACACCTTGGTTCTGCGATTCGCCGATCTCGGCATCGCCACCTATGCGAGCCTGCGTGTGGTGGGAGATCCGTCCTGGACGGTCACCTGGGTCATCGAGCAGCAAGCCCTGGAAATTGCCTGCGGCGCTCTCTTTTCCGCGCTACCGGATCCGTCCGAGTCCGAGACTGCGCTCTTGGCCATCGAACGGGCGCTGACCGTGGGAGCCTTTGCGCGGCCCGATGCCGAACTCGACCTGGCCCGTGCGTTGGGTTCCCAGCTGGTGGCCGCCGACGGCTGGAAGCTGTTGTCCGAGTCCGTGTCATCTCCGCGTGCGGTGCTGTTTGTGACACCCAGTCCACGGTTGTCCCGGGTGCCCTGGGGGCAGTTGGCCATGCCGGGCACAGATGGTTTCCGGCTGATGGAGCTGGTCGACGTGCTGATGGCGGTGCCGCCCAATATCGTGCATGCGCCACGGCAGCCGGCGCGGTGGTGCGATCGCCACAACGGTCCTGCGGTACTGCTGCTTGACCCGCGAGTTCCCGGGCAGCGCCCGGATTCAACGTTGGGTTCGGTGCTGGGCCGTCCGTCTCCGGAGGCGCCTCTGACCCGCCATTTCGGCGAGTTGATGGACGCTTGCCAGGTGCTGCCTGCGGTCGGCGCACCTGTGGAACTGTTCCGCCGGAACGATATCGACCGCCACCGGCTTGCGGAGATGTGTGCGCAGCGCCCGGCCAGAATGCTGTACGTCGGCCACGCCAGCGCGGCGGAGGGCACCGTCGGCCACGCCGAGCGGGCGGCCCTGCATCTGGCCGAGGAGCACCCGCTGACCGCCGCCGACATGATGGCCGCGCGGCTCTCGATCCCGCCGCGAGTGGCGTTGTTGGCCTGTTCGTCTGGCGGCGATTACCGCTTTGATGAGGCGACGGGGCTTGCCGCCGCGATGATCCTGGGTGGGGCGGAGTTGGTGACCGCGACCCTGTGGTCGCTGCCGACAGCAGCTGCCTACGGCCAGTTCTCCACGCACACAACAGATCCCATGGCCGAAACGGTCGCAGAGGTGGACCGTGCGCATCGTGAAGAGGAGGCCGGCCGCGCGGTGAATCGTTGGCAGCGAGTTCAGCTGCGGCGCTGGCGCGACGGCGACCATGCGGCGAGCCCGCTGCATTGGGCGGCTGTGGTCAGTTTCGCCGTCGACGGTGCCCGTTGAATCAGCCGGCGTGCACCCGGACCGCGATGATGCTGTGGTCACCCGGCCGGTAGTACGCGTCGATGACGCTGCCGGGCGCCATCTTCGGCAGCGTGGCGGCAGGTATCACCGCCGTCTCCCGTGCCGGGAACTGGCCGCCGTCCGGCCGCGTCACCATGAGGTCCAGTTGCACCTCACGGCCCGCGCCGGTGGCATTCATCCCGGTGACGACTCCGCGTGAGCGGGTGCCCTGGGCGATCACCGCGCGCTGTGCCCCGGTCAACAGCCGCTTGCGGATCAGCAAGTGGTCGAATTCGGCCGCGAATTCCTCGATCGTGACGAGTCGTTCGTCGGCCTCTTCGTCCGGGTGCGCCGACGTGTTCCGGTGACCGGACAGCAACGCCGCGCATCCACCGAAGACTCTGGCAATGGTGGGAAACAGTCCTGTGTTCATGTCGATAGCGTCTGCCCGCCCGGCTGCTACCGAACCCAACTTTTGGTCGGCAGACAACGATTACCCTTGTGATGGTGAGCATCGGGTCGGCAACATCCGAGGCCGCCGTCGCGGTGCAGTCGGCGGTGCCGCGGCGTGCCGTCATCGACCGGGCCTGGCGTGCGATCGGCTCCGGCGTCGAGGTGCTCAGCACCGACGATGGCGGGCCGCTGCGCCGGACCGTGAAACGAATCCTGGACCCGCTGGTCCTGCGGTTGCGTAGCAATGCGGCCTTTTCCGCGCCGGTGCTGGGGGCGGAGGTGGCTGCGGCCATGCACGCCTTGATCGTGGGGCATGGCCCGCAGTTGCGGGCCACCGCAGACTGGTTCGTGATGCTCAAGGCTGAGCGGCGCCGGCAGCGCATCACCACCGGCAACGCTCAAGAGCTGTACTTCCCGGTGTGTTTCGAATTGGCCGTCACCAAAGGTGTTCCGCAGGTTGCGGATCGGCACACGTTGGCGGAGGTTCTGCACGACCTGCATCGCGACCGGGACCGGACGGCGATCGAGGTACTCAACCGTCACGTCGAGGATCCGGATGTGGTGACCCGGCTCGCCAGGTTGCGGGACCGGAGCTGGCGCGATGTGCGGCCGGACGACAGCATCACGGGACCGTTCTTCACGGGCCTCACCACGGTGCTCGGCGCGGCCGACAGTCATGGCGAGATGTCGGCGCGCCAACGGGTGTGGGCGGCCCTGATTGCCGATGCCACCCCATATAACCTGGGCGCCAGGGCGCACGGCGACGCTGCGGCCCTGCCGTGGTCCATTGTCGACATCGGGTTGAGTTCCACTGAACCGCAACGGCCTCCGGTCATCGACGGAGATCCCGATGGCGCCCGTCCGATGGATCGCAGCGTTGTTGACCGGGTACGGGCCACGCTGCGCCGGGCGCTGGATCGCGACGAGTTGCCCGATGTTCCCTTGCTGTGTGCCGAGGAGGTCGACCGAGCCTGCGCCCCATGGGGTCTGCTGAGCGAGGACAAGCAGGCCGCCCTGCTGGCCGGCGTCGAGGTGGCCACGGACCTGCGGCCACTGGGCGATTCGGTGGCGACGCGCTACGAGTTGTCCGGACGCGTCCAGGCTCGGCTGGCGAAAGAGGCCTACGTCATGCATGCCCGGCGCTATCTTGCCGCCGGTGACGCCATCCACCCCCGGCAGCGCCAGGTCATCGACGACCTGACCGCATTCGCACGGCCCTACCTGAGCAGGTTGTGGGCCCGGTTGCATGGTCGCGATGTCTGGCAGGAATCCTGCGGTGACGTCGATGATCTCCGGTCGCTGTTGGAAGGGGTGGCACGCTCGGTGAGCCTGGACCACCGGCAGCGGATAAAAGCCATGCTGGAATTGCAGGTCGCCGGATGAAACTGATCAATGAATCGGGTTTGTGGACAACAGGTCCTGTGCCTGCGCCGGTTCCGGCGGTCGCCGTTCTTGAGGTCAGCGGTGCGGTGTTGTCGTGGTCGATCGAAGCCCTTTCGGATCCGCCGGTGATCAGCTTCACGGATGCGGAGCGGGCCGACTGGATGTGGAGGGTCCTCGGCGAGGCCGGACATGTCGCCGTCGTCGAGGCGCTGCGTGATCGTGATCCCACCGAGGTGATCGAGCTGTCGTCGGTGTCGGTGCTACCGGGATCTACGGATGTCTTGCGGCGGTTGGCGTTGGGACATTGGTTCCGGAGATGGTGGCCGGCCAGCCGCCGTGACGGCATCGCCGTACTGGACCGGTCGGTGCTCGACGCCGAGCTCGCGGTGCTGACTGCGGCGGCCGAGGATTATTTCACCGACGACACCTTGGACGCGGATGTCGCTGGGCTATTGGCACCGCATGGCGCGGCACTGGGTTCTCATCGTGACCCGCGCGTGGATTTGCTCGTGGCACGGTGTCGCGAACTTGCCGATGAGATTGGGCTCCAGTGGGATTCACCGGACATCTGGGCCGCGCGGCGCGAGGACTATGCATTGGCCGCCGGCTCTGGTGACGAAGCCCGGCCCCTCGGCGCGATCGCCTTCGGCAGCGTGACGATCGCCTGGTCGGACGTGCCGCCGGGGATTTTCGACGCGGCCGAGCAGAATCTCGGATGGGCGGTCGTTGCCGAGAATGCGGCGGTGACCGCCCGGGTGCGGGCGGCGATATCCGGTCCGGAATCGTCCGAAGGCATTCCGGTCTCGTTGCGCTGCGGTGTGTTTCATGCGGCCGGCGTGCTGGATGCCGATGGCGGCGCGGTGCTGCCGGTCTTCGACGCACAGGAGCGGCCCGCTGAAGAGGTGCCGGCCTGGAATGCCGACTGGTCGGCGATGCGAGTGAGCGTGGGCGCCGGTGGCGCGGGTGAGCCCAGTGGGTTACGCGATCGGGTGCGGGCTTTCGCCCGCTCCCGACTGGCCAGGCCGGCCGATGACGCGTTCCTCGCCGAGCTGCTGGCCGCCGAGTCGGACTACTGACACCCGCATCGCGATCTAGTGGTGCTTGGAGATCCAGTCGGTGATGAAACCTTCCTCCACCCGGAACAGGTCGTTCACGTGGTAGAGGATCAAGTCTTCGAGCCTGCCCCCGATGAACGGGATGTACACCTTGCACGTGCTGGAGAGTCTCAGCTGAGAACCGTGATCGGTATCGGAGAGCCTGCACACTCCGGTGAAGGAGCCCGGTCCGGCGGGAACCGAGGCGCCGTAGCTGCCCAACGAGGATCCCTTGCTTTGATCAAACGGCTCGAAATGCTGCACGCGGGTGATCACCATGTCGGTGAGCATCACCTTCTGCGCGATCGGTGGCAGATAGATGCGGGGCAGATTCTGCTTGAGCACCACGTCGACACCGCGATCGGTCACGGTGTGGGTGTGAATCTCGGAGACAGGGGTGAGCCATCCGTACGCCGACATCAAGGTTTCCCAGTAGTCCCGGCTGGCAAAGTCCTGGTAGATCTTCTCGGCCGGAGCCGGAAAATTCACCGTGAAGACCGAACGCCTGGACATCGGACCCAGGTTAGCCGTGGGTGGCGATCCATTCGGAGGTGAATCGCTGTTCCGCAGAGAGCAGGTCCATGAGCTTTCCGCCGACGAAGCCCTCGATTTTGCCGCCTACCAGGGGGATCTTGACTTCGACGCCGACCTTCAGATCAAGTCGTGAACCCTTGGCTCCCGGCTGTAACCGCGCGGTGCCCGACAGGGTGACGGGTGCGCCCGGGATCGAGCCCACCACGGTGCCCTCGGATGTGCCGTCTGCGATGGCACCCCATTTCTCGGTGCGGACGATCTGCAGGTCACCTCGGTGAAACTGCGAGACGATGCCGGGCAGCCGGTCGCTGCGCAACACCTGGGTGGTGACGATCTCGAGGGCGCCGTTCTCGGATTTCAGGGAATCCAGGGTTGCGGTATCTGCGCCGGAACCGGCCAGACGCTCGTTCCAGTAGGCCTTGTCGGCGAAGGCCGCGTGAACTTGCTCGACGGTTGCCGAGTACTCCACTGACAGGTCAAATGAGCGGGCCATGGGTGGCAAGGCTACCGTTACGGCCCGTGAGGTTGGCACGAGCAACGCGCGCGCAGATCGAGGATCTTGGCGCTGTGGTCGCTGACGATGCCCCGCTCGCCTCACTGACGACGTTGCGGCTGGGGCCGGTGGCCGCCACGCTCATTCGGTGCGAGAGCACAGCACAGTTGACGGGCACACTGGCCGCGCTCGATGGCCATCCCACCCTGCTGCTGGCGGGCGGTTCGAACCTGGTTTTGGCCGACGATCTTCCGGACCTCACCGTGGTGCACATCGCGGCGGCCGGTGTTGAGGTGGATGGGCCGCTACTGCGTGCGGATGCGGGGACCAACTGGGACGAGTTGGTGGCGCTGTCGCTGCATGCCGGTCTGGGTGGACTGGAATGTCTCTCGGGAATCCCGGGAACCGCCGGTGCCACGCCGGTACAGAATGTGGGCGCCTATGGCGTCGAGGTGGCTTCGCTGCTGCGCAGAGTTCGGGTGCTGGACCGGGCGACCGGCCAGGTGCGCTGGTATGAGCCCGGCGAGCTGGGGTTCGGCTATCGCACGAGCATTCTCAAGGGCACCGACGCGCGCGTGGTGCTGGAGGTCGAATTCGGGTTGTCCACCGATGGACTGAGCTCGCCGATCCGGTATCCGGAGCTGGCCAGGGAGCTCGGGGCGGAGCCGGGGGAGCGCTTCGACGCGTTGGCGGTGCGCGAGGCGGTGCTGGGCCTGCGCCGGCGTAAGGGCATGGTGCTCGACGACTCCGATCACGACACCTGGAGTGTCGGGTCATTCTTCACCAACCCTGTTGTGGCTGAGGGAGATTTGGGCGCAATTCGGGCACGCGTGCGTGAACGGTTGGGGCCCGATATCGTTTTTCCGCAGTATCCGGCCCCTGACGGGGTGAAGCTCTCGGCAGGTTGGCTGGTGGAGCGGGCCGGGTTCGTCAAGGGTTATCCGGATGAACGGTCGGCGGTGCGGGTGTCGACGAAACATGCACTGGCACTGACGCATCGCGGAGGTGGGAGCACCGCTGACTTGCTGGGGCTGGCCCGGACCGTCCGCGATGGAGTCTTGGATGCCTTCGGGGTGCGGCTGGTTCCCGAGCCGGTGCTGGTGGGCTGCGCGCTGTAACTTCCGGTAATCGAGCGTTGCATTGCGGCGATGGCTCGTACAGTGAGCCGATGGGGCTGGGAATCGGCGTGCACGGGCTCTTCGTGGGGCTCGGCGTGCTGGTCGCCGCCGTTGTTTTCGCCTGTGAAGCGCGCCGCCGGGGCGCCCCCGCCGAACAGTCGTTGATCGCGGTGGCGGGTGCTCTGGTCGGCGGTGCGATCGGGATGCGGCTGTCGGGTTGGTTGGAACACCTGAACCCGGCACACAATCCCAGCCTGGTCGAGGCGTGGATGTTCGGATCACGCAGCATCATCGGCGGGCTGTTGGGGGCGTACATCGGTGTTCTGGTGGCCAAGCGACTCATCGGATACCGGGCCAAGACCGGTGACCTGTTCGCACCCGCGGTGGCGTTGGGTATGGCCGTGGGCCGGATCGGGTGTCACCTCACCGAGGCTCCGGGGCGGCCGACCTCGCTGCCCTGGGGTGTGCATGCTCCGGCGTCGCGGCCGAACTGCCCGGGATGCCTGGCCGGCGCGGCCATGCATCCGTCCTTTTTCTACGAGATCGCCTTCCAGTTAGTGGCTTTCGCGGTGCTGTGGTGGTGGCTGCGCTCACGCGTGACGCACCCCGGCGAGCTCTTCGTCCTCTACGTGTCCGCGTATGCGGTCTTCCGATTCTTCGTCGAGTTCAGCCGTGCCAACGAGACGGTGTGGCTGAATCTCACTCGACCACAATGGGTTCTGCTGGTGGGGATGACATTCGCGGCTTGGCGGCTGTGGCGCGGATATCGCGGGGGATACTACGACGGCATCTTCCGCGGCCGCCTTTCCGAAGCGGTGCGGGCATGAGTTACCCACCGGAACAGCCCAAACCTGGCATCAACGGAGCGACGATGGTTGCAGGTGCACTCTCGTTCATTTTCGGTAATGCCGTGTTCGGGTTTCTCGCGCTGATGATCGGCGGGTCGCTGGCCGACAGGTCTGGCATCGGCTTCGAGATTGTGCCCGGCTTTGTCGCGGTGGTGGGGATCGCGGTGGCGTTCGGTGTGGGTGGCGTGCTCACTAGGAAGGGTGATCGCGACAAGCGCGGTTGGGGGGTGGGGCTGATGGTCGGCTGGGCGTTGGTGTCGATGCTCACCGTCGGATTCTGTACGGGGCTCAATCCGGTGCTGTACCAATGACCGTCCCGCCGCAGCCGCCGCCAGAGGGCGAGCACCCGCCGCACTACCCGTACGGCCCGTATTCGTACGGACCCGCCGGATACCCACCGCCGCCGGGCTATCCGCAGTATCCGCCGGGGTACTACCCGTACCTTCAGGCTCCGCCGAGGCCGGGCGGTGGTGCGGTCGTGGGGATGACATTCGTCGGGATCTTCGTCTTCTGGGTGATGACCTTCGGGACCTTTCTGGTCCTGGAGAACGCGATGAGTGGGGGATTCTCGCCTGACACCAGGGCCATCACGCTGGCCGTCGTGATGTCGGTCATTGGCTTGGGAGGTGTTCTGGGATTGACCATTTGGGGACGTGGCTGGGTTCGGGGGCTGGGAATCGGATTCATGATCGGTTGGGCGACGGTGGCGATCATGACGGGGTTCATCGTGGGCTGCATTTCGATGCTGGAAGGGTTGGAGTAGACGTGGCTGGTATGGGGCTGCGCGGGGATCGGATCCTGCGCTACGTCAACGCTTTCTGCCCGTTGTGTCATGAGGGGAACCCGGAGCGTCCGCTGGCGGAGGTGGACCGGCTCTCGGGTTGGCTCGCGCATCGTGATGATCGGGTCTGGCTCGAACGGGCTTGCCGAGTGCACGGATTGGTACGCACGCTCTACGACGAGGATGCCGAGATCCTTGAGTACCTGGAGGAGTGGACGGCCCCCACCAAGACCCACGTTCCGGATGTACCGGGCAATTACGATCCCATCCCGATGGCGTATTTGCGTGGGCTGCCCGAGATGCAGACGCAGCACACCTGCATCCTGTTGGCCGACATCACCGAAGCGTGTAATTTGCGTTGCCCGACCTGTTTCGCCGATTCGTCACCAGACCTGCACGGTGTGGTACCGGTGCAGCGTGTGCTCGCCAACGTGGACCAGCGCTTGGCCCGCGAGAACGGCCGGCTGGATGTTCTGATGCTGAGCGGCGGTGAACCCACCGTCTACCCCGATCTCGGCCAGCTGCTCGGTGAGTTGATGAATCGGCCCATCACCCGGATCTTGATCAATACCAACGGCGTTCTCATCGCCCGAGATGACGCGCTACTGGACCTGCTGGCCCGCCACCGCGAACGCGTGGAGGTCTACCTGCAGTACGACGGCCCGTCGGCGGACGCGTCGCGGCATCATCGAGGTGGCGATCTGACGAGAATCAAAGCCGAGGCGGTGCAACGTCTCTCCCATAGAGAAATCTTCACGACATTGGTCATGACCGCCGCGCTCGGTGTCAATGACAGCGATATTGGTGCGGTCATCCGGCTCGCCCTCGATACGCCGTATGTGGGTGGTGTGTCGATTCAGCCGCAGTTCGGGTCCGGCCGGGCCGGCGCGATCGATCCCCTGCAACGGCTCACCCACACCGGTGTGCTCAAACGCCTTGGTCCACAGACCGGTGACGTCGTCACCTGGCGTGACTTGACGGCGCTGCCGTGTTCACATCCGCACTGTTGTTCGGTGGGATACATGGTGCGTGACGACGCGGGTGTGTGGCGGTCGCTGACCGCCCTCATCGGGTCCGAGCGTCTCAAGGAGAATCTGGGGTTGGTATCCAATCGCATTGCAGACCAGGAGGTCCCGCAGCAGCTCCGGTTGGCGGTCAAGGAGTCGCTGATGGGTCTGCTTTCCGAGCAGTCGTCCTTATCGCATCCCACAATCGGTGATGTGTGGAAAACCATTTGCGATAGTTGCGATTTGGGAATCTCGACATTGATGACTCTTGCGGCATCGGCACTACCGGGACGCCGGGCGAAGCTGCGCCGCATGCTCGGGGCTGCTTATCTGTAGCTAAATCGGATCGATGTGCGAAACATTGAGCTCCATCTGCAGCTATACCATCAAGTACATGTCCCTTATGAGGGGGCCGAGCAATACAA
>NZ_LJYH01000028.1:0-294183 GCF_001440005.1 Mycobacteroides sp. H001
GGTCGGCGTGCGAGTTGGGGGATGCGAGCAGCATCGCGGCCAGTGCTGCGATAGCCGCCAGGGCGACGGTGATCTTGTCGTAGCTGCTCATCGGACACCCGCCTCGGCGAGTGTGATTGCGCGCTCGAATGCGGCTTCTACCTCGGCGAATGTGCGACCGGGAATGTCATTCCAGTGATAGAGAAACGGTTCAACAATTTGCGATGGGCCGCCGACGGCTCTGGATACGAAGCTCACCGCACGATCGACACGCTGAGCAGGGACGGGGATATTGTTCGACATGGCAGTCCTTTCGTAGGATTGCTGGTAGGAACGGTGGCGAGTGAGGCTTCCGGCAAGATGAATCACTCGCCACCGTCTGCTGTATTCAGTTGTGGGGCATGACGGTTCAGGCTTTTTTGTTTCCGCCGATGGTGAAGTCCACGTGCGAGCGATTGCGTCGTTCGGCCTGCTGCCGCCAGCTCGCCTCGGCCCGCTTCCAATCGGCTTCCGCCTGTTCCCAGCTCTTCCGCGCGCGACGCGAGAAGTGGATCGATGCGCACGACATGAGAACCGTGAGGGTCGACGAGCCGAGAACGACCAGCGCAACGGCGCTCACGACGCCGCCTTGGAGGCGGCGGGCTCGGAGCCGATCAGCGCTGTGATCGGGACGCCGAGAGCTTCGGCGATCCGCGCTAGCTCGTCGACAGAAAGCGGTGCGTGGCCCGCCATGCGGCGGGAGAGTGCCTGCTGGCGCATGCCGACCTCGTGAGCAAGTGTGGCTTGAGTGCGCTTGGCCCGAGCCATCTCGGCGCGGATATTCGCGGAAACTCTCTCAGAGAGTGATTCACCGTGCATGGTCTATAGGTCTACACCGCAAGAGAGTGAATTACAAGCATGGAAGTCAGGTCGTTCACTCGGATTTCGCGGCGATGCTCTCCCGTAGCGCTTGCTTTCACACTCTAGGCAGGTAAGATACGCGCTTATGACAACATTGATGCTGGTCGATGGGAGCCGAGGCGAATGCCGATCCAAGGCCGTCGTACGGCGTATCCGCGAAGAGCTGGCAAGGCAGGGCGTATCAGTGTCCGAGGTCGCCCGCAGGCACGGACTGGCTCAGCAGTATGTCTCGCGTCGAATGACGGGCGCTACCGACTGGAAAGTCGGGGAGCTGGACGACTTCTGCGCGGCGGCTGGAATCTCGTTTGGCTACGTCACGACTGGCGTTCGCCAGCTTCCGGGTAACGACGACCCGAGCGGCAACGATGGTGTGGTGCGCCCGAAGGGATTCGAACCCCTAACCTTCTGATCCGTAGTCAGATGCTCTATCCGTTGAGCTACGGGCGCGTGCTATTCAATTGTTGCAGGTCAACAGGTTTGGCCTGCAGACCGACGCGGAGGCGAGAGGATTTGAACCTCCGGTCCCCCGTAAAGGGGACAACTCATTAGCAGTGAGTCCCATTCGGCCGCTCTGGCACGCCTCCTGAACTTCCCGAGGGTACCGGAACCCATAAATGGATTCCGAACCGCCGAGGGCACAGAGTACAGGCCCGCGAGGCCGGAAGGCAAAGCCGTTGGTCGCCATCCGGTCCAACATGCACAGATAGTCTGTTCCAGTGCCTGCCCGACTTCGCCCCGAGCTGACCGAACTGCCGGCGTACACCCCCGGCCGCAACGTCCCCGGTGCCATCAAGCTCGCCAGTAACGAGACCGTGCACGGACCACTGCCCAGCGTCCACACGGCCATCGTCGAGGCAGCAGCGCAGATCAACCGTTACCCGGACAACGGCTACGCCGAGCTGCGCTCACACCTGGCCAAACACGTGGACATGCCGCCCGAACACATCGCGGTCGGATGCGGATCGGTGAGCCTGTGCCAGCAGCTCGTACAGGTCACCGCCACGGTAGGTGACGAGGTGCTGTTCGGCTGGCGGTCCTTCGAGACCTACCCGCTAGTGGTGCGGGTCGCCGGGGCCACCCCCGTTCAGGTGCCGCTGACCGACCACACCTACGACCTGGCGGCCATGGCCGCCGCGGTGACGGACGCCACCCGGCTGATCTTCGTCTGCAATCCCAATAATCCCACCGGCACCGTGGTCCCACCCGCCGAGCTGCGCCGGTTCGTCGAGGCGGTACCGCCCCACATCCTCATCGCAATCGACGAGGCATACATCGAGTATGTGCGCGAAGACTTCACCGACAGCATTGCCCTTGTTCGCGAACATCCCAATGTTGTTGTGTTACGCACCTTCTCAAAGGCCTATGGCCTGGCCGGCCTGCGGGTGGGCTACGCGATCGGCGATCCCGATGTGATCACCACGCTGGGCAAGGTGTACGTGCCGTTCAGCGCGTCCAGCCTCGCTCAGGCTGCGGCGGTGGCCTCGCTGGGCGCCGCAGAGGAACTCCTCACACGGACCAATGATGTTGTCGCCGAACGCATAAGAGTGGCCCAAGCACTCCGGGAGGCGGGATACCAGGTGCCGCCATCGCAGGCCAACTTCGTGTGGCTACCGCTGGGCGGTCGCTCGTCGGAGTTCGCACAAGCCTCCGCCGAGGCCCGAATCATCGTGCGCCCCTTCGGCGCCGACGGCGTGCGAGTCACCATCGGCGCACCCGAAGAGAACGACGCATTCCTGGAGTTCGCGCGCTCCTGGCGTTAACTCACTCGTGACAGTTGCGTGGTCTCGGCCCACTCGACGGTGAGTTCGACAACTTCGCGCGCACCGGGCAGCACGAGCGCCAGTGGCGTCAACGGCCCCTCTGCCACGCCGGTGAGTACCCGGGCAGTCGACACTGGGTCGACCACCGAGACCGTCACCGCCGCAACGCACTCCGCCGGACGCACGTAAAAGCGGGTGCCCGGGTCCACCAGTCCGGTGAGCTCCGCACCGGAGATGTCCATCGCCTTGGCACCCTCGGACAACGAAAGCAACACCGGACGTTGCGAATCCACGACGAACGGCCCCATCAGGCCCGCGGCCATCACCGCCTGCGAATCATCGATCGCGGGCACCTGATCCACCCGACCGGCGGCGATCAACGACTGCTCCAACAGATAGCGGTACAGCTGCACCACCCGGTCGGCATTGCGGTGATTGCGCGCATCATGCAACCAGAATTCGACACCTTCGACATCTGCGGTACCGCCCTGCACGTACAGGCGATAGAAGCGATATCCGAGATCCGGTGCACCGTGCTGGGTTTCGGCGACTGTCGCACCGACGCCCAACGCCTTGACGTACTGCGCCTCACCTTCGGTGAAGTTCAATTCCGAGGAGGACACCTCGCGCCACACGGCCCCGTTCACGGATGCGTGCAGCCGTACGCTGGCCGGCTGCTGCCCCGCGCTGGTCCGCACCGCCAGACCGCCTAGCTGTGGGCGCTCCTTGAATTCGAACTCGATGAAAGACGGCGACTTTCGGGTAGCGGTGGGCACATTGCGCGCTGCGGTGTCCAGCTCTACCCCGTTGGTGAGGAACCAGATGGCGGCCTGGGTTCCCGCGATGGCCTCGTGGTCCTTGATGTTCGCCTCGCCCAGATACCCCGCCGCACGCAACCGGCGACTCAGCTGTGCCGTCGACAGCGCCGGGAAGGAGTTAGCCAAGATCCAGGCCACCTGAGATTCACGGGTGCGAGCCCGCAGGTTCGCCACCGACAGCCAGTCGGCCACGGCGTAGCCCGAGGGCAGGTTGGGGGCGATCCCCGCAATATCGAGTGAATACGCGGCGACAGTGGGGTTCAGGCGAATTAAATCTGTGCGAGCAGAAGTTCCGTCAGTGAACACAACCTCGTCCACGGTGGACGAATAGGTGCCCCCGCGGTACCTCGTCAGGCGCTGCGGGAGCACCTCGGCGTGGTGGCCGTGACGCCTGCCAGTGATGCGGGCAGACGGCCATTCGACGAGCGATAGCAAAGAATGAGTGGTCATGGGTTGGTTGATCCTTGTGCCGGCGGATTGCAACCCAGGAGCGCGTCAACGTCGGTAGACGGCGATCCCGGGTGCCAGGGGCGGGGTTAGGGAATCAACAACAACAGCAACACACGGCGGCGCTGCGCGCCCCGAAGCTGTCGGCGCGCAGCGCGCTGATCGCCCGGAGTCGGTGCGACTGTGCGACGTGCTGCATGCATCCAGTCTACGGATCCCCGGCCGCGCGCCGGGATTTCCACCGGCGTCGCTTCCCCGGAGCGAGCGAATGCGATACGGGTTCACGGCGACCCAGCGGGTCACCTGAACCGGCCGCCCGGAGTTTGGCGCACGGGTGTTCGTTACCTGATGCGCCGCCCCAATCGCGATTAGGATTTCAGACATCAGGTCTTGATCCCATTCGCTGAGGAGGAAACCGCTGTGCCCGCTGCCAAGAATGAATCCCAGGCCCTCGGCGATCTCGCCGCACGGCAGCTAGCCAATGCCACCAAGACCGTCCCCCAGCTGTCGACGATCACCCCGCGGTGGCTGCTGCATCTGCTGAACTGGGTACCCGTCGAGGCGGGCATTTACCGCGTGAACCGCGTCATCAACCCCGACAAGGTGGCGATCCACAGCGAGGAGCAGGGCGAGAACGAGGCCCCGCTGCCGCAGACCTACGTCGACTACGAGACCAACCCACGCGAGTACACGCTGCGCACCATCTCGACGCTGCTCGACATCAACACCCGGGTCTCGGACCTGTACTCCAGCCCGCACGACCAGATCGCCCAGCAGCTGCGCCTGACCATCGAGTCCATCAAGGAGCGTCAGGAAAGCGAGCTCATCAACAACGCCGAGTACGGCCTGCTGGCTCAGGCAACACCCGAGCAGACCATCAAGACCCTCGGTGGCGCTCCCACACCGGATGACCTGGACGCCCTGATCACCAAGGTATGGAAGACCCCCGGTTTCTTCCTGACCCATCCGCTGGGTGTGGCGGCGTTCGGCCGTGAGGCCACCCGCCGTGGCGTGCCGCCAGTTGTCGTGAGCCTGTTCGGTGCGCAGTTCATCACCTGGCGCGGCATCCCGATCATCCCGTCGGACAAGGTTCCGGTGAAGGACGCCAAGACCAAGATCCTGCTGGTGCGTACCGGCGAGGAGCGCCAGGGCGTTGTCGGCCTGTTCCAGCCCGGCTTGGTCGGCGAGCAGGCACCGGGATTGTCGGTGCGGTTCACCGGAATCAACCGGTCGGCCATCGCCTCATATCTCGTCACCCTGTATTCGTCGCTGGCCGTGCTGACTGATGACGCACTGGCCGTTCTCGACGACGTGCAGGTGGACAAGTTCCATGTCTACAAGTGACGCGATTCCCGTAACCGACAGCCCGCCGGGCTTCCCCTCTGCGGCGGAGCTGTCGGCATTGGCCACTCAGTTGTTTTGGGAGGCCACACCTACCGGAGCACCGGGTATCGACACCCCAGGACCGGCGGTACCTGTCGCGCCCAGGGGCAACGTCCCCGACGCGACGGCCGGTTCCTCCGCGGCGGCCACGGCGGGCTCGTTGGCCAGCCCATACGCACCCGCACCCGTCGCCGACGCGCTGTCGACCGCAACGGTGGCCCCGCCGGTCGCGGCTTTCAGCTCGGCGACCCCCGACGGGATTCCCGGAGCGGTGCCGGTGGCACCTCGCGGCGGTGGCGGTGACCTGACATCGGGCGCCTCTGCGGCGCACACCGCCGCAACGGGTTATCCGACAACCGGTCTCGCCGATTTCGCGGTCCCCTCGGGGCTGGTGCCGACAATCCCCGGGGTGCTCGCCACCCCCTCGGTGAACTCGGTGGGCCCCGCCACCACGTCACCCCGGGTGGCTCCGCACTCCCAGGCGCTTTCCGTGCCGGATCTGGGGTGGACGCCCCCCGTGGCACCAACGGGAGGCGACGAGGCGAACTACTACTTCCTGGGTGGAGCGCCGTCCGCGGCGCCGATCCACGAAGACGCACGCGCCTTCGACGTCGCGTCGATACGGGCAGATTTTCCGATCCTGTCCGAGACCGTCAACGGTAAGCCGCTGATCTGGTTCGACAACGCCGCGACCACGCAGAAGCCGCAGTCAGTGATCGATCGCCTGGTGCACTTCTATCAGCACGAGAACTCGAACATCCACCGTGCGGCACACGAATTGGCAGCACGGGCCACCGATGCATACGAGGATGCGCGCGGCGCGGCCCGCAAGTTCCTGGGCGCCGAGGCCGACGAGAACATCATCTTCGTGCGCGGCGCCACCGAGGCCATCAACCTGGTGGCGCATGCCTGGGGCAGTAAGAACCTGGGACACGGGGATGAAATCGTCATCACCCACCTGGAGCACCACGCCAATATCGTTCCGTGGCAATTGATCGCGAAGAAGACCGGCGCCGTCATCAAGGTGGCTCCGGTGGACGACGCCGGCAATCTGCTGCTCTCCGAGCTCGAGGATCTGGTCGGTCCGCGCACCAAACTGGTTGCAGCCACCCAGGTTTCCAACGCGCTGGGGACGGTGACGCCTGCCAAGCAGATCGTCGAGATCGCGCACCGCTACGGCGCGCGCGTGCTCATCGACGGCGCGCAGTCGGTGCCGCACCTCACGGTGAATCTGCAGGAGCTGGGTGCCGACTTCTTCGTCTTTTCGGGTCATAAGATCTACGGCCCCACCGGGATCGGCGTGCTCTACGGCAGCGAAGACGCGTTGGCGGAGACGCCGCCGTGGCAGGGCGGCGGCAACATGATCGCCGATGTCACCCTGGAGCGCGCGGTGTTCCAGGGGCCGCCCAACAAGTTCGAGGCCGGCACCGGAAACATCGCCGACGCCGTGGGACTGGGCGAGGCGCTGCGGTATGTCGAGCGCATCGGCATCGACCGGATCGCCGAGTACGAGCACGCGCTACTGGAGTACGCGACACCGCAATTGGCTGCCATCCCCGGTGTGCGGCTGGTGGGGACGGCCGACCACAAGGCATCGGTGCTGTCGTTCGTGCTCGACGGGCACGATCCGGTGGAGGTCGGTAAGGCGCTCAACGCCGACGGCATCGCGGTGCGTGCCGGACACCATTGCGCGCAGCCGATTTTGCGCAGGCTCGGACTGGAACAGACGGTGCGGCCCTCGTTCGCGTTCTACAACACCTTCGACGAGATCGACGTCTTCATCGACGCGGTGCGGCGGCTGGCCGAAAGCGGAGGGCCCAAGGCGTAAGGCTCAGTTCGCCGAGCGCATACCGCACGCAGGCGTCTCACCGAAACACCCTGCGCCTGGTATGCGCTCGGCGGGCTCAGCTCGCGCGGCTCACAATTGTCAGCAACACCGCCGAGTCTTCCAGTGCCGTGAGGTCATGGCGCTCCGGCGGAACGATCACGTAGTCGCCGGTGGCCAGCGCGGCCTTCGTGGATACCGCCGTCAGCTCCACCTTCCCACTGAGCACCAACAGGGTTGTCTCACCGGGATTCTCATGTTCGGCAAGCTTTCGGCCCGCCGCCAGCGCCATGACCACCTGCCGTAGCGCGTTGCCGCTACCGCCGTGCACGGTATGTGCAGCCCGGCCGCTATGCGCGCTTCGCGCTATTTCGACCTGCGCATCCCCCAAGTCTGTTATCGACATGACATCCATGATTGCCTCCCTTACCTGTGGACTCCCGATCATTCGGGCCGCACACCGACCAAAGCGACCGCTGTCATCGCGTCGCTGTGTTCACGAAACGTACGGCGCATGGTGAGCACTCGCTTGCGCGCCGCACCATGCAGGAGAACGTTTTTCAGCAGACGCAGGGCTCCGAATACGCCCTCGTCGGCGATGACGCGACGCGGGTTGAGCAGTGCCATCGGCGCCCGGTCGGTGCTCACCACCTCGAATCCCGAGGCCTTGAGCAGCTCGCTCCACTCGGCCACGGTGAGCGGCCGAGCGTTGACCTTGATGGAACGAGCCAGCGCACGGCGAATTTCGTCTTTGGTGGCGGTATCCACGGAGTCCGGCGTGAGCCCGAGCTCGTGAATCGCGTACCGGCCGCCCGGCCGTAGCACCCGATAGGCCTCGTCCACGATGGCCCGCTTGGCCTTGTCGTTCTGCATCGTCAGCATCGCCTCGCCCACGACGACGTCGGCACTACCGTCCGGCAGGCCCGTGCTGGCGGCATCCGCGACGATCACGCGCCCACCACAGGGTGCGACCACATCACGTACCGATTGGGTGGCCGCCGCGGTGTCGTCCACACCGACATAGGACCGCGGGCGCAGCGCCACGATGTCGCGCGCGGTCCGGCCAAGACCCGGCCCGAGTTCGACCACATCGGCATCAGTCACCTGCCCGGCGGCCAACAGCCGCGTGGTCAGTTCAAGGCCGCCCGGGCGCAGGACGCGCTTGCCCAGCCGCGCCAACAGCCAGTGCCCGGGAAGATCTTCGTCTCTGCGCCCAGCCAGCGGAAGTGTTTCTCTGTCAGCCATGACTCCAATTTAGAGGATACTTCTCCTTTTAAATAGGCCTACGTCCATGGCCGGTTGGATTCACCGCGGACGCAAACCTCCCAGCGCGGCACCGGTCCCACTAACGTGACCGCGCGTGACTGCCTCGACGACATCCCTCAACGCGATCACCGATGCGACCCGCGCGGCAGTAGCCGACAACCCGGCCGCCGCAACGGTGGTGTTCAAGGCATCCGCCCAACCGGAGGGCACGGTCGGTAGCGCAGTCGCCCTGGGCAAGTACCGCGTGCACGTCGACGAGCCACCGGGCCTCGGCGGACAGAACACCGCGCCCAACCCCGTCGAGTACTACCTGGCATCGCTGCTGTCCTGCCAGGTGGTGACCTATCGCTTCTGGGCGGAAAGACTAGGGGTTCAAGTCGATTCGCTCAGCGCCAGCGCCGAGGGTGATCTCGATGTACGCGGGTTCTTCGGCCTGGACGACAGTGTCCGGCCCGGATTCCAGCAGATCCGCGTCACCGTGACGGTCTCGGGGCCGGACAGCGACGAGCGGTACCGCGAGCTGCAAGAGGCCGTGGACGCACACTGCCCGGTGCTGGATCTGACCACCGGCTCCACCCCAGTACGTACACAACTCATCACGCGGCCGCGGTCGTAAACCCGTTGCCGGGCGCGCACGCGCTCTGGCAGCATCGGCGGCGCCCCGCCCTAGACCGCGCTAACCGGTACGCGCGGTCCGCTGCATCCGCAGCCGGCGAGGGAGGCAGCCCGTTCGAGCCGGGCCGGGACCCAGAAAGATCCCCCAGCTGCGCACCGTCCAGCTGCGGCGTTAAGAGCGGTGGCGGAGGGATTTGAACCCCCGGACGGTGTTAGCCGTCTCTCGCTTTCAAGATACCTCGAACTGGGTATCCCGCAGTAAGGTTGCGTCGCTTGGGATGTCCTGACGTGCGCTACAGCCGTCCGCTGAAGGTGTATGCCGGACGCGATAGTGGCAGGAGTGTGGCAAGGTCCCACCGCGACAACCACAGTCCACCCGCCTGTCTCGGCGTGTCGTGACAGGTGCGACCGGCGCAGTTGTGAGGATGGATGACTGTGACTAAACCGGTCGTTTCTGTCAGGCTGCCTCGGTCGCCATTTCCATAGTACGTCGATTTGTCGAGCAGCGGGTCACACGGCACATAGCGATTGGTGATTGGTTCGCCCTCCAACGCGCATCAGCGATCAAGTTTCATTACATCGGCCAAGACTCGGTTCCAGATACGTTCACTGATGGCGAGTTTGAGCTCGATGCCGAGGTAGTCAGCGTCCTCGCGGTCGAGTCGTGTGGCATCGTTACATGCTTCAGCAGCGACACGTCCCAGTAATTCGAGCCGGTCACGGATCGCGTTGTACTCGGTGAGTATTCCGGTGTCAGTCTCGGTCATGTGCCTATGCTGTGCCGTAATCCGTAGCGGCACAAGTGCCTTCATTACTACGGCGGACGAATCCTGCATCGGCGGAACAGTTTTCACGGCAACGACACCCGGCATCAGGCCCTGCAACTCTGGCGGCAACCGCCGCCGATTGCATTCCTGAACTCGTCAATGCCGACCGGCATCGGGTCGGCAACGGATTAGGCAGATGCATGTGTGTGATTTGCGCCACACGCGAGGTGTGGTGCCGGTATCCGCCGGTCAGCTGAAGCATCAAATCCGTTTCACTGGAACAGGTTCCCGGTAGCGGACAGGCAGAGCCGCGGAATGGGGAGCTCGATGTCTGAGGAACAGCGCACGAGCGAGGCGCAGCAGTCGGCGCGCAGAGATGGACGGCGTCCTACAAAACCGATTGCATCCACGAAGTAGGACTACCACCATCATCGTCATCGGGATCATCGCGCTGATGTACGGCGCTGCGCCACTCTTGCTGGATTCGGCGTTGGCAGTCCTGTTCAATCTGTTCGCGAACATGGACGGGAACGGTTCGGTCGCCGAAGTCAGATAAAGAACCCGCATCACGTTCCTGCTGTTCAGCTAACCAGTCCGCGATTCTCTCATCCACCATCGCGTGGTAGCGGGCACGGAACCGCACCTGGTCATGTTCCTCGGGCGCTATCGCGGTCTTCTCATCCGAGTTGTCTGGACCAGGGATGTCCTCAACCTTTTTGCCCAACAACCGTGCCAACTCTTCACGCGAAGGCACTGCACCGGTGCGCAGCGCTTGTTGCATCAGCGGATGAAGATGCGCGATGTCAGACATGCTCAGACTTTGGGTATCCAGCCAGACCACGACGGGGACAACACAAAAGCCTGCCCCTGGGGGTCCTTGCACGCAGTAGTTGCCTTGTCATCAACCCCACAGGTCACGCCATACACCGTCAGGGTGTGAAAAGGCGGCAGAGTCTTCGCGCCCGATGTATTCGTGTGGCACGTTGGAAGCGAGTCCGCCCATTGGCGTAGGCCTTGACTGGTGCTTATCGAGTTGTAGTTGTAGCGCCGCGTATCCGGGTCGCACGTCGCCGGAGGGATGGCAGGCAAGTTATTGCCACTGCAACCGGCAGAAGGGGGTTGTCCGAAACCGCATGCTATTCCATCCGGAGTATTGAATTGATAGACGGTTAGTTTTTCGGGGCGTCCGGGGTTGTCGAGTTCTTGCGTGTAGTCGTCGGGGTTGGCCCGGGTGTAGTTGTCCATGTTCGGGAACCGTGCGGCATCGGCCGATTTGGGCGGATCCGTGGTTGGTGTGGGTGGGTCGGCGGTGGCGGTGCAGGCCGACGCTAGCCCTGCTGTGGCGAAGAGCATTAGGGCCGTTATGAGACGAATCATCGTGCCGTCCAATCGGTGGTCATCTTTGTCCGGGTTGGGTGTTGACTCGGATGTCTTGTACGTCGTAGTGCACCGGGCCTGTGGGATGGCCCTGGCCGTCTCTGGGCTGGAACCACTGGCTGCCGAAGAGCCCAACGTTGTCGAGGGTTGATCCTGGCAGGATATAGCCGCCGTAAGGGGCTGGGACATTGTTCGCAGACCCGGGGGCATTGTTCATCACTACGGTTGGGTTGCCTCCAGTAACACTGATGGGGTTATCGCCGACGCGAACTTCGACGGTCGGGATACCTGTTCCGCCGTTTTCGCTGTTGAAGTTTGTTCCAGCAAGGACGGGTTTTCCGTCGATCTCGCGGAAGCTGATTTCACCCCAGTTCTGGCCTTGCTGCGTGATTGTGGTGGTGGCTGGCTGTCCGGCGGTTCCCCAGGTGTTGTTTCCGTTATAGGGCTGCCAGGAGCCCCGGTCTGCGATGTGTTCGGGGTCCACGCGATACATGGAGACGCCTTGGCTGCGGTCGAAGGCGTCGGCGGCGATATAGACCTTGCCGTCGCTACCTTGATAGCCACTGACTTGTGTCGGGAGGCTGGCGGTGCTGGTGCCAACGCCCGCGTGGCCTGGTCCGGGGTCGCTGTTGGGTGTCCATTCACGGTAGCTGCCTTCGATGGGTTTCCAGCCTTTGGCGGGGTCGTTGTTCACTTCAACTAGCCAAGAGCCACCCCGTGGGTTTAGGCCCTCACTAGTATTGGTGCCGACCACCATCATGAGAGTGCGCCCGTCGCGGGTGGTGATGGAGCCTGCGGGCAGCGTGTTATTGGCTCCGTTGTTGATAGCTGCTTGCGGCATCGGGAACAACGGGCTCGAACCCTGCACCTCGTTGGGCAAACCAGGGTTGAGCGTTGTTCCGTTCAGCGGTGCACCGAAATGGGGTTGTCCCTTTTCATCGAAAGTGACCGGCACTGCCACCGAGGAGTAGTGCGGATTGCCTTCCCCACCTACTTCAGGATTGCCATAGGAATCCCCGAATACCGCGACATACTGCCCGTTGGGGAGTTGGACGACCTCCCCCAGATCGGCGGCTCTGATGCCAGGGATGGCGTTGGGGTTATCGGTGCCCGCGACAGCGCCGCGATTAGTCACTTGACCAGGAGCCAGCGGTGGGGGTGCCAGTTTGGGGCCGTTAGCCCCCCCGAGCGCGTCGAGAGCGTTACCGATCGCGGTGGCGGTGTTCTCATCGGCGACGCCCAACTCGTCGGCCAACCGCCCTAGATTTCCGCCCTCGGTTTTGGCCTCGTTGGCACGTCGGTTTTGCAGGTCGGTGATTGCGGAGTCATCCAAGCCCATCATCTTGGCGAGTTTCCGGGCGGCTGCATAGTCGTATTTGTCGATCACGTCCCAGTTTTCGGTGACCTCAAAGCTGTTGCCTTCCAAGCCTTGTGCTTTGGATTTGAGGCTATCAATCATCGGCCCCATGGTCTTTTTGCCGTTCTCGTACGCGTCGGCCAGGGCGTTCAGGTCGGCGGCGACGATACGGTTCTGGGTCAGTTCACGGTCACTACGGGCCACAGCGGATTCGCGGGCCTTACCTTCCCAGTCGAAGTTGTTCACCGTGGTGTGCACCCGCAGCCCTGACTCGGCAAGTTTGGACGCAGCATCGCGCAGGGGTTGGGCCAAATCGCCGAGGGCGTTGACGTTGGCCTTGAACACCTGACTCTTTTGTGGGCGACCCATGAGACTACTTGCGGGACAAGTTGATATCGCCCATGCCGGTGAGCCCGGTAGCGACCTGCTGCGACATCCACGGCGGTGTCAGCAAGCCGGGAGCAAGTGTGCTGGAAACCAACTCGAACGTATTGCCGGTGTTGCGCAGCAGGTTCGCCATGATTTCGTCGCGCCCCCCAACGATCTTCAACGCTGACTTCACCGCATCGTCGGCGGCCGAGAGCTTGGCGGCGGTCACAAACCCTTCCAACCCCGCTTTGGCTGCGGACTCGTCAGGCACCGTGATTCCCGCGACTACTGCTTTTTCTGCATCAATTTTGTCCGCGCCCGCCCGCAATTCGCTCGGTGTGACCCTGATCGTCATCGACTGTCCTCCCCACAGCTAACAGATAGATGTCACTGTACAACGCATGTAGTGCATGGGTATGCGAAGTGTTCAGAGAAGCGGCCGTAGCGTCTAGAGTTCCGGTGTGGGTCCAGATTTCTCTTTGATCGATTCCGAGCAGAAGGCGCAGCAGCTTTGTGCGCAGGGCTCTTTAGTGCGCATGCTGCTGCTCCCCGCTGAATTCAGTGGGCCGGACATCCCCGAGAACGTGGTTTACGTGCCTGCCTGGTTGGCCTCGGCGAAGGCGGGCATCGATCTCAACATTGTCCGTCCGCTCATCCTGGATGGAACGGTCGAGCAATACTCGGCTACCCCTGAATACGACGGTGCATCCTTCGTGCCAGTGGCCGTGCACATCAGCGCCTGGCATCCCGATTCCCCGGACGGCGGGTTCACCTCCACGCTCGGAGTATGGGGTATCGGGCTATCCACGTGATCGCCCCTGAGCGGCGCAACTACCCCATATACATCTGACGTACAACGATGGCGTTGTGGTGACGACGTACCGGCTCACTAGCAGACTGGCCGCCGCGTTTGCGTCGTCGGCATGCTCCACCAACGTGTCCGGAACACCGGTGCCGTCGACTAGGACCGCGATCATCACCGAGAAGGCGGGCATCGTCGCAAGGTGTGGCAATTTCAGGCTTTCCGGCGTCAGGCTCAATACCGGAAATACGCCCTGAAGAGCGGTGGCGGAGGGATTTGAACCCCCGGACGGTGTTAGCCGTCTCTCGCTTTCAAGTCAGCGCGAACTGGGTAAACAGGATCGTAGCTGACAATCCCGGTGTGCACTGACGTGCACTGCGACCTTCCCGGACGACCATCCGCAGGTGGCGATTGTGTCAAAGCGGTGTCAACTTCGAGTGTCTGGCCGAAGGCACCGAGGTCGCCGACGCTGCAGTCGACTGTGTGCACTCGCGTAAACCGAGCCTTCTGACGAAACACCGATCTGCTTCGGCGTGTCGTGACGGCTCACTCGTGAATTCGCGGCACTCCGTAAATCATCACTCGTCATGAGCGAAAACGATGCAACTCCCTCGCGACCGGTGTTGTACACCATGGAGGAGACAGCCGAGATCCTGCGCGTCTCAAGAGAGTATCTGTATCGGATGCGTCAGCGCGGCCAACTGACCGTCGTGAAATTTGGTAGACGCACGTTGGTCGAGGCAGCGGAGATCGAGCGGGTGGTCGCCGCCGCCCGCGCCGCATGAACCTCGCCATGACAGTCTCCGCAACTAAACGGCTACTCCCCCTCTGTAGCGTGGCCACCACATAGCGGCGGCCACACACCGCGAGAACCGTCGCTGAGCTCACCGCAGACCACGCAGCTGATTTCCGCTAAGCGTTCGGCCTTCTCGATCCGGTCGAACACCGCATCACCCTCCTTAGAGGTCACGACATGACCGATCAATAGCATCCCGCCGTCCCATACGTTGTCGACGAAAAGATCGGGGTCCATGACGCGGAGGTCACGAATTAGGTTCGCATACAACAATGCCCAGCCCGGCCAGTAGCACGCGGGCCAGCGATGCGGTTCAGGGCCTGGTTCGCTCATAGTGAATCTTCCCGCACCAGAATCGAATCCGGCTCGCCCTCGATGCGCGCGATCGTCGCCCACGGGCGTTCGTTGAGCATGTCCGCCGTGTATCCGTCGAGCATGATCGCTGCCCACACCGTTGCTGTCACCGGGCAGTTAGGGCAGAGGCGTGCACTGACCACACCGAACCGCCCTATGCGCGGTGGGTAATCCCAACCCTCGTCGAACGCATCATCCGCGGTCAATACTTCGTCACGACCGCAGACCTCGCAGATGTGATGGAGCTGGCCCTCATCAGTCGACACAAGTGCAGTATCACTGACATCCCGACGGCTTGTCGACGGTGGTTATGTTGCCTTGCAATAGTTTACGGCAAAAGAACCGGCAATTTTCGGGAAGAGGTGGAAATGGCCGTAATCAGGAACCGATATGCCTGCATCAAATCCACGAGCTTCACCACTCATGACTTCTGAAGATGTCGTTGGCTTCGACATCTTTCCAACTCCGATTGGGTTCGCTACATATCTTGCAGCCGGAGTCTTGCCAGATATAGGGGTTCTGCCGATGCAACTTGGCACGTAAACGTTTGCTGTATGTAGTGCCTGGTAGCCCAGATATGCGAGGCCCTCGTTCTATGAGCCGTTCCTGGGTCTCAATCTTGACTAGCGCCAAGTCCGCAACATGCCGAGCATCCTTTGCCGCCTCACTCGCTAACCGCAGCGTCTCCGCTGAAAGCCAGACCTCCAACTCCCCTTTGTCGGCTCGGCTGCGTACCTGATCCGCGAGTCTCATCGCCTCCACTGCCTCTTCTGCAGCTTCTGAGTACATCTCTGGCGCGATAGCATCTGCGGCCTTTCGCGCAGATGCTGCAACTTGAGCCGCATACACGGCTGCATAGGCCTTGTCATAGAGGCGCTCACCAATCCCCAGTCCAGCGTATCGCGAAGTAATCAGCGAAGTGTCTTCCTGAATAACTCCCACCGGTGGGTTCGCGCAACCATGCGAACCACAGATTCTCGAGCGCTCGATTTTACTGGCTTTGGCGAGCACCGCCGTAACGAATGCGGTGCTTGTGTCCAGATCCATCTTGACCCTCAAGCCCGAGCGACAGTGACACACCAACACGACCGCTCTGTCGTTGAATCCCCATTCAGTGACGGTACAGAACGCCGAGGACTGCATCACTTTCTGACGTTCTTGGCGAACTGTTCGCGCCAGTTCGTCTGTAAGGTGCGCGTACGGCTTCAAATATCCAACGCGCCAAATGATCTGCTCGATGTCGGCGATAGTTTCTTCGATCGGCCGACGGGTATCGAAGACGTTTCTCATCAGCGGACCACAATGCGAACTGATCTGGTCACCGAGCAAAACTGCTTCTTCACTGCCCATAGAAGTCTCCCCCATGGGGCAATGCTATTCCCCTCCCACGGCGGCACCGCTCCCCTGTCGTGTTCACCTTCGACAGACTCAGTGCGGGAATGGAAATTCTCGTCGGTCATCGCGCAGAGATGTGTCGTGACTGTGATGAACTGTGAGACAGCCGGATTCGACCTAGAGAAACGCGGAGATCGAGAGGCTGGCGAATGGCGGAATGAAGGTCTCATGCGTTTCGTCTGGTTACCAGGATCGGGATTTAATCAGGCCTGTGAGCTGCGCCGATAAGGGTGCGGGGCCCCACACGTCGGGGTTCAGCCGTAGGCTGCTCGCCATGGTTCTGGAGTTCGTCGACTATCGCCGAGGCTCCGCGGACAAGTACTCGTGGGCTCCTCGATTCGACACGGCAATCACTTACGAGCACCCACACTGGTGGGACGAAGTCCGGTATTACGTCAACGATCCGTGGTTCGTTCAGGTGGTAGACGAGGATGGCGTGGAGGTCGCCCGGGTTGAACTCGACGACCCCGGCGGTATCAACCCCAAGTACACGGACGTACCTGAGCTCGGGGACGACCAGCTAGAGATCCAGTTCATCGAGGTGTCCACCGCCGCCCGTCGGCGGGGAATCGGCACACGCGTGGTGCGGGGTCTCGCCAAGCGGCACCGGGATCGCCGACTCTTCGCCTACAGCGAGAACGCGGACGAATTCTGGACGCGCCTCGGCTGGGATCGCTTCAACCACCCCGAAGGCGGTTGGCGCCCGCTGTTCATCCAACCGGTAGACCGATGAAGCGCACCCACAACGAGGACAGCACGGCGACGTTCGACAGGACAGTCGACTTCTCCTACGACGCTTGTTGGTTCGAGTGCCCCGAGTGCGGTCACCGCGTGGTCATGACGTTCGAGGACCGCATCAAAGGCGAATCCCGGAGCTGTCGCTGCGAGCAAGAGGTTTCCGCACAAGAACTGTATCCGGTGCTCACAGACCTATCCGACCCCGCGACCGACCCCACACAGATCGAGCGGATGGCCTGGTACCACAGCACCACTCGCACGGACTGGCCGCCGACCGACGAGTCTCCCGAAGCGAACGCGACGCACCTGGGGACGTTCGAGTCCGCAATTGAGAACATGTTCCGCCGGATGGATCACGAGTCCGACGCGGAGAGCCAGTTCTACCTCTACCGGGTTCACATCACTTGTGCCGACTCCGAGGTGTCCCCTCTCGGCGAGGAGCCGACAGACTTCCTGGGCAACGTCCGGCTCGGTCTGTTGTCCGAGAGGGGGTTCCGGGTGGTGCGCTACGTGAACGTGCACGAGCACCCCGGATCGATCTCGCTCGCGGTGGTGCCATCGGTCATCACGCACGTGCAGACCCTCGCCATACCGCTCAATCTGAACACGGAGGAGTCGATCGCTTCGCGAGAGATCTTCGCTAGGTACACCACTGAGCTCGAAGAGGTGGAAGCCCAGCGACCCTGCACTGACGGAATAGGCCGCATCGACCTGTTGACGCAGCGGAACCCGGAGGCCGCGGCGACCGCCAAGGCGAACCACGCCTGCGATCAGGCGATGTGGGCGGCCCAGCGTAGGTACAACCAGGCGATGGAGCAGGAACACACGCCCGCCGTGGGCTTTCGGACGCGCGACAAGCTGCTGGATGCGGTCCGCAGCATTCACGGCACCGCCGCGCACGTGCACGACCGGTTCCGGTCGCTGGCGGAGCTGGTGCAGAACCCGGCCCGCACCCTGGCCGCCACGCAAGCGCAACCGGTGCGTGAGGTCAGGACCTAGGCGCCTGATGACAATCCCACCGCCCCTCAGTGGGCGCCTGACACCGCCAGAGTTCGACCACTTCGCCGACGTGGTGATGCAGTTCGCTGACGCGGCAGAGGACCTACTCAAGAGGGAGCTGGCGTACCCGTTCAACTTCGGGAGTGAGGCGCTGCGAGACACCGCCGCGCGCGATGACCATCCAGGGACGCGGTCCAAACAGACCTTGCTGACCCTGGCAACGCAGCAGGTCGTCGCGGGCCATAACCAGTGCGACCTTCTCCGCGGCGTCGCCGGGCTGCTGCGCACCGACCGGGTCACCCTGGCCCCGTTCCCATTGGCACGTACATGTGCCGTCATGGCCGCCAAGGCGTGGTACGTCCTCACCGCAGAGTCCAAGGAAGAGCGGCTACGGCGGTACCTGAACGAGGAGCTGGCCGCGCTGTACGGCCTACCGTTCCCGTCAGACAACAAAGAGGCTACAACTGAACGCGACGACCGCACCGCCGACTACCTGGCCGTCGGCTCGACGGCGGGGCTCGAAGCGGCCTACCGCAAGAGACCGCGGCCGTGGGACGCCCCGGTCCTCGCTCGTGCGGGTCAAGGCCTCGACGACGCGCCGCCGCCAGAGACACAGCAGGTGAAGGACCTTTACCTGGCGTCGGGGTTGCAGCAAGATGAGCTGGCGGGGATGCCGTATTCGCTGCTGTCCGCGGCGACGCACGGTCGCTTTAGCCAGGCAGGGCTCATCGGGTACGCGGCTGCCGGCCCTTCAGTGGGAGGCGTTTCGACAGCGGAGATGCACGTGACGTTAGAGATCACCTCGCAAACCACCATTTATGCGGCGATTGCGATGCGTACCTATCTGTGCGCCCTCGCGCGGTACACATCCGTGCCTGAGGCGGTGGTGCTGGGTCGCCTACAAGAGCCGACAGCGGCGTGGTGGGCGATCGCATACCCATCGACGGGTTCGTAGTGGTCGCTCCGCGGATCACCTTGTCCGCGGCAAGCATTTAAGCCGGCGGCCGCGACACCGCGAACAGTTCAGCGAGGTTGTCGGTCCCAAATCGGGCTCGAGTTCGCGGGGTGGTGTGCGAATGCGGTCTCGCGGTCATCGACTGGTGACAGCACCATGTTCGAGGAACGGCCGTCCAGGCGATGACCGTCGCCCGATGGTGTGCCGTCATCTCCGTCAGGCCGAGCCGTACCCTCTCCAGCATGACCGACGGGTTCCTCGAGGAACTGGAAGCCCATGGCGAGGTTCGTCTCGGATTGCCCGCCGCGAATGCGTTGGGGATGCTGCGCGATCGATGGGTGTTCATCGGGCAGGACCACCATGTCCTGCGCGCGCTGATCGAGCAGCTCAGCAAGGATCCCGAGTACCTTGGCTTCGCGCGGCAGATTCTGACGATCTCGGATTCACGTCTGACGGCCATCCATGATGGAACAGAGCCGTTCATCGCGGACAAAGCCTTCAGCGCCGATGATGCGCGGGTGATCGAGCGTGCCGCGCTGGTTGCGCTCAGCCTGGACGCCGACTGGGCGGAACCGATCCCTCGAATTCTGCGACGAGCCGCCATCGCACCCCAGACGGCGGCGAAATCGGCTCCGTCCCAGGCGGCGGCTTTCGCGCTTGCGCGCGCGATCATGGTGGCGCCGACTCCGGAGAGCGTGGCGGGTCTGGCGGACACGACCCGGGACGTACGGCACGCGGGGATCAAGAAAAAGTTCACCAGGTACATCAAGGAGGCGCGGAGGGCCCTCGCCAGCCGCCCAGACGTCGCCTTGCGGCTGCCGTTCGAAACCTCGCCCACCAAGGCGCAGTTGACCACGTGGAGCAAGTCGTTGGAGGCAGGCTGGCTCACCTGCGCGTCGTGGCCGTATCAGACCTGGATCGATGCTGCGTTCGCCGTTCCAGTCGCCCCGATCAGCGCCAATCTGGTCTGGCAGGTCGTGGACGGACCGACGTTCCTCGGCAGTCCGGGCGACTTCGCCGACTCTGCTGGAGACCCGGTCCCCGTCTCGACCACCTCCAGGATCCGACTGTGGCATCCCGCAGCAGCAACGCCCGGCGAACGAGACGCATGGCGCCTGCGTGTCCGAAACCACCACCTGGTGCAGCCGTTCGCGCAAGTGTTCCGCGAGCACTACGCCAGTGCCGACGCGGACCGGCTGGTCACGAGTCACGCGGTTCTGAGCGTGCGACAGCTGACCGGTCTGTATCGAGCAGAAGGGTGGACATCCGAAGGCCACGAGACCATCAGCCGACGAGCGGGGGCGGTAGGCGCGGAGATGTGGTTCGACGGCTCGGTATACCCGGGTTCGGGACTACAGACTTGCAGTGCGGTAGGCCTGCGCGTCGGAGCGCTGGGGGTGGCCGCGGACGGCTCCGTCACAATTACTGCCGATGGATGCGACGACCTGCCCGCAGTGTCCGAGATCATCCGCTCGGCCGACCTGATCCTCAGCGCCTCCACAGTCGCGATCGAGAGTGCGTCCGAATCCGCCTCCTTCTCCGCCCAGTCACCGGCGGGAGTGCTCGCAACACGACGCGTAATCCTCGAACATGTCCTGGCCGAGCTGGAGTCAGCAGAACCGGTTCGAATTGCCCAACGACACGTCGAGGTCAACGGATTCAGAATCAGCATCGCCACGGGCCAAGTCACGCGCGACGGTGACCCCGTCGACATCACACCGAAGAAACGCCACGACGTGTGGCAACCAGCATCAGATCGACTGCTGACAACGGTCGTCGGAACCGTCGCGGCCATTCTCGATCGCGACGTCTAACCGCGTCCGGGTGTACACAGCCCAACCAGTGGTGTGCCCGACTCTGCGTATTCAGAGTTATGCCGAACGTGCAGACCCCCACACCTGTGGATCCGGGGGTCTAGCTGTTTCCCGAGGGACCTTGCGTCCGAGACTCGGGCCCAGAATCGCGCAGTACGGCATTTTACCGAAAATCTGCGGCGAGAAGGCGAGATGCCCAGCGCAAGTGGCATACTCGTCGGTGAGCAAGGTACGGGTTCTGCGGCTTCGGCCCCACGATCCGTCTGACCCCGGTTGATGGCTACGGCGCGCCGGGGTTGCTCTGTTTCTAGGGACAGTCCAGTAACTCCACTATGTGAGCGATGGGATTCAAGATGTCCCGTTCCATGGTCTAGACGCGCGCAACGACGTGCATGTCGGTGCGCGCGGATGAGTCAGGCGGCGTAGCCAAGTCGAGCGAGTGCGTCCTCTGGACCCGTCGTGCCATCCACAGTGGATAGGACGTCAAAATCGGTGATCTCCCCGTCTTGATCGGCGCGGAAGACATAGACACGAACGCGGTCGGCACCGGGGGTTAGGACCACATCCGAGGCCCCGCACAGCGGGTGGTCTAAGCGAAAGTGCCTCTGGGTGGTGCCAATCCGGCTCTCGCGTCGATGTGCCTCGATCTCGGTGGCGATATGACTCATGGTGACCCCTCCCTATTATCGGCAAGACTTTCTTGCACCTGTGATGAGAATGCCACAAGCTATCGACACCTGCAAGGATCGCTATCATCTGAATGTGGCCAACCCCGTGAACAGCGCCTTCGGCGCCCAGGTGCGGGCGCTGCGTGAGGCCTCTGAGTTGAGTCAGGATCGGCTAGCGCGGGCGGTCACACGCGCGGGGGTGCGATGGTCCCGCGCTCGCCTCGGCCAAGTCGAAGCAGGCGATGCTGCACCTGACCTGGTGACGATGCGCGCCCTCGCTGCCGCGTTGGGTGAATTGACAGGGGCGGCACACCGTTTAGCAGACCTACTGCCAAAAAATGGCGAGCCCGAAGTCATGGAATTACGTCGCGCTCTACTCGGCGAACCTGTACTTGGCTCCACGCCAAGCGAATTCAATGAACCACGCCTAGACCCCGGCTGGGGACAAGTAGAAGACCGCGTTGCGGTTGAGCTGCCTGGGCAGGAGGCCACGATCCTCGCTGTTAGCCGTGACCTTTACGGCCACACAGGCACACAGGAGCGAGATGCTCGTGCAGGCGAAGGCGCTACGGCCCAGAAGCGGGGTCGTCTCACTCGCGTAGTGATGAACGAGCTCTTGGAGGCACTGCGGGACAGACGACGAGCCAACGCGCCGCGGTCGATGTCGCGGTGAACGTCGTGCCAATGTGCGGCCACCACCTAGGAGGCTGAGCATGACTGAACACGCATCTGAGACGGATCGACATGGGCAAGCCCCAGACCCGGCGTCATCGACATCCAACGCTGACGACACCAAACCGACTGCACCACCGGCTTCGTCAGCACCGGAGGCCGCGGCGACCGATACAACTGAAGCCACCAAACCCACACCCAAGCTAGGCGCGATCGCCAACACCGTCGGCGCCGGAGTGTCCAAAGACCTCTACCAATCGCCAGTTGACGGCGTAAAGGGGCTGTTCAAGGCCCAGTACGGCGTCGGATCAGACCTCACCGGCAAGGCGCTCAGCAAGCTTGGGGTTCCTCGCCTCTCTCAAACGCAACACCTCACTGATGACCTTGGCTGGCAAGCTCTTTCGGTATCTACGCCGACGCGACTCTGTCAACCCAACTTTGATGGCGTTCCGGAGCGGTCTCGGATCAAGGTTGTCGTACATCTCTTGGTTGTAGAGCGCCCGAATAAGAAGAAACACCGTCTCGACGCTATCCTGTACAGCAGCTGCAGCCTCCGAAGCCAAGTCGTCAGCTTCAAGATCAGTGGCGACCGATAAGAGATTCACAAGATCCAGCGTTAGCTGAACGGGATACTCCGCGAGATCCGGTGGACAGGAATTTCTAGCGAGCTCACCGGCATGCTGGACTTTGTAGACCCGCGTTGTAAAGCCAGCATCAATCTGGTGCATCAGTTCGATTGCTTTGTCCTCATCACCTTTCGACACCATCCAAGCCAGCTGCTTGCGGCTGACGGGCACCCAAGCTCGCACCTCTTCGGCCACGTTGAGCAGGCCGATACACCTGTCCACCATCGTCTTTCGAGTGACAGAATCGTAATCGCGGATCCGCTTAAGGCTCTCGCGGGCCTTCGTTAGCACATGTGCGGAGTACGCCGACAGGAACAGAGTGAAAATTCCAGCAACCGATACAACACCCGCATGCTCACTAATCCAGTGAACAATCTGTGACCAATTCATGCGAGCAAATCTACGTTGAAGCACGCGTCACCCGTTACCGCAGAAGACCTTCAGGGCGTCAACGGCGCAGGGTCCGCAAGCCGTACTCCACGGCCGTATCGACTGCCACGAACCATGTGAGGGAACACAGGCCGACCAAGACAGCGTGCCAGTAGCAGAGTTGTTCATTGAACCGGACCCTGCGGGCCCCAGCCACGGTCGCAAGTATGGCGCTGATACCGAAGGTGATCCAGAATCCCAAGTAAAGGCCCTCGGACCAGAAGAACTGGAACAGGACCACCGCCAGTACGAAACACAGCAGCATGCTCAGCCCGATTCCTGCCGCGAACGCCATGACTGTGAGGACTACGGTTCTGGTGCTCAAAATGTCCAACTGCCAGAAGGTTTGAGAACGAATCCATGCTCACCACTGACGGCGTCGGGGCAAGCCACGGTCCTATTGGTATCGACCGCACACGTGACGTGGCCGTATGAGACCTTCTGCCCCACTGCCAGTAGAGATCCCCTGTTGGTCGGTCCCGGTGACTTACCGTCGCAGCCTCCGTAGAAGTAATGCGACAGTTGATATGGCGCCCCGGCACTGTCGTCGCCGGGCCCGACCGAGCCGACTACACAATCGCCAGATTTCGGAGTCGCCACCTCGCGTTTCATTAGGTCCGTGGTGGGGATGCTGTCGACTCCCGCAGGTACACCTCCGCACCTGACGCCTTGTCCAGAATCCGAAAGCTCCTTCGGGGCACCAAATGTGCAGCCGATGTCGTAGGGAGTGACAAAGGCCAGAAAACTCATGTCCGTGCCGCCCTTGGACCACCGCGTGATGTAAGGCTCTGGCGATACGGCGGTGAACTTACTGAGATCGGGGAACCCGTCCGGCTGCGCCTGAGCCGGAAGCGCGAACACACTCATCGCTGCGCCGCACATCACGACAGCGGCGAACACAAGCTTCGCCCCACCGCCAACAATTCGCATCTGACCCCCCGTAAATCGCCCAACCTTCGGTTCATCCTCCCACATTCACCAGTTTGCTGTCTGCTTACACTGTGCTGGTGTGGATAAGACTTGCACTTGCCCCGTGGTGGGTACAATGGCCCGTGTATTCGGCCCTGATTTTCATCGCAGCGGGCGTTCCTGTGGCCGTCATCAACCGCGAAGACAAACAGGGGCAATGGCTCGGTTGGTGGATGGGTATCGCCGTGGTGGCGCTCGTCGTCGGGCTGGCGTGGACGTTGGCCGCGCGGTCCAGGGCGCCGCAGCTGCGCCAGCTCCTCGACGGCCTGACGCCGGCCCAGTATCGGCAGGCCGCCAAGGCGGTTCTGTCGGGGCCGATACCTGCCGACCCGGCGATCCAGCGCGCTGCTGCTCGCTTGGCGCAGAGAGCCGTTGAACGTCAGCTGCGCATGATGTCGCCAGCGGTGCGCAAGTTCTTGATCGGATCCATGGCCGTCAATGTCCTTATCCAGGTGGGTATTTCAGCCACCGGAGCGACGATCAGTTTTACAACCGTCTTCAACGCTGCCGTCTTCACGGGCATGGCAGTTTTTTGGTGGCTCTACCCCCCGCTGCTGCAAGCTCGGGCCCAGCTACTCGCGGGCTACGTGCACACAACGTGGCCTGAACCCGACCAGTATCGCACCGGCATGGAGAATCGCCCGTGAGCCCGCGGATCGCCGTGGCAGCAATCACCGCCGCAGCGCTCCTCGCCGCTGCAGCTTGCGGTCAGAGTTCCACGCCCGCAGCGTCCTCGGATGCAGCATCGCCTTCGGCCTCCTCCCCCACCGCATACCCCACACCCGGATCATCGCCGCACTGGACCAGCCCGGCACCCACAGGAGCCCTCGCCTCCCCTACCCACGGGTACACTCCGTCGCTTACTTCAACCCCGGGATCACCGGAGGGACAGAAGGTTTCCATACCGACGCTTTCGGGCGGTGATCCCGCGGTCACGAAAAGGTTCAACGAGTCGATGAGGGCCTCGCGCGCCGGGATGCCCCTGGCCTCGGAGGAAACCAGCGTCAGCGACACCGAGCTCCTCGGCGGCTATCGCAGCGGGGTAACCCGGATCGGTGCCGGTGCCATAGCGGGGCGGATCGTGCTCCTCTGGTACGGCAAGGGCGCAGCGCACCCTAACCGCAGCCTGGGCACTGTGGTGATCGCAACCACGACGGCCGCACCGGTCACCGTCGACGATCTGTACCTGGACCGTTCCGCCGCGCTGGACCGCCTGCGCAGCCTGCTGCCCGAACTGGACCTCACCAAACGCGTGTATGCAGCCGAACTCACAGACACACACTTCGCCGATGCGTGGCTACCGACCTCCGCCGGCCTGGAGGTCTACGTGCCCGTCGCGCACGTCGCCGGTGACTACGCCCCCGTAGTGGTGCCATGGGCGCGTATCGCCGACCAACTCCGACCCGGAATACTGAAACAACTGCGCGCCGACTGAACCGCTACAAAGCATCTCGCACAGCACCCGTACGGCAATCTGTATTCGTACCCGAACATGCCCGGCGAATTCGGCTGGTTCGGCGGCGGGCTCTGCGTCACACCCACCTCTAACGCACGCCCGTTGCGCTGCTGGGGTATGGCGTCGGTTGATGCTTAGCGTTACGTATAGCAAACCACCCCAACAGTTTTCGAACGCAATCAGCACGGTGCTGTCGTTGTTTCCGTAGATGCCGGCGGCTCCACCAGTCCTGCACCTGCCGATGCCGCCGCGTGCCCTTGGGCAACTCCGGGATGCTCGGGTTGACCCGCGGCTTGAGTACTGCACGAGTAGTTTTCATGCTCCGCCGAGCACGTAGAAAGGGGTCTTTAGGCTGACGTGACATGGCCAAACTCCTATGTCAGTATGATTGACTCCTATGTCGAGAATGTCGTTGCGCCACAATCGAATGTGTGCGACCTGAGTAGACCCGGAAAATATAAGGATCCGTACACGGCGAAATTCACAGTGCGTTTCGACTGCCCAGGCAGGCCCGGGGAGGGGGCGCCCCCGGGTAGAGGATGTCTCCGCGGGCTCAGCCTGCCGTTGCATCGCCCGTATCGATCGTTCCAGTGTCGAGGTCTCGGCGCATACGCGCGAGGACCTTGATGCGTAGGTTCCCCACCGTCTCTGCGTCTGGATCGCCGTTGTTGTACTGGCCATCAGCGGCAATCAGGAACTCACGCATGGCTGTAGCGCCGCGATGCATATCGGCGACAAGCATCTGATCCCGCAGCAGCAGCGCTTCCATGCACTTCTGCTGGTATTCGCTGACGAACTCAGGTCTTCGATTAGATCCACCGCGGCCGAAGAAGGACATTGCGTTAACACTGTGGGTCAACTCAACGGCGCGATCGACGATCTTCTGGCGCTCTATATTGCGCGCCAGTTCCAGCTCGGATTGTCTACTCTGACGAGCCAGTTCAGCTTCTGCACGTCTGTCCGATCGAGCACGCGCGAATGCTGCACGGCGGTCTCGCTGGGATTCTCGTGCTGCCGAGCTGATTTGAATTCTCACACCGATGAGAGCAATGGCCGCTGCGGCAAGAGCGATAGTCGCCGCTATCACCGTGGCGACGGGCTGGCTCAATAACGTCTCGTGCGGAGCCATTCGGTCCAGAACCTCAGGCGGAATATTCACCACAATCGCCTGAGTTGGTGACGGCGATGGCGTCGGCACGGGTAGCACAGTTGGAAGTGGCGGAGGCGGCGGAGGCGTTGTTGACACTAAGTGATTCTCGCCAATCCCTCTCGATGACCAGAGCGGAATGGCTGGACAAGCACTGTTTCCTTAAGCCCGGTCCTCAATCCTGGCCTTGTGGTCATTGCATGGCTGGCACGCAGCACGCAGGTTCTTCGGATCGAACGCCAGGATCTGGCCGGCGCGATGCTGGCTGCTCCTTGTCCACTACGGTGGCTCGCCCTGTGTAGATGCCCTCGTACTGGATACGGCAGCGGTAGTGGTCTCGGTCCAGGATCTTCGGGACGAGCACTCACCGTCGGCGCTGGCGTGTCACCTCACTGGAGGCTGTGCGTGGACCACTCCAGGCCTCGGTGTCATCGGGACAGTAGCGCGTGAATCGGATTAAGTTGTGGCATCCGGGCACTGGGGACGGACGCGGAGCCCTAGGCATCTGACACTCCTCCAGGCCGTACCAACGGGTGTTTGACCAATCGGTCCGTGGGAGCAACCGGCTTCCGATTCGATCCGAGGGCCCTACGGTGGACCGATGAGCAACCCGCCTGATGACTGCGCGCAACCAGAGAATTCCGCCTTTGCCATTCACAGCATCACAATTGCCGACGAAGTCCACACGCTCTCGGGTTCGGGAAGCGTGCTTGCAGTCGTAGGGGCAAACAACGTAGGCAAGTCAACCTTGATCGATCAGATCTTGACTAACCTCAGATCTGTACCTGCGCCGGGGTCGAAACCACAGATACTCTCCAGCCTGGATGCCAAGTGGCCCAGCACACCGGCCGCCATCGAGGAGTGGCTACGTGCTCACTGCCGTGTCCACCACGACATTGGACAAACCCACCTGAGTCGAAAGGGCCTTGGATCACGCCTCGACGAGGCGCTCAAGCATTTGACGGAACAGGACAAGCTAGAGCACCTGACGGAGTGGCTTGTAGACAGCATCCCACCAACCAATCGAGATATGTACGTGCAGCCAGTTACACGGCCAAAGTCCATCAGCGACCCGCCAACTCATCCGTTTCATGTGGTCCTAGTCAACAAGGAAGTTCGGAACAGCGTAATCACCTTGGCGCGCAAGATGTTCGGAATCGACCTATATCTCGATGCAGTTAGCGGCGAGTTATCATTCCGCATCGGGGACCCTGACGTCGCCGTGCCAGTGGCGAACGACCTAAATCCCGAATACGCCCAGGCCGTGGGTTCGTTGCGTTCCTTACATGAACAGGGCGCCGGTTTCCGCTCGGCCCTAGGCCTGCTCTTGCCTATGGTCACTATCCCCTCTCCGATCACTTTGATCGATGAACCTGAGGCGTATCTCCATCCGCCACAGGCGCGGCTGATGGGGGCGGAGATCGGCCGCGTTGCCGCACTAAACAAGTCTCAAGTCATTCTGGCCACACACGACAAAAACATCTTGCAAGGCGTAATCGAAAGCGAGACACCGGTCGACATACTCCATCTAACTCGAGATGGGGACGTAACCAGCGCTCGCCTGTTACGAGCCGACGAGGTCGCGGAACTATGGAAAGACCCAATGTTGCGGTACGGCAACGCCCTTGATGGATTGTTTCATTCCGCAGTGATCGTCACGGAAGCTGATCGCGATTCACGGTTCTACGAAGCCGCCATCGACGCACTCTACGAATCTCGTGATGCCGATTCCCCAGCCCACAATCTGATGTTCCTCGCGGCCAACGGTAAGCAAAATATTGCCAAAATCGTTCGGCGACTGAAGGGATTCGGCATCAGGACGATCAGCTGCCCGGACCTAGACATACTGAACAACAAAGCGGTGTTGAGTTCTCTGGTAAATGCACATGATGGAGAGTGGTCTGTCGTCGAGTCCCATTACTACAAGGCAACCGGCCAGTTCACCGCAGCGCCTCCGGCACCAGATGTGAATTCCATCAAGGGAAAGATCATTGCGCTGCTAGATGATGCGAGCGGACCGCTATCTGACGAGCTTGCCAAGCGGATCAAGAAGGAGGTGGCCCTGCCAAAATCAACTTGGGACAAGCTGAAAAAGCATGGCATGACGGCCTTCTCAACCGGCAAGGCCAGCGCCAAAGAGCTAATCAAGACATTGGATGAACTCGGAATCGTCGCCGTAACACTGGGAGAGCTTGAACGATTCCTCACAGACGTCGATGTAAGCAAATCCGACCCGGCGTGGTTGTCGATAGCATTCGATGCAGGTGCGCACACATCCACCGCAGCAAACGAACATGCCGAACGCCTCCTGAAAGCGGCTTCAATTGGGTAACCGACACCGCGCCGACAACCAAGGCAACTCCGCCAGCGAAAGCGGCCAACCGGCGACCGAGATCGTTTTCCACACCGGGCCGCAGATCAAAATCACGTGTAGGCAACTCCCCGCGTCGCCGCACCCGAACGGGCCAAAACGCGACATTCTGTCACCGCTGTCAGCGGTTCAGTTGATCGCTAGCTCCCCGACACATCGCCTCCGTCAACTTCCGCAAAGCCTTCAGGGACGTGACATTACGCCTATCCACCGACTGCTGTCCACGCAGATAGCAAACATTGAGTCACGTGTCACCACTGTCGCGGATTCCCTACGGGTATCCGATGCCATAATCTTTGCCAGGAGCCGTGAACAGCAACTTCAGCTGTGGCGGACTGCTGGATCGACCTGATCGCCAGAAGGCCGCGGCGAACCTCAAACTTGCTACAAGCAAGTATTTGGACGAGATCGACAACTCAGGCCCGAGAGCGACCCGTTCTGTGCTGCGATGTATCCATGGCTTCCGTGCCGCAGGATGTCGTGACGCAGCGCACCGCTCTACGCAGTGCCGTCGCAGGCACAATCCCGCCCCAGACCGACACCAACCTGATCATCGGAACATGGAACCTGCGAGCCTTTGGCGGCCTGAGTCCGACCTGGCAAGCCAGCGCAGGCGATTCACCTAAGCGTGACTGGCGCGCCGTCACGTTCATCGCCGAAGTGATCCGGCGATGCGATGTCGTGGCGTTGCAAGAAATCCGGCGCGACCCCACCGCATTGCGCTTCCTGTTGAATACCCTTGGGCCCGAGTGGCGGGTCATCGTCTCCGATGTCACCGAAGGTGACACCGGCAACGATGAACGGTTGGCTTTCGTCTACAACACCGAACGGGTTCAACCATCCGGGCTCGTAGGCGAACTGGTACTACCTGATATCAGCGATCATCCGGTGCGCCAGTTCGCCCGCTCCCCCTACGCTGCCAGCTTCCAGCGCGGCGACACCGAGTTCATCCTGACTACGGTCCACGTGCTCTGGGGCGATGCGCCCGAAGACCGGCTGCCGGAACTCACCGCCTTCGCGCAGTGGATGCTCGCCTGGGCCAAACGCAAATCCGACTGGAACACCAACCTGCTGGTACTGGGCGACTTCAACCTCGACCGCATGGGCGATCCCTTGTTCGATGCATTCTTGTCAACCGGCCTGTGGCCACCAGCGGAACTAAATGACGTCCGCCGCACCATCTTTGACAACGACCACACCCGCCACTTCTACGACCAGATCGCCTGGTTCTCCACCCCCACCGGCACCCAGCTCCTGCAATCGCTGACCTACACAAAACGCGCCGGATCATTCGACTTCGTGCCCCACTGCTATCCCAATCTCACCAAGAACGAACTCTCATGGCGCATCTCCGACCACTACCCACTGTGGGCCGAGTTCGAAATCGGGTAGCTTTCGACTGCGCGGGAACGATTTTCGCGATCGAGGTGCTATCGATGCGTGTCTCGTTCAGTGTTGATCTGGCGCAGGAGGTCCAGTCCAGCCTATAGGTCTCGGCTCGAACCGCGATCGGATCGCGACCTCTAGCGCAAGAAAGCAACGCGGATTCGGATCACTGGCCATGAAAGATCCGCTGTCTTGCCATGATCCGGCCGGCATCAACAACCGGCGCAGATAAACGAGCCGCTCCACTAACCGCTTTAACGAATCTTGTTCAGCAGCTGATGTCCCCGACCAGCCGCACGCTGTGCCAGCTCGGCTGTCGCCCGCCCGACAGCCAACAGACCGCGTCCCGACCATAGTGGCCCCGTCGGCAGCGGCTCAGGCGTATCTGCCGATGGTTCGCTCATCAGCAGCTGGTCCGCACATAGACATGTTGGCCTTGCGCTGCAGCCTGTTTAAACAACGGCAACACCTGCTCCATCATCTCTGCCAGATCACCAGCCGAGAGGTAACCAGCGAATTCCTCGGTCTGCGACCACGGATCCATCGCAGCAGCGAGCCGCTCCGGCGTGGCATTGACGATCAACGCGGTGGTGTGATCAGCCACCTTAGACACCACGACATTGACATCGGCAGGATCCTCAGCGTCCGCCGCGACCGTCACGGAATGATCCGGGCGGTCCATCAGTTCCTTGGTCGCCGGCCAGTGTGGGCTCAGGCCCAGCAGCAGCGCTTCCAAAGACACCAGCTCGGTAGTTGCCTCGACCCCGAGAACACCGTCGCCGAACGAACCGATCAGTCCCTCGGCCTGCTCATCATCGTCCAGCACGAAATACTCGTGGACCACACCCATGCTGGCAGCCTACGGGCAAATCTGTAGACGATGGCGACCAGTGAAAGTTGCCTGCGCACTGCTATGGATCCCGATCGTTCGATGGCAATCATCGCGGGATTCTCGGCTTCACACGCCCAAGTGAACTTGCAGGAAGCGAACAACGAGGTTCGTCGCGGCGTGATGACTTAGCCCAGTTTTCAGTTGGCTGTATGTCAGCCACTAAGTCTGTAGTAGTGTGCCAGCTAATGGGGGTTTGTCGCTGGCAAAGTAGCCTTGGCCAGCTTTCGCAGTAGGGGGTGTAGCCATGGCTGGACCTTCGGGTTCTGACGAGGTGTTGCGGATCGATGCCGCTGCCCTTTCTGCTGCGCTGGGGATCCTCAGCGGGGTTGCCGACCGGCTCGGTGGTGGGGTGCGCGGCGCTGATGGGCGGGTGCGTTCAGTGTTGGGGCATGGTTGGTCTGGGGGTGCGGCGTCCTCGTTTTCCCCGATCTGGGATAGCTGGCATGAGCAAGCCGCCGATTCGGCGAAGGCCCTGACGAATACCACGGAACGGGCACGTAGTAGCGCGCAACAACTGCATGAGGCCAGCGAGCGCCTCTAAATGGGGGCACGGTTCCGGGTTGATCCGGCTGCGATGGCCGATATGGCCGAGGCAGTCGCAGCCTTGCGGACGCTGATCGGCGAGTCTGTCGAGCAGGGCCGCGACGGGCAGAACAAGATGGCCGCCGCCTGGGAGGGCCGCACCGCGACCAGCGCTGATCAGGCAATCGGGCGGTGGGTGAGCTCCAACGGTGAGCTTGGGGAGATGTTCGGCAAGATCGTCGACTACCTGCACGGGGCGCGAGAGGGTTATGTGCAGGCCACTAAGCGCAACGCCGACATGTGGTCTGCGGGTGGCGGCTCGCAGCTCGATGTGGACCCACCGCAGCTGGCCGAAGCGGGCAAGAGTGTCGATCACGCTGCCGATGGATTGTTGGCTGCCACGCAAGCCCTTTCGGGCGGGACGTTGAGTTTCAATGCGGGCCAAGACGATGCCGGAGAGAATTTCGGCGAACAGTACGTGCAAAAGGCCAACCAGATCATCGGTGCCGTTTTCCAAACGCTAGGCGCTGCGCGTTCGGTGGGCCACGGCATCGGGGTCTCAGCAGCCAACTACGCCCTCGCCGAGGCGGCAGCGACCATCCCGCAAGCGGCCCCCTCCGTCGGCATGCCGGCCAAAATCAATGACCCGAAGGTGTCGGTGAGTATTTCCACCGCCAATGGCGGCGGTGTCATGGCCCCGGTGTTGTGGTCGGTGGTCGAGTTCTTTGTCGGCGATGTGTGGCCCAACGGCGACCCGGACGGGGCCAGGGCGGTCGCGGCGCCGTGGAAAGCGTTGTGGCAGGCGCTTCCTCGGGTCGCCGCACAAATGCAGGCCGCTAAGGCCGGGGTGTCGGCGCAGACGATGCCCGAAGCCGAGACCATCGGTAAGGCGATCGACACCATCACGTCCTCGCTGACCCAGCTGGCGCAGCTGTCGGGCAAGCTCGCTAGTGAGCTGGAGGGGTTCGCCGATGAGGTGCAGCACGCCCAGGACAGTGTGCGAGATTTGTTGCGGCGGTTGTCGCCCTCGAATGTCCTGGATACGTTGGGCGACTTTCTATTTCACGGCAAATCACCCCTAGACGAAATCAAGGCGGTGGCCCGCGACATCAAGGGCGTGCTCGATAATCACGGCCAGCAAGTTGAGGCCCGCAAGTCCGATCTGGTCGGTATCGGGGCGCAGATCGATGCGGCCAAGGACTCGATCAAAGACTGGGTGTCCAAAGAGTTTCCCTCAGCGGCACCGGTCATCAACGCTTTGGTGAGTATGGATGCCGGGGCGCTGAAAAACATCACCGGCATGTTCACCGGACCGCTGGCATACGTGGCCGGGCTAGATCCCACCCGATTCGCTTACGACACCCAAGGCGCACAACAAGCCTGGGGCGGACTGGCAAAAACCGTGGGCAGCGCTTTAGACCCGGTCGGCACTACCGCCCGCGAGATTTCCAAACTGGTTTCCGATCCCGGTGGGCAGACCGACAAGACCCTGGAAACGGTCAAAGCCCTGGTGGATTGGGAAGACGTCAAGAAGGGCGACCCCTGGGAGGCGGTCGGCTACAACCTCACCACTGCCGCCACGTTCCTGGTCCCCGGCGGCGGCGCAGCCAGAGCCGCGACCGTGGGCACCGATGCGGCGCGTGTCGGCGAAGGCGTGGCGAACCTCGAGACCAAGACCACCTCCGCTCTCGGACGCGAGGTGGCCGCTGTCAATCCGGTGGCCGAGGTGGGGGCCCAGACCGGCAAGATCACCGAAACACTCGGGAAACTACCCGAGGGCATCAATCCGGGTGAACTCAAACTCGGCCCGCCCACCGACATCCACCCGCCACCAACGGCCACCATCAGCGAACCTAAACCCGGCGCGATCGAGCACCCCGCGGTTCCGGCTGCCGAGTCCAAACCCACGATTGCGCAACCAGTTTCCGAGGGCAGCGGCGTCCCGGTGCAGGCCGAACATCACGGCACACCCGCACTGGAGCGCTCAGAACCAAGGCCCGCCGACGATGCCGCACTGCTCGGTCACGGCAGCGGCCCCGCGTATGGCGAAGCACCGGGCCATGGTGTGCCCACTGTGGCTGAGCGCCCTGTGCCGGTGGGGGATCGCGCCGCCGAGCCCGCGCTCGCCGGACCCGCCGAGCACACACCCACCCCCTCGTCGGCGCATCCCACACCGCCGGATCGGCCCGGCCCCGGCCCATCGGAAACCACCACACCCCAATTCGCAGAACGCGGCCCCGCATCCGCCGACCACCCGCCCGGTGAGCGCCCAGCCCCACCCGGCGAGCACGGCACCCCGCCCGGTGAGCGGACCCTGGCACCCGGTGAGCGTCCGATCGAACCGGAAACCCCGCGCACACCAGCGCATCCGACCGAGACCCCGCGCCCTCTCGACGGCCCGGTGTCGTCCGAGCGCGGCCCCGCGCCACACAACGCGCTGCCCGAGCGTGGCGAACCGCTCCCTGCCCACACCCCCGCGACCGGCGAACACACACCCCCGGCAACGACACCGACCGGGCCCGCTGCACCAGCCGGGCCGGCAGCACCGCCGCATTCGACGTCACCCGCCACCCCTCACGCACCCAGCACGCCAGCCGCGCACGGGGAACCCGTTAAACCGTCCACCATCACACCGCTGCGCGAACCCATTCGCGAACCTGTTGTCCCCAACCGGCCGCTGCACGATCCGCCTGCACCGGTGGAGTCCAGACCCTCCCTGGCCAAGGCCACACCGGGCGAAGCGACCCCGGCAGCCGCCCGCGCCGCACACGAACCCACACCCGCCGAACGCTCCCCCGCTGGCGTGCGACCCGGCCCCGAGCGGCCAGCCGAGCCAGCACCCGCCGCGGGGCGTGCACATGATGGCGGTGAACCACCAAAACCACCCGCTGACAACGGAGCCCTTCTCGGAGCGCCTGGCGAGCGGCCTGAGTGGGTGCAGAAGTTCATCGACGGCGCCTCCGATGCCCCCACCGATCCGGGCCGGATGCGTGAACTGTGGGACCACCTCAACCCTGCCCAACGCACGGACCTGTTCCGGCAAGACCCGATGTTCGGCGACAAAGCCCGACTACCCGTTAGCCTGTGTGACGAGTACGCCCGTGACGCGCTGAGTCATTGGCTGGAACGGTTACCCGACGACCCGCTGTATCGCAGCATCGAACAAGCCATACAGAACCACCCCGATATGCCGCGCCGGTACTTGCTGGGATTTGAACCCACCGACGGACGCTCGATCACCTCGGTAGGCAACCCCGACCTAGCCACGCACACCGGCGTGCTGGTGCCCGGAACATTCACCGACGCAACCAAACTCATCCCGAGCGCGGAAAACACTGGCTACATGGAAGTCGCCCAGCGCTTCCAGCGCAGTACTGACATAGCGTTAGGGCACGACGTCAATGCCGCTGCAGCGGTGGTGGATTGGCAGAACTACCTTGCCCCACAATCGCTGGGGCTCTCCGGCGCGGCGCGGAATAGTTTCGCTGAGGCCGGGGCTCCGCGACTGCGCGACTTCCTCGAGCGCCTCGACCACACCAACCAGATACCGGACGCGCATCGCACCGTGATCGGACATTCCTACGGCGCGGTTGTGGTTGGGGAAGCCGCCCAAGGAGCAGGACTAAACGCGCATTCGCTGGTCACTCTCGGCGGTGCGGGCATGCACGCGCGCACCGTCGAAGAACTCATACTCCAAGGGGTCCACCTAGAGGCCGGAAAGGCACCAGTATGGGCGCTGATCCACCCCAACGACCCCATACGATTCCTCGAAAACTTCGAACGGGTTGCGCACGGGCGCATGCCCCACCGCGAAGACTTTGGAGCACATCCCGAAGAGATCGCAGAAAAAACCGGGCTACTGATCAAAAACCAAGACCAGCGGGCCCACACCCACGCCTACTGGGAGGACGACAGCAAGAGCCTGCGCATCATCGGCGAGATCATCGCGGGAATGAGGCGATAACCATTGAAGGCAGATCACTATCATGGGAAATGACATGACCGCACCGCAGATCCACCCCGAACTGACCGACGAACTTGCGCGCCAACGCACTGTTGAGCACATAGTCCACACGTTGCAGCAGTTGCCCGATGGCTGGATCGTGGGTTTCCAGGCACCAGGATTTCGCCCGCTTAGCGCATCCTCGGGACCGGTTGGCCCGAATGGGGAGTGGAACTTTGACGTTGGGTATTGGGTATGGCGTGATGGCGATCTCACCGGCGATCAGGTGTTCGATACGTTCCTCAAGTTATGGAGTTCCTGGGGTTGGGTCGACTCGGCAGAGCCCGCAGATTCTCAGACGAGGGCTGCGTACGGGCACACGCCAGACGAGTATCGATTCCAGATATACCGGGGCATCCATGGCGGAGTCGCATTGACATGGACTTCGCCGTACTACCCCGCTTCGGGCTCTGCCTACGGGGGTGTGATGCCGTCGATTATCACCAAGGACGGGCCGCAGTCTTATGAACAGCCCCAGCGTGATTGACATGACCGCACCACAGATCCACCCCGACCTCACCGACGAACTCGCGCGCCAACGCACCATCGAGCACATCGTCCACACCCTGCAACAGCTCCCTGACGGCTGGATCGTCGGATTTCAACGACCGGGCTGGAACGCACTCAGCGCGGGCAGCGGAGCGGTCGGACCCAACGGGGAGTGGAACTTCGACGTTGGCTATTGGGTGTGGGGTTATGGCGACCTCTCAGGCGACGAGGTGTTCGAAGCTTTTGTCGAGGTATGGGATTCGTGGGGTTGGATCGAATCAACCGAGTCTGCAGATTCGCTAACACGCGCCGCGTATGGGCACACGCCAGACGGGTATCACTTCGATATTCAGCGCGGTGCACACGATGGTGTCGGCACCAGTTGGACGTCGCCCTACTTCCCGGCTCCGGAATCTCGTTATGACGGTCTCATGCCGTCGATCATCACCAAGGATGGCCCGCAGTCTTACGACGACCCGCATCGTGCTTGAGGCATTCATGACAGAGCAGATATCGGCTATTTGGGACACCTAGACGGGCGTCGGGTGCTCTCTTTGGGCGTTCGTGAACTAGTGAGCGGGGCGGTGTAGTGCTTGGGATCTCGCAGGTGGTTGTTGTGGCGCTGGCACTTGCTGCGCGTTTGCGGTACGGCGGCTGGTACGCGCTTTTCGCTGTGATTTTTTCGCTGGTGACGTTGGGGTTGATGCCAGCACTCGTATTTGGGTGGATCATTTATTGCGGTTACGTGGCACCGATGACGGCCTGGCCGTTATTCGTGTTGGCTGATGTTCTGCTGTTGACTTGCGCGGTGGCAATGGGTGACAGCGTTGACGGGACGATTGAGACCCTTGTGCTCCCGCGCAGCGCTCCGCTGCGGCGTCGCTTGATGGTTCACCGGATTGGGATAGCTTGTGGCGTTGGATATCTCGCATCTTTAGTACCGCTGATCATCGTTGTCGGTGTGCCAAGAGGATTGGTCGGGTGGTTACTCCTTCTGTGGGGTTTGGTCGGTGTTCTGGCACTTGTTGCGTGGTGCATTTCGATGGATAGAGATCTGCCGAAATCGAGCGGTGGCAGCGCGCCGAGGCAATACCGCAGGAAAAAGGACCCTAAGCTCACCGACGCCCTTGCGCGCCAACGCACTATCGAACATGTCGTCCACACCCTCAAGCAGCTGCCCGACGGCTGGATTGTGGGGTTTCAACGTCCAGGTCGCAACCCGCGCGGGCGCTCGTGGAGTGGCGTGGCCAGCGAGGGCGAATGGGAATTCTTCGTTCACTATTGGGTGTGGGGATACGGCGACCTCACCGGTGATGAGGTGTTCGACACGTTCCTCAAAGTATGGGACAGCTGGGGTTGGATCGACTCAGCAGAGCCCGCAGATTCCCAGACACGAGTCGCGGACGGGCACACCCCAGACGGGTATCGATTCCAGATTCATCGGGGCATCCATGACGGGGTAAACGTGGGCTGGTCATCGCCCTACTACCCGGCTCCGGAATCTCATTACGAAAGTCCCATGCCGTCGATCATCACCAAGGACGGGCCGCAGTCATACGGACAGCCACAACACGATTGAGACATCCGTAGAAACTGCACTTCACCGCCTATATCGCACCAGTCAAAGAGGATGACATGCCAACAGAAGCCAGCGCACCGCGCCTCACAGCGAAATTCCATGAGGCACTCACATATTCGGCAGGCAAGCATCAAACGCAAACCCGCAAGGGCGGAGAGATTCCATATATTGGACACTTGCTGTCCGTCGCCGGATTGGTGATCGAAGCTGGCGGCACTGAGGAGCAAGCCATCGCAGCGCTTCTACACGACGCCGCTGAAGATCAGGGCGGCACGCAGACCTTGCATGAGATTCGGGAACGGTTCGGAGCTGATGTTGAACGAATCGTTGCCGAGTGCAGCGACACATTTGAAAGCCCTAAACCTCCTTGGCGTGAAAGAAAGGCGAGCTATATCCGACATCTGGATAACGCATCCAATGACACCATCCTGGTCTCGCTCGCCGACAAGGTGGACAACGCCCGGGCGATACTGCGCGACTTCCGGCAGATAGGGCCAGAGTTGTGGGAGCGTTTCAGCGTCAAGGACCCGGGCGATCACCTCTGGTATTACCGGTCGTTACTTGATGTGTACCGACGTAAAACCGACAGCTGGCTCGTCGACGAGCTGCGACGGGCCCTCGATGCCTTGGATGAGTTGGTGAAGGCCTAGCACCGGCTATGCACTGCGATCAGTTGCGGGTATTGGCCCGTACACCAAGCGGCTCGGCAGAGGAGGTATCCCATGGGCTTCGATGAGTTGGCTGGTGATGATCTTGTTGCGTGGTTGGGCAGCTGGGTAGACAAGGTCGCCGGGACGGTCGAGATTCAGCGTCCCCCGCCCGCAAGTGTCGGCACGGTGACGGTGTCGGTGCGTGGCGAGTTGCAGCAGCTGAACTTGAACGCGGAAGCAGCCAGTGTGGAACCAGAGGCGCTGAGCCGCGCAATCGAGCGGGCGTATGCGGACGCCTATGTAGAGGCGTTGCGGCAGTTGGACATGGTGTTCGCGCGGATCGCTGCGGATGTATCCGGTGATGCCGTGTTGGCGGCGCGCGCGAAGGAACTTCGGGCGGGATACGCGGATCTGGCGGGGTTGAAGAAACTGATCCGGCCGCCGGCCCCGACGGTCAAGCGTCGGGATGTCGGCGCGGACGGTCAGGAATGGGATCCAGCGGCAGACCCCCTGCAACGCGGGAAACAGGGACGTTGAGCATCGAGTGTCGCCCGATGGAATGGACGCAAGCTCGCTGGCAGGATTGACCGACAGATGCCCCAGAGGCTCCGGTTTCCTCTGGCGCGGTTTACTTCTCCCGGCGGTGGTGGAGGCGCGCGAGTTCGGCACGCAATGTCGCGTCCAGTTCCGTGGGCTGGACGGTTAACGCTTCGCCGTTATGGAGGACGTCTCGCACCATTTGCAGCATTGACAGTTCGGCCTCAACATCTGCTGCGGTGCGATGAGACGTCTGCGGCTGCAGAGGAGACGCACAGCATCCGTCACATGCGTGGACTGCCTTTGTCTCGCGGCCTTGGGCCACCCATAGCCCGAACTGATCCGGGTCAGGGTGGGCTTGTCCATGCGGACAGATCCGGTTTAAGACGCCATCGTTCTGCCACCGCTGCGGCCAGCCTCGCATGTGGTGGCTGCTGGGATTGTGGACCACACAGTTCTCCCCGATGCACTCATCGAGTGGATGAGGAGCAGCGAATCCCTCCATACCGCCATAGTGGCCCGAAGAACGCGACATAGCAAGTATTGGAAGTATGCGTATCCACATGGGTCGCGATCATGGATCGAGTCCTGCACAATCAGGCGGATGGATGATCCGTTCTCCGGTGAGTTCGTCGGCGCACCCCACGGACAAGTCTTCGCCAGCATGGATCCTGTGGTCACCCTCATGCTCACTCGCATGGATGCTCTTGCTGTCTCTATCAGGGAAATGACTGGCGGAGCCTTGCAGGCGGTGATTCAAACACGCGATCAGGCCTCGAACGAAGTGGCTGTGCACCTGTTGCTGGCAGGTACGGGCACGATTATGGCTGCATACCGGCCTTTGTTTGAGCATCTGGGCCAACAAATGAGATCCGCTGTGGGTGCTGTGGCCGCGGCATGGACAGTTTTCGGGACCACTGGCAAATGGGTCAAGCCACCCAACCTAGCACCGCCAGCGATGCCAATCCCCGACGTGTGTATTGAGCCGCGGCCCGCGCGCCCACTAGGTAACGACGAGAACATCGATGCCGACTACACCAAAGAGTTTCTTGGCCACATACGCGCGGTCGGCGACAGTTTCGCTGATGCCGCACGCGAATCGTTCACAAGAGCAGTCCGCAACCAGCTGCCTGTCGGCGACCTGGCGGACACCATCGATGTCGCGATGATTGATCACACACGCGTGGTAGCCCAGCTGACCACGTCGCTCAGAAACGACCTGCGCCTGCTGACCGATGCCGTCCAAACCAGCTGCCACACCCACACAAACACCAACCATTGGGTGGCACCTGTGGTGATGCGATCGCCTCGACTACTTCCGAATACTGAGAACCGAACACAAGTCGCCTCTGGCACGTCGTCCAGATGGTCCTGATTACGTGCACGTTGCCCCGATTTCGCGCCGATGCGCCCTTGGATTCAGTCTTCACACCTCGCGTGCCGGACAGAGATAACCCAGTGCTGCCGCTAGCGACAGACGGCCGCGTGCACAACGGCTTTTGATGGTGCCCTCGGCGACCCCCAGCATTGCGGCTGCCTGCGAGACGCTGTAGCCATGCATATCGACAAGGAAGACCGCCGCACGTTGCCCCACTGGTAGGCGCTGCAGAGCGCGGCTAATCACCACCGCGGTGTCCTGCTCCCCTGACAGACCACCCGTATCTAGGTCCGCGTCAGCGAGGTCAGCGATGTCGGCTGTCTGCGCCTTGAGAGATTTGCGCATCCGTTCAGTACACGCGTTGATCAGGATCCGAGTCAGCCATGTGAGAACCGACGCATCATGCCGAAAACGCGACGCACCCCGACAAGCAGAAATCATGGCTTCCTGCAAAGCATCCTCAGCGTCCTGAGCATTCACACTTAACGTGCAGGCTACTCGGTACAAACGACGGTGATGACGCCGAAATAGCTCCTCGAACGCCGACCCGTCCCCTCCGACATATGAGGCCAACAACTGCGCATCCGAGAGCACCCAAAACACGATATCGGGGATTTGCCGACAACGGATCTCCGGCACACCTCCGTGACCGAGCACTCCGGCCGTGAGTGCCAAAAGGCCTAACTAACTGACCTGTAGCCCCAACGTCGAACGGACCGTTTGCTCATTTGTCGTCGAAGTCAGGACGGTTCTCTGCGATAGTGCCTCCGCGTACGACGCCTTCCTCATAGGTGCACTCAACGGTGGCGTAAATCTTCGGCGATTCCCTGCGCGCTCCAATCCCGGATCCACCCGCTGCGATCGGTGGAATCATTCCCGGCTGCCCCACACCCGTCTGTGCCGTACCGGCTTGCGTCTGCGCTGCCTGGAAACCTTGAAGGTTGGTAAGCCGTGCCGTTGCAGCTGACGTCGCCGTGGACGGACTGAATGCACCTCGAAGACCATCTGGTCGGCCACTGACGTTGCTTTCGGTCTTCATGCCTGAGGCACATGTTCCTGGGGTGACGCTTGGCTGCGCGGCTGCAGATCCGGCAACGGTAGTTGTTGAAGGCGCGGGCGAGGATGACATCGCGAATGGAACTGGCATATCGGGAAAGTCACTGCTCTTGAGCGCTTCGTCGACTTTCCGGCCGTCTGGCCGAGCGGACACGACCGCACTGGGTGCAGCAGCAGCTGTCGCTGGGGCAACCTGGGGCTGCTGTTGAAAAGGTGTCTGATTAGGAGATTGCATTTCCCGCTGCGGCCGAAGCTGACCCGTTCGGACAAGGAGATCACTCAGCGAATTGTCTGGAACAGAGGCGCTGGCGTTGAGCGCACGGCTGGTAGATGTTGCCGGAGCGGGAGCGGCGGCTGAAGGTTTAGCAGGCGCTGCGGGTCCGGGCGTGGATCTGGTCTGAGAGGTTGGGTTGGGCCCGGGCGTCTTCTTACCGTGATTCTCGCCGTCTTTGCCCTTCTTGCCTTTAACTTCTGACAGTTTGGCTCTGGCGCGCTTTTCGGCACGCTCGTAGTCCTCGTCGGCTTGCTTACGGCGCTCGTTCAGACCAGCTGAATGCTGTATCGCTGCTTTCATTTTCGCGTCAGCAGCGATCACCGCGACCCCCTCTACCCGTTTGAGTTCCTCGCTGGCCGCGCCTATCGCCTTTCGGGCGTCGGCCAGCTCTGAATCGCGAGGGGCGTTGCGGTTCCAGATTCGAGCCGCATCCTCCCGCATTTTCAGCGCCTCGGACACCAGGTTCAGACGGTCGGCCTTCTGCTCGTTGGCCTGGGCTTGCGCGATGAGCCGTTCGCAGGCCTTGTTGATGGTCTTGCCCTTGTTTTCCCCCGAGAGTTCGGTGCAGCGACGCCGTTGTTCGGTAGCGCGGCGCGAGAGTGCGAGTGCTTCCGCATGTGCGCTTGCCGAACCCAGATCGGTGGGTTTGTCTTCGCTCATGCCTGATCAGCCTTCCGTCGCTTTGATTTCCGCGCTGGCCTGCTGATCAGTGCCTACCTCGGCGGTGGCCCACTCGCGCAGCTCCTCGACGATCCCGCGTAGTTCCTTGGTGCGGGCGGAGGCCTCGTCGGCGATCTCTTTCACGATTTCGATGACAGCTGTATTGGTGGACGAGCCGTCGGTGGCCGCCGGCAGTTTCAGCAGTTTGAGGATGCGCGGGGCGGGGTCGTCTTTGGCCAGGGCATCAAAGGCGTCGATTGTTTCTGCCAGGGCTTGTGGGTCGCGGATGGCGACGGTGTCTTCGCCGCCACGCTCTTCAGTAGTCATGCGGGCATGTTGCGCTGTGCGGACAGGCTCGACCGAAGGCGGCGCGATCAGGGAGCAGTGAGTGCCGTTGCGCCCAGTCGTTGTAGGGCAGGCTCAAGGAAAGTTGCTTCGTCCTGACCGTTCTCAAATCCGCTGTGGATACCGACCAGACGAGCTTCGCCCTTTTGGTCGACCACAAAGACGGCCGCGCCAGAGTCTCCGCCTTGCGCCAGGCGTGGGGTGCGGACATATTGATCGTCCGCGGCGATCAGCGGACTACACACCACACCGCTCCAGGCTCCGTTGATGCAAATCGGAGTTCCTACTGGCAATCTGCGGACCTCGGACGCTGTCATCACCCCGACCACAGGCCAACGTCCGGCGATCTTGGTGGCAGACGAATCAACGTTTCCGGTCCAGATCACCGCGGAGTCGCTGTACCCCTGCGGGGTCGGCTTGTCTTCTGCCCCGGTGATTACTCCGATCGAAACAGGTTTGGCCGCATCGGTATCGGCGAAGACGAATACTTCGCCGCCGGGTGTCTGGTCGCAGTGGCCGGCCGTGATGAAGCCTTTCCCTCGCGCGCCGGTGACCAAGGGGCCCAGGGTGCAGTCTTTCGTAGACCCATCGGACTGGTGCTGTCCGATGGCGATTCCGGGATATGGCTGGGCTCCGTATTGGCTGCCATACGAATCCCGGGGCACCACCACCTTTCCGCTCACGTCGATGTATCGCGGCGCGGCGGGCGCGAGTGTTGCAGCTTTCTGCGTGATTGCCGAATCAGCCGCGGGCACCGCCTCGCCGGCGACGCCCGTCGTAGAGCACGCCGACACACCCACCGCAGCCAAGGCTGCAATAGCTGTCAGAGCGAACCGGCGTTTGCACATGCATCGATACTTGCACGCAGCCGCGCCATAAGCCGCGATGCAGCGGCTAGTCTTTCGATGAAGCGCACGAAACAGGGAGCCCTCGAGGACTGCTCAATCGCGCATCTGCGACATGAAGCTCGCTAGCCCGCTTCCATGACCTGCCGCAACAAGTGTTCCTATAGGCCGCGCGCACTCACATCGACAGTCTTTATCATCACGTCGACAAACCAACGAAAAATTGCGTCAAAATCATTGTTGCAATTGGTCTTTAGAGGAATCGTGACTGGCGGTTTCCGCTGAACGTTGTACTCCGCGACCGACAACGTGAATCCGTGACATTCGATCGACGTCCCAATCGCGAAATGAACGCAGCGCTTGTCGCCAACGATCTCCGCGCACTTCGGGCACAACCTGCATAGTTGGTCAACTAGATCGTCGCGGTCCCCACTCAACTTGAACACCGCTCCGGCCTTAGCTATCTGCATTGCGCATGTGACGTCGAGGCTGGGCAACTCCGCTTCATCGATACCTCCGCGGAACTCTCCCGGACGTCGATACTGCCCGTTTGATAGATAGCTGCGCACACTGTCCGCATCGTTAAGCGACGCTTGTACAGCGCTCGCCCGAAAACCCGACCACCGCGATCTCAGCACAGTTCCTGGACATGGTTTCAGCCTATGTGTGTCCCCTGCAGATGCCCTTCCTCCTATCGGAGCCGGCCCATAGCAGCCCGGTTTCGGGACGCTGGTCGCCGTAACCGCTGCCGTTGCCGGTTGTTTTGCGTACTGTCCTATCCGTGGTCTTGGAGAACGGGACAGCTTTCGAAGGTTATGCCGTTCAGTCCCTCCTGGGCAGCGGCGGGATGGGTGATGTGTACCTGGTCCGAAACACCCGACTGGACCGTCTTGAAGCGCTGAAGGTACTGCGGATGCAGATCAGCGAAGATGAGGACTACCGCGACCGATTCATGCGTGAAATCAAGCTGGCAGCCAAGTTGCGCCACCCCAACATCGTGCAAGTCCACCACAGTGGCGATCATGACGGTCAGCTATGGATGTCGATGGACTACATCGACGGCGCTGATTGCACTGAGCTGTTGAAGGAACGCGGTTCAGACGGCCTAGCGCCTATCGAAGTACTGCAGATCGTTTCGGCGATTGCCGATGCGCTGGATTACTCTCATGGTCAATCCCTATTGCACCGCGATGTCAAGCCCGCAAACATCTTAGTGACCACCGACGCCCGCACAGGGCGGAAGTCAATGTTCCTTGCAGACTTCGGCATTGCCCGCCCTCTGGATGATCTGCTGAGCAGTCTGACTGCCACCAATATGGTGCTCGGCACTGTTGGCTATGCGGCACCTGAACAAATCACCGGACAGACGTTGGATGGGCGCGCCGATCAGTATGCGTTGGCGGCCACGGCATTTCAGCTTTTCACCGGATCGGCGATCATGTCGAGCCCCAGCCTTCCCATGTTGATTCAGCGTGTCCGGACTCCGGCGCCCAAACTCTCGGACGTCAAACCAGAACTGGTCGCGTATGACGCGGCCATGGCGAAAGCTCTGTCGATCGATCCTGCCGATCGTTTCAGTACCTGTCGGCAATTTGCCGATGCGTTGGCCGGCAATACCGATACGCAGCTTCGTTCCGGCTACGCGCCAACCGACATGAACCACACACAGCTCAACCCGGCCAATCAGCGCGCATACGGGCCTCTGCCCACGCAGATTCGGCCGCTCGCGCAACCCCTGGTGTCTTCCCAGGGCCGTTCGGCCCCGGCGCAATCCGGTTCACACACTGCGCTCATCGCTGCCATCATTGGCGGCGCACTGATTCTGGGATGCCTTGTAGTGGGCGCGGCATGGCTGATGCGTCAATCCGACGCAGGTCAAACCTCTCAGGCTGTTGAGTCAACGCCAACTGCGCCAATGGTGACCGACGTCGTTTCAGTCATGCCAACGCCGTCGCAGGCTCCGTATCGTTCATCGAGCCGGCCACCCGAAGCACCCACAATGGTCCTGCCGGACGCCGACACAAGAGGATTTACCGGCTACAACGGGCTCGCTCGGTGCGTTTCCGGGGCGCGGGCTGAGTTCATCTTGCGGACCACAGAATCTGCGGTAGTTATCTGCAGATCCGCCTCTGGCAGTCTGTCGTACCGTGGATTACGGCTCAGCGATAACGCCACTCTCACACTGTCCAACGTTAAAGTCGCTACCGATGGATGGTTGGTCACCAACACCACTGAGGCCACCTACTACTACCTGGTGAACAGCGCAGGACTTCAGATATTCAAGGAAAGCAACCTGATCGGAGACGAGCCCGCTGTCGAAAGCGCGACTCCAAACTAGGAAGGCAGCAACCTAGCACCCACCGCTTGGCTGCGTGGCGCAGCGGGTCCGGTATTTCATCGTCTTACTCGAGGCTGCTGATTTGGTTACCGCTCGCTGGCGGCGAAGGTACGGCTTTGGGCAGTTTCCGGATGCGGTCGGCGTACTCGAATTCGATCTCTTGGATAGCTGCATCCATGCGTTCTAGCCGCTGCTGGTACTGGGCTGCTTGTTCCGCGCGAGCGATCTGCTCCGCGTCTAACTGAACCCGGACCGCCGGGCTGTCCAGTTCGTCAACAGACCAATCGTGACCATCACTTACCTGGGTGAACCTGGTCCCCTCGACTTCGTAGCCTTCGGACTCGATACGCCGAATCAACCGTAGGAACGGTTGTTTGCGTTCGTGAACAACGTTGCCGCATTCCTGAATGAGACGACTCAAATCGCGTAGCGCAGTCTCCACGAACACCGAGACTCGTATCCAGTCCTCCGAATCATTCATCAGCATGCTTGTCGTCATAGGCGCATCGACAGGAACCGCGTCTGTGATCGTTCGAAGCTGCGCATCCAAGGCGTCCAGCAGCTCGCGAGCGGCTAACCCTGTCGGCTTCTGGCCCAATTCACGCTCAATCTCCCGATGCAGGGAAACCAGTTTGGCGCGTAATCCGTGCAGAACCTTGATCATGACCCCACCCCTCTCGTGCAAGCGCCATGATAGGGACCTCGATGCATCGGCGGACGTAGATGCCTGCACTCATGTGGAAACTGGGCGCCGCGGTTGGCTGCAGTCGATCGCGGCAGCCGCGTCGTCATGCGTCAAAGCTATTCGACGAGAAGCTAGCAGCCCTCTCTGTCCGCTTTCATGAGCGTGGCCTGTATCTGCGCGGTGGCCACTTCATCCGTGACCAGCGCGGCGAGGTAAGCCGCGAACCCAGGCCCCGGCGTGTAAGTGCGATTGACCGCGTCGTAGGTCTCGCCTCGTTCAATCAGCCGGCGGCCCAACGTGGCAGCCGGAATGTCGGTCGATGGGAGCTTTTTGGACCGGATCACGGCATCGAGCGAGGCCATTGCCTCATCAAGTAGGCGCGACACCTTCGCCTTCTGTGCTGCCGGGCTTGGCTCTCGCGTATCGCCGAGCTCGAGCGTGACGGCCTTGGTCTGTGTCGCGCAGGCGATAGAGGACCCGAGAGTGTGCAGGTAAAGCTGCATCTCACGACCTGCGTTAGGAATCGTCGGCACTGTCTAGCCCTCCGCTTGATTGTTTCTGCCACATGCTGAATGCGTTGAAAATGCAGGCATTGAGTACGTCCTGGAGCTGGTCGAGCGGCATGCGCAGCATCCCGTCACTGATACCGATGTAGACGATCTGCTGGTCCTGCACGGCTACAGCGACGTGCGGGTCATCTGGATCGTCGATTGCGATGCCAACGGCCTCAGCAGAAACGAACGCCGCCTCTGACCACACGTTCTCCATGTCAGCGAATATCTCAGCAAGTGTCCTTGTCATGGTCACTTCACTGCTGCGGGGTCGAGGTTGTGCACCGTCGATGACGGCACAGCCGAGCCGCCGCCGGTGTCCGTGGCCGCCGCGTTGGCCGGAGCCGAACCACCGGCCTTGGGAATACCGGGGCTTCCGGTCGACGGCACGGACTGCGGCGGTGCAGCTGGCGGATGCGCTGCGCCCGTGGGTTGCCCGGGGGTAGCGGCTGCCGGTGAGGCGTCGGCTGGAGCCGTGGGTGCGTCGGTGGCTCCGGGCACCGAGAACGGCACGCCGGAGGTCGGGCCCGACACCGGGCCCTGGCCAGCAGCCGCGGCGCCGGGGTCACCGAGGCGGAAGTAGCCTGCGCGCGAACCCATGTCATGTGGCAGCTCAGAGGCATCGACGTTCTTGTACTGGCTCAGGTCGTAGAACTTGCCGTCGCCGAGCACCATGTAGTGCTTGTCGCCGGCGACCACGAAGTCACCGGGCTTGGCCTCGGCGGGCGCGATCTGCTTACCGGGGTCCTGGCCGGGCACCGGCGGGGTCAGCCCCGACTGCGCCGCGGCGTCGGCCAGCGAGATCGGGTGGTTCGGGTCTGCTGCCGCGAGCAGCTTGGCCATCTTCGCGGTCTTGGCGTCGGGGAAGTGAGTCTTCTTGCCCTTGACGTCGACGGTCGTGTCCGGCGGTCCCGCAGCGGGTTTGGGCGCACCCGGTGCCGGAGTGCCGGGCGCGGGCGTGTTGGGCGCCGGGGCCCCGGGAACGACCGGGTTGTTGGTCGGCAACGGCTTGGGAAGCGACTTCTCCTCGCGCTTCTTGGTGTCGTCCTTCTTGTCCTCGACGAGCTTCTTGGGCTCGGTGTCGGCCGGCTTGGAGGTCGGGGATGTCAGCGGAGTACCGCCACCGTGGCCACCCCCGAGTGGGCTTCCGCCCAAAGGCGATCCGCCAGGAGTGCCGCCAAGTCCTTTGTTTCCCAGGCTCGAGAGCAGCTTGCCCAGATCGTCGCCCTTGGACTCGAGCTTCTTCTCCGGTGGAGGAAGAACAGGCGGAACAGTGGCCGACAACGGCAGCGGCGCGGGCTTGGTGCTGGGAGCCGCTGGAGCAGTTAGCGACGGTGACTTCGCGGTGTAGATCGGTGCCGGTGCGGTGTCGAAGAGCTGACTGAGCTTGTCGTTGGAGGCCTCGAGCTGAGTCTGCGCGGCTGCGGACTTTGCCTTCATCGCGCTCGCGGGTCCTTGGTCCGACAGATGCCCGTCATTGGCAAGCTGTTGGCGTGCAGTCTTATTGGCATCCAGTACCGCCTGGTACATAGCGGCACCGCTCTTGCTCACTGCGGACAACTGTGTCATCAGCGGCTTGACTTGGCTTTTGAGTTCAGCCATCGCCGCCAGATGCGGTGCGAGTTCTTGTCGGTACCGATGAAAGTACGGCTCATCGGACTGGCTCATCGTCCGGTCTACCTCGGCGAACAATTCAGATACGCCCCGAAGCCAGTTAGTGAACGCCTTCTCTACCTCCGGGGTGTCCAGCTTCAAAGCCACCGGTGGGCTTGCATTCCACACGGTGCCTTCAGGGCCGTCCTGGAAACCAAACACCTTCTCCTGCTGAGCTTCACGCAACAACGCATCCAGCTCCTTCACACCAGAAGAATCTTTTGCAGAGGCGGGCAGCATGAACGTCGACACACCATCGGGGGCCTCCCACACGCCCGGGTGCCCAACACCGCTCAAATCCCAGGCTGCGGCGGCACCCATACCGAGCCAGCCAATCGGACCAGGGATCACACCGATCAGGTTGAGCACGCTTGCCACATAATCGCCGTCCTTGAACGACTTCCACGCAGAGAAACCAGCGACAATCGAACCGACACCAGGAATCGCCCGCGCCAGGACCTTGGCCACGGCCTTGCCACCTGCAGTCGGCATCTTCGTGGCCACCGTGCCGCCCAGCTTGCCCGCCCAATGTTGCCCAGCGTTCCACTGTGCTGCCGCCAGATTTTTGACGCCGGCGACCGGCTCTGTTTTGAATTTCCGCAATGCGGACGGTGGAACACCCATCTGGGTACCCACCCGGCCAGGGGTCCAGCTCCTACCGCCGCCCTTGTGCGCATCCTCGCCGTTCACCGATGCAGCCTTTTGCGCGCCATCGGCTTTCTCGGCTGCCTTCGGTTCGGCTGCGGGTTTCGTCTCATCGGTCTCATCGACGGTCTCCACATCCAACGGTTCCTCGCTCACCGGTCGCCTCCGAACTCGGCGGCGGTGTATCGCCGCACGGTGGCCGTTGAGATGCCATAGCGTGCGGCGGCCTCAGGAACGAACCGCTGGCCGCTGGCGACCAGCACGGCGACGTGCCGGCGGACCTCAGCGTTGGGGATCTTGTGCCCGAAAGCGCGGCATTCCAGGCCGCGTGATGTGGTGGTCATAGGCGGCGGTGTATCACGCGGCGTGAAAAAACTTAGGCTGAGGCGCGGACGGACGTGCACCTGTCGCCGTTACCAACTTCGTCTCGGAGCCACGCACCCCGGCACTGCGTCCGCCTATCCGCGCCGGCGCTGGTAGATGCATTCCGAACTGCTCTCCGTGGCCCGAACGGACTACCGGCATGGCGTCACCATCCTGTCGTGCCACGTCGATACGCTCGGATCTCCACGGATGTGGGCCGATATCCCGGCGGGCATCCGCCTGACGAATCTCGGTGGGCCTTCTTCGTCACATGCGGCATAACGCGCGGTTGGCCGACGTTAGACTGTAACGAAATCGGTGACACCTGGTGAAAGTGTTTTACGAGGACCGGAAGGTCCAGAAGCTGTGTACGGACGAGCGGGAGATGCGGAAGAAACGTGGGGACATCGCCGACAAACTCCGCCTGCGGGTCAACGCGCTGCGCACGGCCGAGACGGTGGGCGAACTGGCCACCATCGACCCGTTGGGCTATTGGCACCAGCTTCATGAGGACCGCGCCGGCGAGTGGGCCGGGAAGCTCAGCGATAACTACCGTCTGCTGATCCGGCCCGAAGGCGAGGTTGAGCCCTGGGACGCGGTCACCGTGACAGTCACTGAGATCAACGACTACCACTGAGAGGAGAAGCCAATGACCACAACCAATTACGCCGTCGCCCCCGGGGAGTACCTGGAAGAGTGGATCGACGATCAGGGCTTCTCCCAGCAGCGCGTGGCCGAGATGCTGGGGTGCAGTCGCAAGCAGGTCAACGAGATCGTTCACGGGCGTGCCCCAATCACCGCGGACACGGCGAGGCGATTGGAACGCGTGGTCGGGATACCCGCCGACGCGTGGCTGCGGTACGAGGCGGCATACCGGGCGGACCAGAGCCGCATCGCCGAGGAGGAGGACCTCGCGGAGCACGCTGACGCCATCGACTCGAACGCCGCGACCTACCTGCGGAGCCTCGGCGCCACGACTGCGACGCGTGCCAATCCGGGTCGCCTGGTGTCGGACTTCCTCGCCTTCCATCGCTGCGGCACCTGGGAGGTCTACCAGCACCTTCACGAGACCGCGTCGAAGGGTGACTACGCGCTCGCGGCGTTGAAGGAGTCTGGCGCCGACGTAGCGCGGACAGCTCTGACTGCGTGGCTTCGCGCCGCGGAGCTCACCGAGCCGTTTGAGCGCGGCCGGAAGTACGACTACGACGAGGTGCAGTTGCGCGCGGCGCTGCCGGAGCTGCGAGCGCGGGCGGCCCGACCGGACAAGACGATGCTCCGCGATATCGCGGGCCTGCTCGCGGAGATCGGCGTCGTCCTCATGGTCGTTGAGCCGCCGAAGAACTTCCCGCTGCTCGGGATGACACGGTGGATCGACAAGCAGGTGCCGGTCATCCAGCAGACGGGTCGCTGGGGCAAGGACGGCTTCGTGATCTGGGCCTTGTTCCACGAACTCGGTCACGTGCTCAACGACCCCCGCGGCGAGATGCATCTGGAGTTCAAGACGGAGAAGAAGCGCACCAGTGCCGCCGAGAAGGGAGCGAACCAGTTCGCCTTCGAGACGCTGTTCGGCGCCAGCGGCATCGCACCGTTCCAAGGCCTCACCCGGGACGGTGACATCGTGCGCGCTGCGAGGCAGGTGGGGATCTCTCCGGGGGTTGCCGTGCACCAGATGCACCGGCGGCGTCTGCTCGACTACCGGTTCGGGAACAACCTCTGCGCGGACCTCAAAGGCACATTCACTGCGTAGTTGTCGACAACATGAGGACCGGCGAGAACGCTTCACCGGCCGTCCATGAATGAGCTACACCAGTGAACTCATTTGTGACATAGCTGTCCAGGACTGATGACCGCTGCGGCAGGGAGAGCCGCGGCGAGCTGGCATAGTTCGAGATCCAAGGGATCAGGTAGGGGGGCGTCACACATGACGAAGGACAAACGGCGCAGCGGTGAGGGCGATTGCGGCATCTCATCGTCCTTGACGGTGGGAGGACGATTCCTGGTCGGCGCTGTGCTCGCGTTGATGGTGTTGACTGGGCTGCTGCCGACCGCCGGAGCGGAGCCCAACTATCCGGACGTCGATTCGTTGATTGACGACAGTGGTCCGTTGCCCCGCGATGCCGCAGAGCTCATGCAGACGTCCAACCTTCTGTTCACCACCCCGTCAGGCATCGTCTGCAAGAAAAGTGTCGTCCGGGAAGCTCCCGGGGTGATCTGTGCCGGAGATATGCCCGGGACTCCGCCGGGGACGCGAGCCGTGGCCATGCACGGAACCTACGATGCTTTGGCCAACGGTCCCGCCCAGTTCCTGTGGATTGATCCAGATCAGTTTTTCGAGGACACCCGCGGGCAGGTACCGGTCTTGCTGCCTACCGGCCACAAGTTTGTGTTCTGGGCCTTCTCCAGCACCCAGTCGTTCGTCTGTGGGGTGCCTGCGTCGGCAGCGCTGATATGCGTGTTCAAGGCGTCATCGGAATACTTGAACACCGCACCCGCAGTTACTCACGGGTTCGTTATCTCCGCATCTGGAAGTCGAGTCTTCTGAGCGCGACTTGTGTTGGCGTGGGCTAACTGTCAGTCCGATCAGTGCGACTAGCTAGCCAGGCAGCCATCAGGTTGCTCACGAACTCGCGTCCCTCCGCGAGACACATCGGGTTGGCGAGAACGTCTGTCCGCCGCCCTGCGTGGCGATGTGGCTGAGCGGAACCGGTGAACCTCGACACTTGGGGTTTCGTGGCTGTACCTAGAATACGAACATCAACCACAGAAGCGCGGATAATCTCAAAGACGTTGTAAAGGTCGGGCCACTCCAGCGCTGGTCGAGCCATAATCGTAAGTGCTTCAACAATTTCAGGTTGAGACTGCGCAGTAGCGAGCCAACCAGGCCACGGCGAGCGAACCTCGGGGACGTTGACGACGTTGCCTTCCGGGTTGGTGACGGTGACGGTCGGTGTTCCGCCGCCGACGCGAATCTCTGCTGGCTTGGGCCTGACGACGTAACTCTGGAGGTCACCTTCAGTGCACCTACCGCTGGCCGAAACTGGCTGCACATTAGGGTTATTCACCCGAGCTAGTCCAACGAGCGTGTCAAGAAGACGGTCTGCAGCGTCGTAGTAGGCCACGCCCACTGACGGGTTATCGATGGACGGCGCGGTGAGATAAAACTCGTGGCCTTCGCGTATCACCCTAGTGTCACCGTCCGGCAGGAGGTCCGCGAGAGACTGGAGGTCCAGCAGGTGGCCCTCTAGCCAAATTTTCTTCGTCGCCATGAATTACTGACGCTACACACGGCTGCACGTGTCTGTCGGGATTCCCGGGAGGAAATGGGCGCGGGCGCTGCTTGGACGAACTCTTGACACGGGCGGTGCCGCTCGACGACTTCGAGATCCTCAGAAAATGCCGGTTCCGTTGCCGTGAACCGCTGCACTGCAACAGAATAACCGTTGACAATCGTCACGATTGTCAACGCGACACTGGCGTCTATATCGCTCAAATCTCTGACCACGCCGATCACGCGCGTCCTGCGGGGCACCGCGAGGGCGCCGAACTGGTCACCCGCGATTCCTCCTCGCGCTTTGGAAGGCTTCCGGGTAGTCACGCTGACCAGGAACCCAACGGAAGCGGATTTGTAGCTCCTGCCGTGACGGGCCGTGGCGGGGTACCAGGGTATAAGTGCAGGCGGCGCTAAATCCGAAGGGCCGCTCACAGATGCAATATTTGGTGTCTATGCGCAGCGGGAGCCCCAGGTGCTCGTCGCAGAGCAGGGCAAGGAACTCGTCATGCCGGGTCGCAAGATTGGGTGAGCAGGACGACACATCATCGGTCGTCAACTCGAGTATCCACGTGCCGGGGTTAATCCAGCCGTCAACGATGTACGGCGCCCCAAGGCTATGGAAGATGGCGAGTCGTCGCAGGAGCCCCGATCCCAGCGATGCACACCAGGCATGGATATCGACAATGGTGTCCTCATATTCCTGCGGGCTCGCGGGACCCCAGCGTGGGCTACAACCATCGGCTTCCAGTTCTCGTTGCCTCAGCGACAGCACTGGACGCTAAGAAACTGCGGCCCGAATCGTAACTGCCGCTGGCGTTCCGATAAGCCCAACAGTCAGGTCTCTACCCGAGACACCGAGCAGCCGCAGCCCCGGTACACCGTGTTCAACAGGGCCTTCAGGTCCGCTGATCGGGAGCAGCACTTCGCATACCCGTTGCGCGGTTGCTCGGCTGGTCGTCGGACGTTCGTCAAGGTGGATGACCGGTGTTCCACGCCCGGGGATCCTGATACGACAAGCATCGATTGGATATGTTTTCTCTCCCCACGACGCCCGTTGTAAGCGCGCCATCATCCACGATTCGAGAAGTGCCTGATCGCCGACGGCTGATGGAATGAGAGCGTGTGGAGAGGACTGCTTCCCGATGCGTTTGTGGAGGATCTGGCGTGGCGATTCACCGGTGAGTAGGCACCGCTGTTTCAAAGATCGACGAAAGTGTGACACGGTCATCCCTTTTCAGGCACTTGCCACCGAAGCGCCGTTGGGTTGCCGGCGTAATCCTTGATCAGAATGCTTGTCGAATGGTGCAGTCGAAACACCTGCTTGATCCCCGTGTTGCGCCGTAAATGCGGTGGCCCGGCACCGGGGATAGGCCTCCAAGACGGCCATCGCAATGGATACTGCCGTGCAGCAACCAGATTCGCAAGCTTTTCGCCCGAGTGTCGATCGCGTATCGGCGGCGCCTGAAGGGTGTTGTGGATCCCCGCCTGGGGAGTAGCGGTTCAGCAACCGATGCCATTCTCCGACAGCGGCCTACCCGCTGCTATTACGGCGGCGAGTGGCTTCTCGGCGATTTTGCAATGGCCGGAGACCTCGCCGCGTCCCCGGCTGTTCGCACGCGACTAGCTAGCTGATCTCTCGCCTCACCGAGGGATGTGACAGTCCCCGTCGAGGTGAAGTGATATCACCGCTTGGATCGCAGCTCAGCACACCACCAGGCAGGTATTGATTTCTTTCTTCCAGTCATAGGGGTCACGCAGGCCCCCTCTTAAAGGGGGGCCTGCGCGTGACCCCCTCACGCGTAACGTCACGGCAGATCACGCCGCGATCAAAAGTGCAGTTCAGTGGGTCACGCTGTGAGTCACGGGGGTCACGTTCTCTGTTATAGAGAAAAAGCTCTCGTGACCCCAGCCGTGACCCATTAAAGCGGTGTGGGACCAGTCGGCGCGTAAAACACTGCACCCGTCTGGGAATGCTTACCATTGCGGCGGAGACGGCCAGATTTGACGTAGCCCTCAAGCTTGCGGCGGGCTTTCTCGATGTCGTTTTTGTTCGGGTGATCCGTCTCGTGCATGCGTGCCGCCGCGGCAGCCGCGACGATGCCCGTGCCGTGCTGGTGATATGCCTCCCGCGCCATTGCAATCAGATCGACTTCACCCTGCAGGCTCATTGAGCCAGCGGATCCGTCATGCAGGATTTCGAGCGGGCCGACGTCGTTCGCCGGTTGTTTGAGGTGGCGCAGCTTCACAATCGGGTCGCCCGGCTCTCCCGACAGATGGATGATGGAGCCCAGACCGCTGGTCAGCCAGGTGCTGCCATAAATCATGTCGACCGCCGAGCTCGAATCACCACCGGGCGTTGACTTTCGGGTGTGATGAAGCTCCAGAATTTGGCCGCCATCCGCTATTAACGCCTGGCGTGCCCGATTCCAACCAGCTCCAACCTCGTCGTTCGACAGACCGATAGCTGCGTCCTTGAGGCTGTCCACTACGACCACATTGGCGCGAGCGGAGTACGCCATGCCAAGGAGGAGCTGAGGTTGCTTGGCCAGATCAGACAGTGGCGGCCCCTGCCATACGACGAGCTTTTCCGCCAGAACCTCGCGGTCGAGGTCGCCAAGCTGACGACGCAGCGCTCTTGCAATCTGGCGTGGGCGGTCCATGGCCAAGTACAGCACTCGGTATCCGCCCTTAACCTGGTAGCCGAGCACCTCGCCGCCAACAAGAAGGCCACGTACTAGCAGGCCAGCGAGCGTGGTCTTGCCGACGCCCTGCGGCCCGGCGATCATCGCGCCTTCGCCCTCTGCCCAGAGCACGTCATCGCCGCATCCCCATATTGCGGGTGTTGTGTCCGGAATATCGAGTACGAACGATCCTCCATCGACGTAACGGTCGCCAACAATCCCGATCGACGCGTCGGCGGTAGCAGGTATCTCGACCTTCGACGGACCCACAGTTAGAAGGTGGCGGACTTGCTGCACCGCAGGTGCCGGCACAGCCGCGTAGTTTGTCTTCGCTGCAATCTCCGCCACCTTGGCCTTCAACCGCTTGGTCACCAAATCTGGATCAGAGAGCGGGAGGTCATCGAGCAGCGAGTCATACTCAGCCACGGTCAAGTTCTGTCGCAGCGTTTCAAAAAGCGCCTCTCCCTCAGCTCGACCTTCTTGAACTCCCTTCTTCCATATGGGATCTGTTGAGTCATCAGGTTCGACGGGCACACGGCTGAGCATCGCGTTCAGTTCAGCTCGATTGAGCTGATGCATGGGAGCATCAACAGGTACCGGTGGATGCGTGTACACGTCGTAGCGGTCGGGACGTCGGTGAACATCGGCGACGTCGCTACCCCAATTGCAGGTGTCAGCGTCGTGGGTCACTACGACCAAGCGCTCATCGCGGTAGCTCTCATATGCAGGGCAGCCGCATTCGACTCTGACAGCCTGACCACTATCGCAATCGGTGACCCGCGTCATGTACGGGTCTACGATGTCGCCCCAAGTCGGAGTGTCGCTGTCGGCAACGCTAGTGGGGATCGGCGGTTCAGATACACTCACGGCTATCTCCTTGGCAGGGGGATGAATTCAATACGAGGCCCGGCGTTCCTGCGCCGGGTTTTCTCGTCTCAGGGATCAGGCAACCGCTGCTGCGCGGTCGAGGTACTCGTAGATCCAGCGACGTCGGATCCTCCACTGACGGCCAACCCGGGCAGCTTGTAGGTCGCCGGATTTGATCAGATCCATCAGCACCGGCAGACTGATCTTGAGCTCTCTGGCTGCGGCGTCGGGCCGCAGCACTTCATTGACGCTGGAATGCCCTGTCTCTGTTTCGTTTTCAGTAGACATCGCGTGGCCCTTTCGAATTTGGGTGGATTGTGTTCGCTTTCAATTGAGTAGACCACCGATTTCTCGGGATGCAAATTGCGCGATGCTCGCGACTTTCGGCGTGTCGCGCAGCGTCCCAATGGATTTCATTCTCTGTTTTAGAGAATGGTGAGCCGCCAACAGTTTTCCTTCAGCGCCTCGCCGCCTCGCTCTTGAGTCGCGCCACGGTCGTCCGATGGAGCCCTGAAGCGGCCGCCGCCGCGCGCTGCGACTGGCCAGCGGCCAACGCGGCCATCGCGACGGCCACGTCTGTCGCCGAGCCTTTGACGGCCCCGGCCGCCACCAGTTGTTCGGCGGCCGACAGGTGGCCGTCCTGCACCATCCCGGCGCTAGCCGAGTGAAACACGACCGGATCCGCGGTGGCCGCCCGGCCGTCCACCGCCTTGAACTGCGGCTTTATCTGATCTTCGGCCAACTTACGAACATCAGCTGCCATCGGGGCCGGCACAGCGACCGCGTCGGCCGGTGCTTGGTCAACAGCGACCGGCCGGGTGATCGCCTCCGCTTCTCGTGCCAGCTGCCGTGGTCGCTCCAGCACAAGTGCGGTCGTGCTGGCGGCCACCATGACATCGACCACCACCGGCAGCAGATACGCGGTCCACCCCGTGTGTCCAACCAACCGGGCAAGTCCGGCCAGGGCCTCGAACGACAACACGAACGCCGAGACGGCCACCACCGCTACGGCTGTCAGCACCGCCGCCCGCACCGTTCCGCGAGCACGAGCGGCGACACCAACCGAGTGGACAGCCGCCGCCAGACCCAGCGGCGCGACTGCGGCCACGGCGATGGACACGGCCGTATGCGCATTAGGGCGGGCTATCAGCGTGTAGCCAATGTTCCCGGCCAGGCTCACCATGGTCGAAGCCAGGAGCGTCGATCCGAACCATGCACGTGCGCTCATTGCGCAGCTCCGATTTCATTGGCACGGAGCAGATTGCCTGCACGCTCGCATATGTCCGTCCACACATCGCCAGCGATCCAGCGCTCACACGCCGCGGTGTTTCCAGCTTCGATAGCCTCGGTTTCAGCCTGCGCCCGTGTCAGCGCGCTGTCGCCGCGGATCAACTCGGCGACAGGGATACCCCGGATGAGCGCCTCCGCAACAGCCCCGCAGTACAGGGCCACAGCGAGACCATAACCACGATCAAAAGCCAGCTCGCGCGCCGCGCGCCGCACCGCCTCGGCCGTAAGTTGTCGGTGCTGCTCGCTCACGCTCGACATGATCACGGTCCACGCGTGATCGATGAGCCGATGCAGTTTCTCCCTGGCAGCAGGGGTGATCCGTTCCTCCGCCTCAAAACCCCGAGGATCAAGTACTAGCTCGCCCTCCAAAAGGAGTAACCAAGAACGGTAGTTGCGGCGGTGAACATCTCCGAAACGCACACGCGCACGCGCATAGATTGCTCCGTAACACAACACGATTGAGGTCAAGCCGGGGGACAAGTCAGTGACATCAAGGAGCCAGCGTGTGACCGCTCGGGCAGCAGCTTGAGCCTGGGCCTCTACGTCAGCGTGGGCTGCCCGTCCGGCCTCGTGTGGATCCATGGAACGGGCGTTCACCTGGTCACCTGAACTTTTTCAAACCCGCGCAGCCACCGGATTAGGTCCTGTTCCCAGATGATGATTCTGCGGCCTCGACGGTATGCCACCAACTCCCCGTCCGAGATCGCCGAGCGCAGCGTCCGGTCGCTGAAAGTCGACCTTTCCACTGCCTGCGCAAGACTGAGAACGCCTGCTGAATCAAAGTGTTCAGCTTGCTTGGCGACTCCCGCCGGGGGAATTGCAGTACCCATCGTCTTTCCCTTCCATGTCTTAGCACGGTGGTTCCGTGCGTAGTGCGGCATATGGTGAACCACACGGCACGGGGCGGCACCACGCGGCGCGACTTCCAGTCTCAGGCGGCTTTTGGGAGATTTTCTCCGTACCTTGTATGAAGCGGCACCGAGCGGCAACAGGCGGCGCTGATCCCCAAATACTCTGCGTACCAAGCTATTAAGTGCCGAATCATTCGAATTTCCGGGTCTACGATCGTCCACATGAGCGCATCAGAGCACGCAGAAGTGAGTGCAAACCCGCGGGGACGTGACAATCTCACGCCCGCAATCGATCCCTTAGAGCGGCTCCTTGAGCTGTCTGGGGAGATGCAAACCGCGTGGGCCGAAGCGGCCCGAAATAGCCGACGACGCGGCATCTTCGCGCGGCTTTTCATAAGGAAGTAGGTCTGTGGCAACGCGATTCTCGGTCACCGATCATCTAGCAGCTCAGCGCGCGACAGCGGCCTTACCGCAGGCCGCCCGCACCGTCGCTGGACGGACCAAAGCTGCCGTCGCACTTCTGGACAACTTGGAAGCCGCCTGTACCCCCGGCGAGGCACTTGCGGCCTTGGCGCGAAGTCGCCGCGCACGCGCTGGGATTGAGCACGCCGAAGGCGCCATGCTGTTGCTGCTGGTCGAATCCGGCGCCAGTCACAGATCTCTGGCTTCGGCGATGGGAGTAGGCCGATCGACCGTCGATCGGCTGGTAGTCCAAGCGCTCGCCGAACGGGAAGTCAGAAACCAATGATGCTCACACTGCCGCGACACGGGTCTCGCTCAATCAGCAGACAGATACGACCCTGGGAGCAGGCTCTTCTACACACACTTTTATGCCCAACGCGCGTGCGCACGGGGCGTTTCGGCGTTACTACCGTCTCGCGCTCAAACCTGCGCTCAAAGCGCCGCTCAAGACATCGCTCAGGCCCCTGCTCAGACACCCGATACGTCCAAATGAACCAGCGTGGCCGAATATGCCAGCCAGACTGGCTGATTTTTACATTTTCGCATTTCAGGGCATGCAACTGACTGACCACGATTGGAGACGATGAAGATGACTGCAAAACGGCTGACCGCTCAATTGGTCGCTAGGAGAATGGAAGTCGCCGTAGTCCAGAAGGAGATCCCGGCGCCAGCTCTCCAGATGGCCAGAGAGTTGCTGTTTGAGATCGACAGTGGCCGACGGCTCAAAGGTTTAGAGGGGCACGTGCGCGCAGTAATAGCCACCGGCTTTCAGTCCGGTGGCTATGCCGTCGCCGTAGCCGTAAGCGCGAAGGACCTGCGCGGAGCCGTCAAATCGATCAGAGCCGTAGCCTCACTGTCCGAGGCACTCGGACTCGGCGAGGACGACTCGCCCGCAGCCGATTCCGAATCCGAAACTGGCCCGGTCGATGACAACGACGCGGATACCAACTCCGATGCGGAATAAGCCCGAATACAGCACACGGTTTGGCGATTGATCCTTCACAGAACCCGCGCGCCAGATCCACCTCAAACACACCGCGAGCGCCGAAATCCGCCGTGAGGCGATCAGGGCCGTCGGAGCACTCGCTGAATCTCTCCGAATCGGAGACGAATCCATAGATTCAGCCAGTTTCGAACCAGAGCCGACAGACTACTGGGTAACGAAATCGGCTAGTTTCAGGGTCAACTGACGGCTACGTATGGGCCTTTGTTAGCGACCTCGGACTTCCGGCCCGTGTGGGTTCTGCTGTGGACATGAAACGCGGCGTGCGACGAATAGTGTCGAAATCCTTCACACCACCGATTTGCGAGCCGCAGGTAGGCAGTCGCATCGGTCCGGCGACCCTCACCGCCGCAGAGGGGGCATGCTTGTGCCCATTACTGTCTGGGCATGGGAGCGTTCGAAGACCTGCAACCGCTGCACGACCGCGGCGCGCTGTACGCGGCATTCAGCCAGCAGCTGCTGCAGGAAGGGATGGAGGAACAGCTCGGCGGGGATTTCGACTACGCGGTGGACCTCGGCGCCGATTCCATCGCTTTCACCGGCCTGAACACGGGCGCGGCGATCGAGACCACCGTTGAGCTGATCGCGAGTGTGGCTCCCGATCCGCAGACAATCGTGTGGGGCCGCGCGCTGCCCAACGGTGGTCGGTTTTGCGCACAGAAGCTCCTGGAACACGGACGTGCCGAGGGACTGCCCAGCCTGCTCGCCGACGAGGTGCCCTTCTCGGTCGGTGACGACCCCGACGCCGCCGCGCTATACGCCGCGCTCGAGATCGCCGCGGTGACCGCTACCGTGACCGACGGTGGCCTTACCTACGTTGTCGCCCCTGGGGGCGGCGGCACGCATGCGGTACTCCTACTCGGAGACAACCTTGCCTTCGCCCAGCCGCGGATCGACCACCGACTCATGACATGGGTGCCCGCGGTGTTTGGCGCGGGAACGATCATCGACCAGCGCGCCGCCGTACACGGTCTCGCCACGATGTCCGGGTGGGACATCGACTGGACAGACAACTGGGACCGCGCGGAACTCACTGACCCTGCGACCGGCGACTCCGCGACGACCGAGTTCGACGATCACGCCCGACTCATCGCGCTGCGCGGATCGCTGAGCTGAGTCTGACTAATCAGTGATGGGATCTTCCCAGCCGCGGCGCGTACCGCGCGATCGGTCACACGCTCCACTTCCCCGACTCAGCAGCGCAGCGGTCTCAGTGAGAACCTCGCCCGGCGTGTGAACGTAGACCCGCATCGCCAGGACTCCACCGTCTGCATGGCCGAGCCACGCGGCGATCATGGTCACCGGAGCTCCTCGCAGGTTCAGCAGCGACGCGGCCGTGTGCCGGGATGCGTGCAGACGTCGATGCAGAAGGCCCGCATCCTCGAGGCTCTTCTTCCACCACGCGTTCAAGGTTCTCGGCGATAGCGGCGCACCGAGGTCGTGGCAGAAGACGTAGCCGTCGGTTGGGCCGACCCACTTGTTCCCCGACGCGAGCTGGGTGTGTAGCTGCTCGACGCGAGCACGGCGGAGGACCGGAACCACGTGCGGCGGGATAGGCAGTGTGCGCGCCGACGAGATGGTCTTCGCGTCGGACTGCTCGACAGTGCCCGCGGCCGTGGCCACCCGGGTCGCACGCACGGTGAGCGTCGGAGCCTCGGCGTCGAGATCGACTGCAGACCAACGCAGCCCGGCCAGTTCCGCGCGGCGCAGCCCCAGTAGAGCCAAGTGCACGAACGCCTCACGCCTGCGCGCGTACTCGTCGGCGCCTTCGGCGTGGGCGACGCAGAGTTGCTCCACTTCCTCCTCGGTGAGGCTGTCGTCCACCTTCATCGCAGGCTCCCCGCTCGGCTTCCGCAGCGGTTCCACAAGAGCGACGACGTTGCGTGCCAACACCCCTTGCGCGTGTAGGTCGGCCCACACGGTCTTCCACCTGGCCAACATCGGGTTGATGGAGGTGCGCTTCCACACGCCGCGATCCGTGGAACCCATTCGCAACTCAGTGATTAGCGTCTCGACATCGAGCTTGGTGATCTTCTGCGCGAGCACGTCACCGTACTTGTCGACCACCGGAGCGAGCGCCGCGCTGTAGGCATCGCCGGTGGTCGGCTTCACCCGTGCCGACTTCGCGGTGAGCCAGGCTTCGACGGCCTGCCCAACGTTGAGGTCACTCGGCGCGGTGTGCGTGCCTGCGGCCAGCTCGGAGGTCGTCTTCGAGTACCAGTCCTTTGCCTCATCAACCGTCTTGAACCTGCGCTTCGGCTGTACGCGGGTGCCGTCGGGCGCGACGTAGCTGACACGCGCCTCGTAGGTCGGGCCGCGCTTGCCTTCGCAGCGGGTGATGTAACGGGGGAGCCGTGCCATGTGTCAATCCCATCGTGCGTTCCGGTAAAGACCCGGTTCGCGGGACGACACGCCGACTCCTCGCCGCAGGATTCCACGGCGGACGTGTCAAAAAGTGGCAACTTTCAGGGATTTCCGGCGTCAGGCTCAATACCGGAAATACGCCCTGAAGAGCGGTGGCGGAGGGATTTGAACCCCCGGACGGTGTTAGCCGTCTCTCGCTTTCAAGGCGAGTGCATTAGGCCGCTCTGCCACGCCACCGTCGGCAAGCCTAGCGGCTCCGCCGAGCGTATCTACTCCCCGCCGCGGCTCTCGGTGTCGTGGAGCGCATCTTCGGCCCCCTCACCCACTCGCCGGAAGCTCTCGGCGATGGCCGCCTGCTGTGGCCGGGTCAGGCGAGTCAGATAGTGCTCGCGGACACATTCGGAGTACGTACGCATCGCCGCCTCGCCCAGCGTGCGGCCCTGCTCGGTAAGCGCCGCCAAGACCGCCCGGCGGTCCTGGGGCATCGACCCCCGCTTCACCAGCCCCTGTTCCTCAAGGCGGCGCACCTGGTGCGTGATCCGGCTACGCGAAGCCAACAGACTGGTCGCGATATCCCCCATCCGGCAACTACCGTTAGCTGACCGCAACAATTGCTGAAGCACTTGAAAGTCGGTCAACGAAATACCGTGCGAAGCAACCATTTTACGGTTCAACAAAAAATACAACCGGTTAGTCGCTATCCAAAAGTTTTGCCACGAACGAAATTCGGCGAGGTCAAGTCCCGGGACCTCGCTCTCCGAACGTGTACTCATGCACCATCCCCCTCCGTCGACCAAGCCATGGCCTCGACCGCGCCTCCACCCGCACTGTCTGATAACCCGGCGACCACCAATAGCTCGGCATAGTCTGGATGCTATGCACGCTATCACCGTTGACCAGCCGGGTGGGCCAGAAGCGCTGTGCTGGACCGAAGTTCCCGACCCAACTCCGGGACCAGGCGAAATACTGATCGATGTAACGGCCGCCGCAGTTAACCGCGCGGATCTGCTACAGCGCCAGGGCCTGTACCCGATGCCACCCGGCGCGAGTCACATCTTGGGACTCGAATGCTCGGGAGTTATCGCCCAGGTTGGCGCAGATGTATCGGAATGGGCTGTAGGACAAGCTGTTTGTGCACTGCTTTCCGGCGGCGGGTACGCCGAGAAGGTGGTGGTACCGGCCGGCCAGGTACTGCCGATTCCTTCAAACATCAACCTTGATGTCGCGGCGGCGCTACCCGAAGTCGCCTGCACCGTGTGGTCGAACCTGGTGATGACGGCGAGAATGGCTGCCGGACAATCCATCCTGATTCACGGTGGCTCGAGCGGAATCGGCACCCATGCCATTCAGGTGGCCAAGGCGCTCGGCGTTCGGGTTGCGATTACCGCAGGCACCCCCGACAAACTCGACGCCTGTCGTGATCTTGGTGCCGATCTGGCCATCAACTACCGGGCCACCGATTTTGTACAGGCAGTTCACAACTTCACCGACGGTGCCGGGGTCGACCTCATCCTGGACATCATGGGAGCGAAGTATCTGGACCGGAACGTCGATGCTCTCGGCAATGACGGACATCTCGTCATCATCGGTATGCAAGGCGGCGCGGTGGCCGAGCTGAACATCGCCAAGCTGATCACCAAACGCGGCTCTATCACCGCCACCACGCTGCGCGGACGGCCACTGGACGGACCGTCCGGCAAGGCCGCGATCGTCGATGCCGTCACCCAGGACCTGTGGCCGCTTGTCGAGGCGGGAAAGGTCCTGCCGATCGTGGGCGCCGAGATCCCGGTGAGCCAAGCGGGCGAGGCGCACCGCCTGCTGGAGAGCGGAGAGATCGTGGGAAAAGTGCTACTGACGCTCTGACCCGGTGGCGGGTCAGCCCAGCGAGGCGACCGCGCGCACCAGCTGGTCGACCTCGGCGGCCGTCGAATAGTGCCCCAACCCAACCGTTATCGCGCCGCCGATCTCGTTCACACCGATGGCGTCGAGCACCCGCGAGCTGGTGTTGGCGATCGCACACACTCCGTTGTCGGCCAGTCGCTGCACCACCCGATCCGCGGGAATCCCGATCACAGTGAAGCTGAGCGCGGGAATCCGGTCCTCCGGAGCCCCGATGACCATGACCCGTGGCAGAGTCCGCAGAGCGCTCACCAGATACCGGAACAGCCAATCCAGATACGCGCCCGCCGAAGTCAGGGACGTCAGCAGACGCTCACGCCGGGTGCCCGACGCGGACTCGTCCAAACCGGCCAGATACTCCACGCTGGCAACCAGGCCAGCCAGCATCGCGAACTGATGCCCGCCCAGCTCCAGGCGCGCGGGCCCGCTAGCCAACGGGTTGAGCGAAATCGAACTGATCGAATCCAGCAGCGCAGGATCCCGGAAGACCAACGCGCCCACCGGTGGTCCACCCCATGCCGTCGCGTTGAAGGCGACGACATCGGCGTCCAGGTCCTCGATATCAAAGGCGCGATACGGCACCAGGCTGGAACAGTCCATCACCACGAGGCCACCAACCGCGTGCGCGAGCTTGGTGGCCTGCTGCAGATCCGGCACCGTTCCCAGGGTCGAAGAAGCGGCCGTCACCGCCACCAGCCGGGTCGGCTTGGTAATCAAAGACTCCCACTGCCAGGACGGCAGATCACCGGACTCGATATCGACCTCGGCCCACTTGACCTTGGCGCCGTATCGGTTGGCCGAACGCAGCCACGGCTGCACATTGGCCTCTTCGTCGAGCCTGGACACCACCAGCTCATAGCCGAGCCCCGCCTTGGAGGACGACCCCTCCGCCAGGGAGTTGAGCAGAACGGCGCGGTCACTGCCCAGCACCACCCCGCGCGCGTCGGCACCCACCAGATCGGCGGCAGCGTGCCGGGCGGCCTCGAGGACGGCAGCGCTGCGCCGTGCGCTGGGGTGCGGACCCCGCGTGTCGGAAAAGGATCCCCGGAACGCTGTGGATACAGTCGTAGCAACCGCATCGGGGATGAGCATCCCGGCTTGGGTATCGAAATGTACCCACCCGTCGCCGAGGGTCGGGTGCAAACCACGCACCCGGGCGACGTCATAAGCCATGCCAGACACCTTAGATGCTCACCACAGGTCACGGCGCTGAACCCGTCGTTGCACCACGCCCCGACGGACGACGGTTAACGGCGCCGTCTCGTGTAGTCATACTAGAGCAATGTCGTTCGCTTTCGGGGTGGCTACGGCACTGCTGTTGCTGTTCATCCCAGGCTGGCTGATTGGCCGAGCCTTCGGGCTACCAACACATTCGGCCGCCGTCACCGCACCTGCATTGACCTATGGGCTAGTTGGGCTGTGCATCGTCACCTTCGGCTCAATCGGCATACCGTGGAACTCAGTCTCCGCCGGGTTTGCGCTCCTGGGCGCGATCGTCGTCGCTCGGCTGCTGTGGCGTTGGCTGCGGCCAAAAGAGCACGCCGAACAATTCCCGTCACAAAGTCGTGCGGCAGTGATCGCGGTCGCCTTCGGCATCGCGATCGGCTCCGGGCTCATCTTCTACGCATTCGTGCGTGGACTGACCAACTGGCAATCGGTCCCGAGTACCTGGGACTCGATGTGGCACGGGAACACCATCCGCTACATCCTCGACACCGGGCAAGCATCGTCGACCCGGATGGGTGACCTCCGCAACGTCGAGACACACGCGACGCTCTACTACCCGTCGGCCTTCCACGGGCTGGCCGCGGTGCTGAGCCAACTAACCGGAGCGGCTCCCACAACGAGTTACACGCTGTACGCGGTGGCCGGGTCGCTGCTCTTCCCGCTCAGCGCCGCGGCGCTGGCCTGGCAGATGCTGCGCGGCCGCGCCAGCCGCACCTTCCAGGCCGGTTGCGCCGCCACCGCCGCTGCACTCTCGGCCTCATTCACGGCGCTGCCCTACGTGGAGTTCTACGTGGCAGCCGTGCCGAACCTGATGTCCTTCGCCCTGGTGGGTCCCACGGTAATCGCCGTCACGAGCGTGGTCGCCGACCGCAGCCGCATACCGGTGGCGGTGCTGGCATTCGTGGGAATCGCCTCGGTGCACACCTCGGGCGCCATCGTGGCGGTCGTCTTCGTGGCCGCCTGGTGGCTCCTTGCACCACTGTCCCGATACCGCGGCAAGGAACACAAGCCCCGACGCCGGGTGGGAAATGGGTTCTTGCCGTTGGCCATTGCCGGTGTCGTCTCTCTGGTGCTGCTCTATCCGCAATTGCGCACCCTGCTCCAGCTGTCCGAGATCATCGCCGGACACCAATTCACCACTCCGTGGGGAAAGAAGCGTGCGCTGCTGGACGCCCTCACCCAGCACACCCGCCACCTCGCCGACTACCCGGTGCAGTCTGCCCTGTTCTGGCTGGCCCTTCTCGGCGCTGCCGTACTGATCGTGAAGCGGGTGTACTGGCCACTTGCCGTCTGGCTGCTGCTGATCGTGGCAATTGTCCACTCCTCCAAACCCTTTGGCGGTTTCATCGGCCGCGCGGTGGCCCTGTTCTCCGATGCCTTCTACAGCGACCCGCGCAGGCTGTCGGCCATCGTGTGTCTGCTGCTGGCCCCGGCCGCCGGGATCGGTTTGTTCACGCTGGCCTACGCCGTGCTGACGAGGCTGCGAGGGGAACGCACCCGACAATGGGCGCTCGTGGCCACGGCCATCGCGTTGGCCGCGGTCTGCGCCTTCTCCGCCCGGCACTACTTCTTGCCGCACAAGTACCTCGTGGGCGCCAAACACGACCAGGTGATGGTCGGGTCCAAGAAGCTCGACGCCTTCGCCTACCTGGCCACCCTGCCGGGTGCCAAAGACACCACCATCGGCGACGGAAACGTAGACGGCTCGGGCTGGATGTACGCGGTGGCGGGACTGCACCCGCTGTGGACGCACTACGACTTCCCGCAGCAACAGGGTCCGGGCTATCACCGGTACATCTTCTGGGCCTACGCCGACGACGCCGATACCGATCGGCGCGTGACCGACGCTGTGCACGCGCTGAACATTCGCTACGTCATGACCAGTACTCCCGTGGTCCAGGGGTTCAAGGTTCCCGACGGACTAAGGTCGTTGGACATATCCCGATCATGGAGAAAGCTGTACGACAACGGCGCCGCCCAGATCTACGAGTGGGTCGGCGATCGGAAACCACAGGCGGAAGGTGACAGATGACCCATCCCGGTCAGGACGATGACGACGACCAGGTGATCATTCTGGGCGCCGGCGATGCCGACAAGGCCGCCGACAGCGCCGACGACGACCCGTCCATCACGGATCTCGTCGAGCAACCCGCCAAGGTGATGCGCATCGGCACGATGATCAAGCAGCTTCTCGAGGAGGTGCGCGCTGCTCCCCTCGACGATGCCAGCCGCTCCCGGCTGCGCGAGATCCACGCCGCCTCCATCGCCGAGCTGGAAGACGGATTGGCCCCCGAACTCCGCGAGGAACTGGAGCGCCTCGCCCTGCCGTTCAACGAGGAGAGCATTCCTTCCGACGCCGAGCTGCGTATCGCGCAGGCACAGTTGGTGGGCTGGCTGGAGGGGCTGTTCCACGGCATCCAGACCGCTCTCTTCGCTCAGCAGATGGCGGCGCGCGCGCAGCTACAGCAGATGCGTCAAGGTGTTCTGCCGCCCGGTCTTTCCGTACCCGCGCAGGGCGGCGGCAGCGGCACCGGCCAGTACCTGTAAGCCCCGGGAACATGGTCCGTATCCAGACCCACGAGGCGTGGGTGGAATTCCCGATTTTCGACGCCAAATCGCGCTCGCTGAAGAAGGCGTTTCTCGGCAAGGCAGGCGGCGCCATCGGCCGCAACGAATCGAACGTCGTGGTCATCGAGGCGCTGCGAGACATCACGCTGTCTCTCAAGGAGGGCGATCGTGTCGGGCTCGTCGGCCACAACGGCGCGGGCAAATCGACTCTGCTGCGGCTTCTTTCGGGAATCTACGAACCCACCCGGGGCAGCTCGTACGTCCAGGGGCGGGTGGCGCCCGTATTCGATCTGGGCGTGGGTATGGACCCCGAGATCTCGGGGTACGAGAACATCATCATCCGCGGCATGTTCCTGGGGCAGACCCGTAAACAGATGCAGGCCAAGGTCGACGAGATCGCCGACTTCACCGAACTCGGCGAGTACCTCTCCATGCCGCTGCGCACGTACTCCACCGGTATGCGCGTCCGGCTGGCGATGGGCGTGGTCACCAGCATCGACCCGGAGATCCTGCTGCTCGACGAGGGCATCGGAGCGGTTGATGCCGAGTTCATGAAAAAGGCCCGAATTCGGTTGCAGCAGTTAGTGGAACGGTCCGGCATGCTCGTCTTCGCCAGTCATTCCAACGAATTTCTGGCCCGACTGTGTAACACGGCGATGTGGATCGACCACGGCACCATCAAGATGAGCGGCGGCATAGAAGAGGTGGTCCGCGCCTACGAAGGCAACGAGGCCGGCGATCACGTGGCCCAGATTCTGGCCGAAGACGTCCATGAGTGACTTGACCGGCGGTGTTGTCGCCGTCGTCGTCACCTACCGACGCGCCGCAGAACTGGCCGAGTCGCTCAAGATCGTCACGACGCAGACCGTCCCGCCGAACCATCTTGTGGTGGTGGACAACGACAACGATCCCGCCGTCAAGGCCCTGGTCGACAGCCAACCCATCGCCACCACATACCTGGGTTCCCACCGGAACCTCGGTGGCGCTGGAGGATTCGCGCTCGGCATGTTGCATGCGCTCACCCTCGGCGCTGCCTGGGTATGGCTTGCCGACGACGACGGCCGCCCGGGCAGCACCGATGTTCTCGAGACACTGCTGGCCTGTGCCCGGAAGCATCGCCTCGCCGAGGTGTCACCGGTGGTGTGCGATATCGATGACCCTGGCCGGCTGGCGTTTCCTTTGCGTCGCGGACTGGTGTGGCGCCGACGGGTCGAGGAACTGCGCACCGAGGCGGGCCAAGACCTGTTGCCGGGCATCGCCTCGCTATTCAACGGCGCACTGTTTCGCGCCGAAACCCTGGAGGCCGTAGGCGTTCCTGATCTGCGCCTATTCGTGCGCGGCGACGAGGTGGACGTACACCGGCGGCTCGTGCGCTCGGGTCTGCCGTTCGGAACCTGCCTGGACACGACATACCTGCACCCCAACGGCGCCGCCGAGTTCAAGCCGATTCTGGGCGGGCGCATGCACACCCAGTATCCAGACGATGCCACCAAGCGGTACTTCACCTACCGCAACCGCGGGTACCTGATGTCCCAGCCCGGCATGCGCAAGCTGCTGCCGCAGGAATGGGTGCGCTTCGGGTGGTACTTCCTGATCACGCGCCGCGACGTTGCCGGACTGCGCGACTGGATCGCGTTGCGGCGCTTGGGCCGACGTGAGCAGTTCGGACGGCCCGGCAACCCGACTCCCTCAGTACAGGAGCGACATGACGATTGAGGACCTCGCCTCGGACTCCCGCACCTTCAAACGTGCATGGCGTGACCTGTCGGAAGGCTTCGAGCACCGGCAGCTCTGGTTGCAGCTGGGCTGGCAGGACATCAAGCAGCGTTACCGCCGCTCGGTACTGGGGCCGTTCTGGATCACCATTGCCACCGGCTCGACCGCCCTGGCGATGGGCCTGCTGTATTCGCAGCTGTTCAAACTCCCGCTGGCCGAACATCTGCCCTACGTGACCATCGGTTTGATTGTCTGGAATCTGTTCAATGCCGCGATCTTGGAGGGCTCGGACGTCTTCGTCGCGAACGAAGGACTGATCAAGCAGCTGCCGACACCGCTGAGCGTGCACGTCTACCGACTGGTCTGGCGGCAGCTGCTGCTGTTCGCCCACAACATCATCATCTTTCTCGTCGTCGTGGCCGTGTATCCGCCGCACTGGCATATCACCGATCTCAGCTTCATTCCCGCGCTGATACTGATCACCCTGAATTGTGTTTGGGTTTCACTGGTTTTCGGCGTGCTGGCGACCCGCTATCGAGATATCTCTCCACTGCTGGGCAGCCTGGTGCAGCTGTTGTTCTTCATGACGCCGATCATCTGGAACGAGAGCATGCTCAATGAGCGGGCCGGAAAACTGGCCGCCGCGGTGCAGCTCAACCCGTTCGTGCATTTCCTGGCCATCATCCGCGATCCGCTGCTCGGGCTCGATCAGCAGCTGCACCACTGGATCATCGCGATCGCCATCACCGTCGTCGGTTGGACCGTCGCGATCCTGGTGATGCGCCAGTACCGCGCCCGGGTCCCATACTGGGTCTAGTCATGCCAGAGATAAGCGCGCGGGAACACCGATGGCTGCCGGTGTCTGCCTGCGCCGCCTTCATCGTCTTCGCACTGCTCTGGATCGGCTATGCCCAGCAGTGGGATTGGCTGTCTCGACTGGACATCGCGGCACTGGCCCCCGCGCATGACTACGGAATCGCGCACCCCGGCTGGGTCACCGCCTGGGACGTGTTCGCCACCGCCTTGGGTCCGGGGGCATTCCGCATCGCGGTGGCCGTCGTCATCGTCGTGCTGCTGGTGCAGCGTCAGCGACGCCCGGCGATGTTCCTGCTGATCACCGTGGAACTCAGCGCGCTGGTGACCGAGTTGGCGAAACTGCTCGCGGGCCGCCCGCGCCCGGCGACCAGGTTGGTCGATGCGTACGGATCCTCGTTCCCGTCTGGACATGCCCTGGGCGTCATGGTCGGTGTGCTGGCGTTGCTCACCGTCTTCCTGCCGAAAGCGGTTGCCGCGCTGCGCCCCTGGCTCGCGGTGCTCGGTGGTGTGCTGATTCTGGCGATCGGCGTCAGCCGAGTTCTGCTCAACGTCCACAACCCCTCGGACGTGCTGGCAGGGTGGGCGTTGGGATACGCGTACTTCATTGCCTGCCTGTTGGTGCTGCCGCCCTGGCCTCAGGGCAGCGGGCGGAGCACCGCCAGCGCCCGGTAGCGGACCTTGAAGCGCGCCTCCGGGTATTTGTCGCCGGCCTCACCGTCATGCGCAATCACCGTCGGACCATCCACCGCGGTGAACGTGAACTCCGGCACCTGCAGCTCGTGATAGAGCGGGCTACGCTGCAAGCGGCCGAATGCCAGCGCGCAGAGGATTCGCACGCTGCTGAACCTGCGGCCGGTCTCCAGGATGCGCACGTCGATCAACCCGTCATCCAGACGGCTTCGCAGTGAAGGGGCGAAACCCGCCGGCAAGTAGACCGAGTTGCCCAGGAAGAACAGTGATGTCTGAATGGTCTTGTTATCGAACCGGATACGTACTGGATGATCGCGCCGCAGCATGTGCAGCATCGCGTACACACTCGCCAGCGGCTTGCCAATCCGGCGTTCGAGCTTCTCCCGGATCTGTACGTACTTCGGATAGGAACCGATGCTGGCGGTGTTGATCACCACCTGGTCTTCGTTCAGGTAGACCAGATCGACGCGGCTGGCGCTGCCCCTGCGGATGGCATCGACCGTCTTGGCCACGCTGTCACAGCCGATGTCCTTGGCGAAGTGGTTGAACGTGCCACCGGGGAAAACCGCCAGCGGTGTATCGGTCTGAGCCGCAACACCGGCCGCGCACGCCACCGTGCCGTCACCGCCGCCCACCGCGAGCACTTCGGCCCGGGCCGCCGCGCTGCGCATCACCTCGATCACGTCATCGTCTTTGTCGAGTTCGACGATCTCAGCGCGCGGCAAGGCTTTCCGCACCTGATCCAGGATCCGCTGCCCGGTTCCGTCACCGGAGGCCGGGTTGACCACCAAGACCACGCCCTCGCCCTCGGGCCGTGCGGCAGTCACCACCCGCAGCGGATCTGCCGCACGCACCGTCGCCGGCGCGATGGGCGGCACCACCCGTGCACCCAGCACTGCTATCCCCGCGCCGATCCCGAATCCGGCGAACACATCGCCGGGATAGTGGACACCCGTGGCCACGCGCGACAGACCCACCAATCCGGCAAGGAGCGAGAGCCCAAAGCCCACCGGCGGACTTTCGAGGCCAACGCCCACCGCGAAGGCCGCCGCACTCGCCGAATGGCCCGAGGGCAGTGATGACGACGTGGGGATGCGCCTGCTGCGCCGCATCAGCGGCACCGAGAGGTGGTTGGGACGAGCGCGCCGCCGCAGCCGCTTGGCCACCTGGTTGGTGACCGCACTCGTCACAGCCAGTGTCAACAGGCCACGCGTGGCGCCGCGCTGCATTGCCGGCTTGCCGAACATGGCCAGCCCGGCGCCGATCCCGATCCACAGTTTGGAATGGTCGGCAGCGCGAGTGAGCCGGGGCATGACGGTGTCGAGCAGCGGACTCGGTGACTCCGCAATCGCTTCGAACACTTCTCGGTCGAGTGTGCCGAGACCGTCACCAATCTGCCGCAGACCGCGCAGGGAATTACGAGATGGAAAGAAACCCATGGAATTCAACATATCTGCGCACGGGCCCTCGGCGCTGTCTATCGCGGGTGGCTGATATCAGCAGCTGATCGCGGGCGGTTTCGCGTCTGCGCGGAACGAGACGTGTACGTGATCCATGTGATTGGCGGTCGGACTGCCGCGGTTCTCCATCATCGACCAGCCATTGCCGTCGTTGTACCGCTGCTGCCAGATCACGTACGTCACTCCCAACCGATCACGGTTGGCAAGCACGAAGTTCGCAAGCGCCGTACCGGTGGTGTTGGAGCTCGTCATGAAGTCCAGGGCCAGACCGCGGCCATGGTCACCGCCGCCGCCACGCCCGCTGGCACCGCCGATGTCACCGATGCCGAACATCGTCTTCAAGAAATTGCCCGCTTGCGCCACCGCCGGTTGTGCACCTGCCAACACCGTCGAGCATGGCTTGATGGCCCTGGCCCTGGCCTCCAGGGCCAGCGCCTCGGCCGAGACATAGCGCCGGTCCCGCTGCGCACGCGGCAGGTCGGCGATCAGGACGATCGCCTTCTCTTCCGGCTTCAGTGAAAGCTGGACGTCCGGCTTCCCGACTTCGCTCACTACCCCCATCACGGCGGCACCGGCAACGAGTGACAGGCCGAGGCCCGCGACGCGAGAGAGCGGCATCGCGGGCCTCTTCCTACCGTCGTTCGCACGCCATCTCGCCGAGATCACCCGGTCAGATTACGAAACGATCACGCTTCTGTCACGCCGACGGCGAAGAATGTGGCAAATCTAGCCACGCTTCGGAGGTGCGTTGCGGGTAGTGACAGCGATGCGATTCCAGGCGTTGATCGTCAGGATCATCCCGATGATCTGCCCCAGCTCCCGCTCGGTGAACACCGCCGCTGCGCGCGCGTAGGTCGCATCGGACACGTGCTCACCAGCGGAAAGGACAGTGGCTTCCTCAGTGAGGGCCAGTGCGGCCTTCTCCCGTTCGGTGTAGATGTCGCCTGCCTCGGCCCAGGCATTCAGCAGGTAGATGCGCTGCTCGGTCTCTCCCTGCTTGCGGGCATCGTGGGTGTGCATATCGAGACAGAACGCACAGTGGTTGAGCTGGGAGGCGCGGATCTTGATCAGCTCGGCAAGGCTGGGCTCGACGTCCTTGGCCGAGGCGATGCTCAACGCCATCATGGCCTCGTAAACCTCGGGCGAGACCTTGTCCATGCGGATTCTTGGGGCATTCAGGGTGCTTGTCATGCCTTAACGGTAGGAGCAGAAAGGCCCATACTCATGGTTCAATCTGACCATGAGTTCGTGGGCCAATTCGGGAATACCGGAACCGCGTCCCCTCAGCCACGATCTGCATCTGGACCTGCGTCACGCCATCACCCCCGGTACCCGCGGCGTCCGCGATGTGTTGATCACCGCTCTCCGCGAGGCAGTCCGGTCCGGGCGTCTGACGGTGGGTGCGATGCTGCCGCCCTCCCGCACCCTGGCAGTCGATCTCGGACTGGCGCGCAACACCGTCGCCGAGGCCTACGCGGAGCTTGTCGCCGAAGGCTGGCTTGAATCGCGGCAGGGCTCGGGTACCCGGGTGGTCAATCGGGTCCAGAACCAGTTGCCGCCGCGGTCACGCGGAGCGGGCTCTCCGCCGCCCCATAACCTCATGCCCGGCTCCGGAGACGTCACCGCCTTCCCCCGCACCGACTGGGTCACCTCCGTGCGCCGGGCGCTGAGCAACGCGCCCCACGAGGCCCTGCGTGCGGGCGACCCACGCGGACGTCCCGAATTGCGCTCTGCCGTCGCCGAATACGTGGGCCGGGTGCGGGGCGTGCGAACCTCACCGGATTCGGTCGTCATCTGCGCGGGCACCCGTCATGCCGTGGAGATCCTCACCCGCATGTATGGACTGATCCAGCCGATCGCTCTGGAAGCATACGGGCTCTTCATCTTTCGCGACTGCATCGAAGCCACGGGCGGCTCCAGCATCCCGATCGGATTCGACGAGGAGGGCGCCGTGGTCAGCGACCTTGACACCCTCGACGTGCGCGCCGCCATGATCACCCCCGCCCACCATTTTCCGCACGGGCTGCCGCTGCACCCGGCTCGTCGCACCGCAGTGGTGGACTGGGCGCGCCGCACCGACTCCTACGTCCTGGAAGACGACTACGACGGCGAGTTCCGGTACGACCGGCAGCCCGTCGGCGCGCTGCAAAGCCTCGACCCCGATCGCGTCGTCTACCTCGGCTCGGCGAGCAAGAGCCTGGCCCCGGTGCTGCGCCTGGGCTGGATGGTGCTGCCACCGGACCTGGTGGACGCCGCCGTGGCGGCCGCCGGGGGCGGGCAGTGGTACGTCGACGCCATCTCGCAACTGACCATGGCGGACTTCATCGCCGGTGGCCACTACGACCGGCACATCCGGCGGATGCGCGGCCGATACCGGCGCCGGCGCGACCAACTCGTCGCACGACTCTCGGAGTACCACGTCGGGGTCCGTGGACTCTCGGCCGGACTGCATCTGCTGCTGACGCTGCCCGACGGGGCCGAACCCGACGTGCTGTATCGAGCAGGAGAGGCGGGGGTGGCGCTGGCCGGGCTGTCGCGGCTGCGGCACCCCCAGGCCGGTCCGCATATCCCGGATCCGGACGGGGTGGTCGTCAGCTTCGGCACACCTGCCGATCACGGTTTCACACCGGCCGTCGACGCGCTCTGCGGTGTGCTGGCGGCCGCGGGCCTCTAGCGCGCAGACATCCGAGTGGCACCGTCTGGCAGTGCCGTGCCTCGTCATGGCAGCAGGTCAACGCCATGGTTGAGGCATGCCCATCTTCGAGTCTTCCGCCGGCCCCATCCGCTACCGCGATGACGGCGACGGTCCTGCGATCGTCTTCGTACACGGACTGTTCGTCACCAGCACCATGTGGCGCAAGGTCACCGAACCGCTGAGCCAACGGTTCCGATGCATCGCACCGGATCTGCCCCTGGGCGCGCACGCGACTCCGATGAACGCGAGCGCGAACCTCACCCCACGCTCGGTGGCGGGGCTGATCCGGGAAATGATCGAGTCCCTCGGCCTCGACAACGTCACCATCGTCGCGACCGATACCGGCGGCGCCATCACACAGCTGCTCCTCGCGGACGGCTGCGACCGGATCGGGCGGGTGGTGCTGACCCCCTGCGACTCGTTCGACAACTTCCTGCCGATGTCGATTCGCATCTTCCAGTACTGGGCACGCATTCCCGGCACCGATTTCGTGTTGCGCCCGTTCCGGCTCAAGATCGCGCAACGCGCTCTCGGTAACACCCTTGCCAAGCACTCCATCCCCGAGGATGTGCTCGGCGAGTGGGTTTTGCTACAGAACAAGGCCGTGCGGCGCGATGTGCGGGCGTTCCTGCGCGGTATCGACTACCACGACACGCTGGCCGCGGCCGAGACACTGCGCACCTTCGACAAACCGGTGCTGCTGCTCTGGCCGCGCAAGCTGCCATTCTTCCCGTTCGCGCATGCGCAACGATGGGTGCAGCTACTGCCCGACGCACGACTCGTCGAGGTACCGGACAGCTACACCTTCGTCAGTGAGGACCAGCCCGAGCTCATGGTGAAGGAGATCGAGGCGTTCGTCCCGCAACGAGTGTGAGTGCTTACTCGTCGTCTTTGGCGTGGTCGGGGACTCCCGGGTTGGGATCGCGCGACAGGTCGATCAGCGGATCAAGTCCTTCGCCTTCGGCCCGCTCGTGCCTTCCGTGCTCTGGAGTCGTCATGGTTGCCCCTCACGCATCGATGTTCCAGCAATCTTGTTAGAGAACCCTTTGGGACCCTACCCGCGCGCGGAAAGTCGTGCGCAGGGCCCGTTGATTGGCGCTGTGGCCAGGCACCTGGCATAGGCTCTGGCCCGTGTCAGGTGTCCCAGCCGAGCAGGCTCCGCTGTCGCTGACCACTCAAGCGACCCGTTTCGTCATCACCGGTGGGCTTTCGGCCGTCGTCGACTTCGGGCTCTATGTGCTGCTCTACAAGGTCGCCGGGGTGCAGCCCGACCTCGCCAAGGCCATCGGCTTCATCGCTGGCACCACCACGGCCTACCTGATCAACCGGCGTTGGACGTTCCAGGCGCCGCCCAGCACCGCCCGGCTGATCGCGGTGTGGGCGCTGTACCTGACGACCTTCTTCGTCCAGGTGGGCCTCAACCATCTGTTCCTGGGGCTGCTGAACTACACGCCCACCGCGGTGCTCGTGGCCTTTGTCATCGCTCAGGGCACCGCGACTGTCATCAACTTCATCGTCCAGCGCGCCGTGATTTTCCGGCTGCGCTGAGTCGTCCGCCGGTCGCTTCGCTCCTGCCGTCCGATCGGCTCAAGTACGCTTTTTGACTGATATGTCTACAGACCTCCCGCTGACCCAGCGCGCACTGACCGGGTTCGGTCGCACCGCGCCCACCGTCGCGCACGTGCTCTCCACTCCCGATGTCGATGTGATCGCCGAGGCGGTACGCCAGGTCGCCGATGCCAGCGCCGCCAGCCCCGCGCACCTGCGTCGTGGCATCGTCGCGCGCGGCCTGGGCCGCTCCTACGGTGATCACGCGTGCAACGGTGGCGGAATCGTCGTCGACATGACTCCGCTGAACAGGGTGCACTCGATCAGCGCCGAGACCGCCATCGCGGATGTCGATGCGGGTGTGAGCCTGGATCAGCTGATGAAGGCCGCGCTGCCCTTCGGCCTGTGGGTACCGGTGCTGCCCGGTACCCGCCAGGTCACCGTGGGCGGTGCCATCGGCTCGGACATCCACGGCAAGAACCATCACAGCGCCGGAAGCTTCGGAAACCACGTGGTGTCTCTGGACCTGCTGATGGCCGATGGCGAGGTACGCACCATCACCCCCGACGGACCCGACAGCGAGCTGTTCTGGGCCACCGTCGGCGGAAACGGGTTGACGGGCATCGTTGTTCGCGCACGCATCGCCATGACGCGCACCGAAACCGCCTACTTCATCGCCGACGGCGTCGCCACCCGGGACCTGGACGAGACCATCGCGGTGCACCAGGACGGCAGCGAAGACCAGTACACCTATTCCAGTGCGTGGTTCGACCTGATCAATCCGGCACCGAAGCTGGGCCGGGCGGCCGTCAGCCGCGGCAGTCTCGCGAAGCTGGATCAGCTGCCCCCGAAGCTGGCCAAGGATCCACTGAAATTCAGTGCGCCGCAACTGCCCGGCTTCCCCGACCTCTTCCCGGTCAACTTCATGATCAAACCGTCACTCATGGCGATCGGCGAGGCGTTCTACCGGATGAGCGGCAACTACCAGGGCAAGATCGTCAATCTGACGCAGTTCTACCACATGCTCGACATCACCACCGGATGGCAATACGCCTACGGCCCAGCAGGTTTCGCGCAACATCAGTTCCTGGTTCCGCCCGATGCGCTCGATGAGTTCAAGGGCATCATCCGGTGGATCCAGACCCAGGGCCAGTACTCGGCACTCAACGTCTTCAAGCTGTTCGGCCCGGGAAACAAAGCGCCACTGAGCTTCCCCATGAAGGGCTGGAACGTCGCGATGGACTTCCCCAACAAGCCCGGCGTCAACGAGTTCCTCAACGAGCTCGACACCCGCGCCATGGAGTTCGGCGGCCGGGTCTACACCGCCAAGGATTCCCGGGTGAGTGCCGAGAAGTTCCACAAGATGTACCCGCGCGTCGACGAGTGGATCGCCACCCGGCGCAAGGCCGACCCCCACGGCGTGTTCGCCTCCGATATGGCCCGCCGCCTCGAGCTGCTCTAGAAAGGCTTCCGCCCCACAATGATTGACGCAACGGGTAACCCCCAGACCATCCTGCTACTCGGCGGCACCTCGGAGATCGGCCTGGCCATCGTCGAGCGCTACCTCAAGAACGCGCACGCGCGCGTCATCCTGGCCGACCTGCCCAACGCGCCCAAGCGCGCGGCCGCCATCGCACAGATCGAGGCTGCCGGAGCAAAGTCCGTCGAGTACCTGGACTTCGATGCCGTCGATACCGCCAGCCACCCCGCTCTGATCGAATCCGCCTGGGCACAGGGCGATGTAGATGTCGCCATTGTCGCCTTCGGCGTCCTCGGCGATGCCGAGGAACTCTGGCAGAACCAGGCCAAGGCGGTGCTGAGCGCACAGGTCAACTACACCGCCGCCGTCTCCGTCGGCGTGCTGATCGGCCAGAAGATGAAGGCACAGGGCTTCGGTCAGGTCATCGCGATGTCCTCGGTCGCCGGTGAGCGAGTGCGCCGCTCCAACTTCGTCTACGGCTCAACCAAGGCCGGGCTCGACGGGTTCTACCTCGGTCTCGGAGAAGCCCTGCGCGAGTTCGGTGTTCGCGTACTGGTGGTACGCCCGGGCCAAGTGCGTACCACCACGACGATCGAACACTGGAAGGCCACCGGCGCCAAGGAGGCACCGTTCACCGTCGACAAGGAAGAGATCGCCGAGCTGGTGGTGGCTTCGGCCGCCGCGGGCAAGGAGCTGATCTGGGCGCCCGGTCAATGGCGCTTTGTGATGTCGGTACTGCGCCACGTTCCTCGCCCCATTTTCCGCAAGCTGCCTGTCTAGGCGCGAGATGACGGCCCAGACAGCAGAGGCGTCACGTCGGCACGTTTTAGACACCACCAAGGACCTGGCGCTTGCTGCCGTCACAGCCTCGGCGGTCAGTGTCGTCGCACTCCTCGCGATCGCCCGGGTGGAGTGGCCGGCCTTCGGATCGTCAAACCAGCTGCACGCCCTGACCACGGTCGGGCAGTTCGGCGCCATCGCCGGACTGGTACTTGCCGGGGCTCTCTGGCGCAGAGGACGCCAGGCCTTCGCGAAAATGCTTTCCCTGCTCTTCTTGTCGACGTTCACCGTCGTGACGCTGGGGATGCCACTGGGAGCCACCAAGCTGTACCTGTTCGGGGTCTCGGTGGACCAGCAGTTCCGCACCGAGTACCTGACACGGTTCACCGACTCGCCCGCGCTGCACGATATGACCTACCCGGACATGCCACCGTTCTATCCGGCAGGCTGGTTCTGGATCGGCGGGCGCCTGGCGGCGCTCACCGGCACCGCAGGCTGGGAGATGTACAAGCCGTGGGCCATCACCTCGCTGGCGATCGCGGTATGTGCGGCATTCGTTTTGTGGAACAAGATGATTCGCTTCGAGTACGCGCTCATCGTGACTACTGCGACGGCCGCCGTCACACTCGCGTACACGTCCGCCGAGCCGTACGGCGCCATCATCACGGTGCTGCTGGCGCCGGTACTTGTGCTCGGCTACAGCGGATTACGCGCACCCGCAGGCAGCGGCTGGGCAGCGGTGGCCGGTGTCGGCGTATTCCTGGGGTTCGCGGCGCTGTTCTACACACTGCTCACCGCGTACGGCGCGTTGGCCATCACCGTGGCCGCCAAGGTAGTGGCGATCAGCCGCATCCGGCGGGACGGTTGGTGGCCCGCCGTCAAGGAGCCCCTGCTGCGCTGGCTCGCCATCGCGGGCATCGCCATCGCGGTGGCGCTGGTGTTCTGGGGCCCCTACCTGATCGCGGTCTCCCGGGCCTCTCTGGAAAAGGCGGCATCGGCACAGCACTACTTGCCCAATGACGGTGCCGAACTGGCCTTCCCGATGCTGCAGCCCACCATGCTCGGCGGGCTGTGTCTGCTCGGAACGGTCTGGCTGGTGGTGCGGGCACGAACCTCGGCGCGGGCCGGTGCGCTGGCCATTGGCGTGGGGTCTGTCTATCTGTGGTCGCTGCTCTCGATGCTGGCCACCCTCGCCAAGACCACCCTGCTCTCCTTCCGGCTCGTGCCCACCCTCACTGTGCTGCTCGCCGCGGCGGGCGTGTTCGCCTTCATCGAAGTCGCCGCTTGGGCCGCGGTGCGCGCCAAATCCGCGACGATCGTGGCCGCCGTGATCGGCCTGGCCGGCGCGCTGGCTTTCAGCCAGGACATCCCCAATGTGCTCCGCAATGACATCGTCATCGCGTATGCCGATACCGACGGCACCGGACAACGCGCCGACCGCCGCCCGCCCGGCCCGGAAAGTCACTACGGCGCCATCGACAAGGCGATCACCGAGATCACCGGCAAGCCGCGCGATGAGGTCGTGGTGCTCACCGCCGACTACAGCTTCCTGGCGTTCTACCCCTACTACGGTTTCCAGGGGCTCACCCCGCACTACGCGAATCCGCTGGCCCAGTTCGACAAGCGCGCGGCCGCTATCAAGAGCTGGGAAGACCTGCACACCGCCGACGAAATGATCCGTGCACTGGACGCGCTGCCCTGGCGGGCACCGACCGTGCTGCTCATGCGCCAAACCGGTGACAACTACTCCCTGCGACTCGCCAAGGACGTCTACCCCAACCAGCCGAACGTGAAGCGGTACACCGTCACACTGAATAAGCAGCTATTCGCCGACCCGCGGTTCACCGTGCGCACCATAGGGCCCTTCGTCCTGGTTGTGCGGGTCCCCTCTAAGTAGCCAACTAACATCTTCCTCCGTGACGGTTCAGGGCAACGCGACGGAGAAGGTCGCCGGCAACGGCGACGGCGACTACCGCAGGGCCCGGCTGATCGCGATCGTCACCGGTTTTCTTGGCGCAGTGTTGGCCATTGCCACTCCGCTGCTGCCGGTCCGGCAGGACACCGCTGAGCTGAACTGGCCGCAGAACGGCACCCTCACCAGTGTTGACGCGCCCCTCATCGGGTACGTACCCACTGACCTCACGATCACCGTGCCCTGCGCGGCGGCCAAGGGGCTCGAGGGCCACAACACCGTGCTGCTCTCGACCGTGCCCAAGCAGGCGCCCAACGCGGTGGACCGCGGCATGCTGATCCAGCGCATCGGCGGCGACCTCGTGGTGATCGTGCGCAATGTGCCGGTGGTCTCTGCCCCCCTGTCCGAGGTCACCGGCCCCAACTGCCAACAACTCCAAGTCATCGCGCATTCGGACAAGGTGACCGGCCAGTTCGTCGGCCTGACGCAAGGTCCCAAGGACGCCAAACCCGGACAGCCTCGCGCCGGGGAGCGCGGCGGGTACGACTTCCGGCCCCAGATCGTCGGCGTGTTCACCGACCTGTCCGGACCCGCCCCCGCAGGCCTGCACCTCTCCGCCACCGTCGACACCCGCTACAGCAGCTCCCCCACCGTCATCAAGTTCATCGCGATGATCCTGGGCGTCCTGCTGACCGGCATCTCGCTGATCGCGCTGCACACTCTCGATACGGCCGACGGGCGCAAGCACAAGCGCTTCATGCCCGAGGGCTGGTGGAAGCCCAGACCGCTCGACGCGCTGGTCGGCGCGGTACTGGTGTGGTGGCACTTCGTGGGCGCCAACACCTCCGATGACGGCTACATCCTCACCATGGCCCGCGTCGCGGAGCACTCGGGCTACATGGCCAACTACTACCGCTGGTTCGGCACCCCCGAGTCGCCGTTCGGCTGGTACTACGACCTGCTGACCCTCTGGGCGCACATCAGCACCGCCAGCGTCTGGATGCGGCTGCCCACCCTGATCATGGGCGTGCTCTGCTGGGCCGTCATCAGCCGCGAGGTGATCCCGCGACTGGGCCACGCCGCGCGCACCAATCCGGTGGTGCCATGGACGGCGGCCGCGATGTTCCTGGCGTTCTGGCTGCCGTTCAACAACGGCCTGCGACCCGAACCGATCATCGCCGTCGGCATCCTGTTGACGTGGTGCTCGGTCGAACGATCGATCGCCACCAACCGGCTCCTTCCCGCCGCGGTCGCATGCATCATCGGTGCGCTCACCCTGTTCTCCGGACCAACGGGTATCGCCTCCATCGGTGCGTTGTTGGTCGCGATAGGACCACTACGAACCATCGTGGGCAAGCGCGCCAAACGATTCGGCTATGCCGCGCTGCTGGCACCGATCCTGGCGGCCGGACTGGTCACGTTGATCGTCATCTTCCGGGATCAAACCCTGGTCGGTGAGATCCAGGCCAACGCGCTCAAGTCGGCCGTGGGACCGTCGTTGAACTGGTTCGACGAACACGTGCGCTACGAACGGCTGTTCCTGCCCACCACAGACGGCGCGATCTCCCGGCGATTCCCGGTGCTGGCCCTGCTCATCGCGCTCGGCGTGGCCGTGGCGATGACATTGCGCAAGAACAAGATCCCCGGCACCGCAAGCGGCCCCAGCCGGCGGATCATCGGCATCACGCTGATCTCGTTCATCGCGATCATGTTCACTCCCACCAAGTGGACACACCACTTCGGGGTGTTCGCGGGCCTGGCAGGATCACTGGGCGCGCTGGCCGCCGTAGCCGTGACCGCCGCAGCGATGCGCTCACCACGCAACCGCACGCTGTACGCCGCCATCGTGCTGTTCGTCCTCTCCCTCTCGTTCTCCAGCGTGAACGGGTGGTGGTACGTCTCCAACTTCGGCGTGCCGTGGTCGAACTCCTTCCCGCAATGGCACTTCGGCATCAGCACCGTCTTCTTCGGACTGTCGGTGCTCGCCATTCTGACAGCGGCATGGATGCACTTCACCGGCCGAGACCACCCCGGCCGCACACCCGTGCATCCGGTGCTGGCACGCATCGCCGAGTCTCCTCTGGCCGTCGGCACCTGGATCGTCGTCATCTGGTCGGTCTTCTCGCTGACCGCGGGCATGGTCAACCAGTACCCGGCCTGGTCCGTCGGACGTTCCAACCTCGACGCACTGCGCGGAAACGGCTGCGGGCTGGCCAACGACGTGCTGGTCGAGGAGGATCCGAACGCCGGGATGCTGCAACCGATCGACGCCCCGATCGGGCAGGCACTGGCCGCCGATACCAACATCATGTTCGATCCCAACGGGATTCCCTCGGACGTCTCGGCCGACGAAGAGAACAACCCCCAGGCCTCGGACAGCTTCGTCGCACGCGACAAGAGCGGTAACAACGTCAACGGCAGCCAGGAGGGCACCGAGGGCGGCACCACCGTCGTCGCCGGTGTCAACGGTTCACGGGCACGCCTGCCCTTCGACCTCAGGCCCGAGACCACGCCCGTGATGGGCAGCTATCAGATCGGCAGTCAACGTCCCGCCCGGCTGCAGTCGGCGTGGTACCGGCTGCCCCCCAAGGACGCCACCAAGCCGCTGGTCGTATTGGCGGCCGCGGGCCGGTTCGACCCGGTAGAGCTGCAGGTGCAGTTCGCCGGTGAGGACGGAAAGGTCATGGGCGCCATCTCATTTGCCGACCTGGGCCCCTCCCCGGCTTGGCGAAACCTACGGATGTCTCGCGATGCCATCCCGACGAGCGCCACCCGAATCCGGTTACTGGTGACCGATGACGACTTGGCACCGCAACATTGGATCGCGGTCACCCCGCCCCGTGTGCCGTCGTTGCGTTCACTGCAGGCCGTTGTGGGCGCCGATCCGGTGTTCCTGGATTGGCTTGTGGGCCTTGCCTTCCCCTGCCAGCGTCCGTTCGACCACAAGAACGGGGTCATCGAGATCCCGAAGTGGCGCATCCTCCCCGACCGCTTCGGCGCGGAAGCCAACTCACCGGTGATGGACTACCTCGGTGGCGGCCCACTGGGCATCACCGAGCTGCTGTTGAAGGCCACTCCGGTACCGACCTATCTGCAGAACGACTGGTTCCGCGACTGGGGTGCGTTGCAACGGTTTACGCCGTATTACCGGAACGCCACCGTGGCACAGCTACAGCTCGGAACTGCTGTGCACAGCGGACTCTGGACACCCGCGCCGTTGCGTAAGAGTCGATAGCGCGCAGCATCAGCGCCGAAACCTGGCCGATTTCCGACAGAGACTGGCAACTTATCGGAAGCCAGTAGCAGGGCTCACCAACTTCAATGGGGTTGTCTCCAAAGAGATCCCAGAGGAAGGTTCCTGCGATGGTCCGGCAGTTCGCGATGGCCGTGTGTTTGACGACGTCCCTGATGGCGGCCTCCCCTGCCGTAGCCGGCAGTGAACCCTGCCCGTATCACCCGGTGAAGGTCGATCCCAAGTGCGAGCGCTCCGGCGTGGTCCGGGAGAAGTCGCCGCACAACGATTAATTCGCCGACGCTGCGTCAGCCCTCTTGAGCGCGAACAAAACCCGCGAAGCCAGGGATGGTGAACTCGAGAAGTCCGTGGCCCGCGACGGCGATCAAGCCCTTGTCGATGAGTGCGGCGCGGGCGGCGCTGATCGCCCGCGAATCCCGGCCCATGGCGGCCGCGATATCGGCCCGGCTGGCCGAGCGATCATCGGACAACGCCTGCGCCATCGCCGACAGGAAGCGCCGCTGCACCGGTGTGGCGTTGTTCCAGCGCGCGCGAAACAGCGCGTCCATATCCTCGGCGACCTGTCGGGCGGCGTGCTCCACGTCGGCGATCCGGATCTGACCCCCTGGATCCGGGTAACCGGCGCGCGCCCATGCGGCGTCGGCGTACAGCTGCAGGGTGTACGGATACCCGCTCGTCTGCGCGATAACGGCATCGAGCGCATCCGGCGCCCACCCGACTCCCGCTCCCCCGGCCGGCTTGACGAGCGCCACCCGAGACGCGTCGGCGCCAAGACGCTGCAGCGTGCGATAGGCGAATCGTTCACTGAATGTCGCCGCAGCACTGATGATCTCGGGCGTCTGCGGTAAACCCGCCGCGAACACCCCGGCGGGCAGCGCCGCGGCCTCGGCCTGCAGGTCCTGCCAGGTCACGGCCAGCGTACGAAGCCCGGCCCGGTCGGCGTCCTGGATCTCGTCGATCAGCAGCACCAGTCCGCGGTGTCCCTCCTCGCGGGCGGCCGTAACGGTCTCGACAATCAGTTCCTTGAACGACGACTCGGCCTGGCCGCCTTGCGCCGGTTTGACGGTGGCACCGATCTGGGCCACACCCGGTACGCCGGCCGTGAAGTTGACCTGATCGATGACGCGAAGCAGGCGGCCGCGTGACTTCTTCTTCCACGTCGCCCCCCGCACGCGGATCTGCGTCGCGATGGCCGACGCGAGCGGCTCATCTCCTCCGGCAGTGACCCACACCGTCACCACGCCGCGCGCCTCCGCATCGCGCTGCACCTCGCGCAATAGGGAAGTCTTTCCCACCCCACGTGGTCCGGTGTCGACGCGGATGCGCCCGATCAGCCGGCCGAGCTCGGTCATATACATCAGCCGCTCACCGATCTCGGCAAGCTGTTCCGTGCGCCCGACCACATCGCGCGCCACCTGACCTGGTGTGTACGGGCTGGGCTGCATACGTGTTCCACCTGATACTTATCGATACTGAGCTGACTTGTATCAACAAGTATCAGATGCGTCCGACAGCGTGGATACTTATTGATACTCCTACTAAGGTATCAATAAGTATCAGATGCGTCCGGTCTCAATCCGGCCAACCGGGCGCGCTGCATTGAGGCGCCCGAAGCTTCGTCACATACCATCGCCCTCGTGCCTTCGCCGCTTTCAAAGTCCGCGACAGCAGGTACAGCCCAGCGGGCACGTCTGATTTCATTGGCTGCGGCCTCCATCGGTGTGCTGTTGTGCGTGCTCGTTCCCCTGCTGCCGGTCCGCCAGTCCACCGTCGACATCACCTGGCCTCAGGGAGTCACGGCCGACGGGAATATCACCAGCATCACGGCACCGCTGGTGTCGGGCGCACCGCTGTCCTTCGAGGCGCACATCCCCTGCGCTGCCATCGCGACCTTGCCCGCCAGCGGCGGTGTGGTGCTGTCGACCAGTCCCGACGGCGGGCTCGAGGCAAGCCGGCACGCGTTGTTCGTCCGTGCGACCTCCGACCTGGTGGTAGTCGCCTTCCGCGATAACGTCGCGACGGTCGCCCCACGCAAGGCGGTGGAATCCGGTGGTTGCACCTCGCTAGACATCTGGGCCAATGCCGGCGGTGTGGGTGCCAACTTCGCCGGACTCCCCGGCGCCAACGGAACCCTGCCCATCGAGAAAAAGCCTCAGGTAACCGGCCTGTTCACCGACCTGAAGGTGCCCGCAGCGGGCGGGCCGACAGCCCACGTGGTGGTCGACACCCGGTTCATCACCAGCCCAACCGCTTTGAAGCTCGCGGCCTTGATTCTCGGCCTTGCCGCGGTGGCCATCGCCATCGGAGCACTAGCCGTACTGGACCGCGGTGCACGTAGACCCACCCGGCGCTCGTTCAAGCTGCCTGACCGCGCGGCTCTGCTGACCAACGGCGTCGCCGATGTCGGAGTCGTTGGCACACTTCTTCTTTGGCATGTCATCGGCGCCATCACCTCCGACGACGGCAATGTCCTGGTCGAGGCGCGCGTGGCCCACCAGGCCGGATACGTCACCGAGTACTACCGCTACTTTGGCGCCACGGCCTCCCCATTCGATTGGTACGCAACCCTTTTGAGCTGGCTTACGCAAGTCAGCACGGTGGGCGTCTGGATGCGCGTGCCGGCCACTCTCGCGGGTATCGGCACCTGGTACATCCTGCGCAAGAAGATGCTGCCCCGCCTCGGTGAGCAGCTCGCCGCGAGCCGCACCGCGGTATGGACCGCGGCACTGGTCTTCCTGGCTGCCTGGCTGCCCTTCAACAATGGCCTGCGGCCCGAACCGATCATCGTGTTCGGCACCGTGGTCACCTGGATCCTGGTGGAGCGCTCCATCGCGACCCGGCGCCTATCCCCCGCCGCTCTGGCTATCGTGACGGCGCTGCTCACCGCGACCGTTGCTCCGCAGGGCCTCATCGCGCTGGGACCGCTACTCGCCGGCGGACGGGCCATTGCCCGCGTGATCTCGGTGCGGCGGGTCCGGTACGGACGATTCACCCCCGTCACCGTGCTGGCGGCATCGGTCGCAGGCGTGCTGGCCTTCACCTTCCGGGACCAGACACTGGCCACGGTCGCCGAATCCGCCCGCATCAAGTACGTGGTGGGCCCGACAATCGCCTGGTATCAGGAATTTCTGCGCTACTACTTCCTGACCGTCGAATCCAATGTCGACGGCTCGCTGACACGCCGCATCGCGGCCTTCACCCTGCTGCTCTGCCTCTTCGGCACACTCGCGGTGCTACTGCGCCGCGGGGTACTTCCGGGTCTGGCCAGCGGACCGGTGTGGCGGCTCCTCGGCAGCACCGCGATCGGGCTGCTGTTACTCACCTTCACCCCCACCAAATGGGCGATCCAATTCGGCGTCTTCGCCGGGCTGGCCGGTGCACTCGGCGCGGTCGCGGCCTTCACGTTCGCCCGGGTCGGACTGCACTCACGACGCAACCTGGCGCTGTACGTCACGGCCCTGCTGTTCATCCTGGCGTGGTCGACCTCCGGCATCAACGGCTGGTTCTACGTCGGCAACTACGGCGTGCCGTGGTTCGACAAGCAACCGGTCATCGCCGGACAACCGGTCACCACGATCTTCTTGGCGCTGTCGATCGTCACCGCCCTGCTGGCCGGTTGGTTGCACTTCCGCCTGGACTACGCCGGGCACACCGAGGTCGAGAACACCCGCAGGAACCGGCTTCTGGCCTCCACACCGCTGATGATCGTGGCGGCGATCATGGTGATACTCGAGGTCTCCTCCATGGCCAAGGGGGTCTACGCACGCAGCGATACCTACACCACCGGCAAGGCCAATCTGCTGGCCCTGGCCGGCAGCCCGTGCGCGATGGCCAACGACGTCCTTGTCGAACCCGACGCCAATGAGGGCCTGTTGCAACCCGTTCCGGGCCAGCCGGCGGGCAAGTACGGACCCCTCGGCGGCACCGATCCCATCGGCTTCACCCCCGATGCGGTGGAGACCGGTATGACCTCGCTGCCCGTCATCGGCAAGCCGGGCCTGGTGAACTCCGATGCCTCACCCAACGCGCCGATCATGGAGGTCAGCGATGCGGCCGGGACCACCGGCGGTATCGGACCCGTCGGAATCAACGGCTCCAACGCACTGCTGCCGTTCGGACTCGATCCCGCCCGCACTCCGGTGATGGGTAGCTACGGCGAGAATTCGATTGCCGCGCATCTGAAGTCCTCGTGGTACGAGCTTCCCCCGCCCAGCCCGGATCGCCCACTGGTGGTGATCTCGGCCGCCGGAGCGATCTGGTCGTTCCAGCAAGACGGAACCTTCAGTCCGGAGATCAACTACGGCCAGTCACTCAAGCTGGAGTGGGGAATCCGCGACCAGAGCAGTCCCGGCGGCATCCGTGCGCTTCGCCAGGACTACCCGATCGACATTGGGCCGCAGCGAGTCTGGCGCAATCTGCGGTTCCCTACCAAGACCGCTCCTGCAGGGGCCAACGTGGTTCGGATAGTCGCCGACGACCCGAACCTGTCCAACGACCAGTGGTTGGCGTTCACCCCACCCCGGGTACCCACCCTCAAGACCGCACAGGATCTGTTGGGCTCCGACACTCCGGTGCTGCTGGATATGGCCGTGGCGCAGAACTTCCCCTGCCAGCGGCCGTTCAGCGAGCGCCTCGGGGTCGCCGAGCTGCCCAAGTTCCGGGTGATGCCCGAGCACAAGCAGGTCGCGACGTCGTCGAATATGTGGATGTCGGCCGAGGACGGCGGACCGTTCATGTTCACGACCGCGCTGCTGCGGACCTCCTCGGTTCCGGCCTATCTGCGTAATGACTGGTATCGCGACTGGGGCTCGATCGAGAAGTACGAGCCCGTCATCCCCGCAGATCTGGCACCCAACGCACAACTCACTGAGGGCACCGTCGTGGTGAACGGCTGGACCCGCAACGGACCGATTCGAGCCCTGCCATGACACAGCATTCCGTGACAGACCCCTCCCCTGAGGCCCGCAAGCTGAACATCGCACGCTGGACGGCAACCGTTTTCGGCCTGCTCGGGTTCGTATTGAGTGTCTCCATCCCCCTACTGCCGGTCGAGGTGTCCACCGCGACCCTCAACTGGCCGCAGCAGGGACAGCTGAACAACGTCACCGCGCCGCTGATCGCGCAGACACCGATGGACATGACCGCGACCGTGCCGTGCGCGGTGATCAACTCGGCACCCGCCGAGGGCGCGGTGATCCTGGGTACCGCACCTCCCGAAGGCAAAGAGGCTGCGTTACAGGGCCTGTTCGTCAAGGTCTCCAAGGAACGCGTCGACATCACCGACCGCAACGTGGTCATCGCGACCGCTCCGCGCGCCAAGGTGGCCTCGCCCGAGTGCCGGCAGATCGTCATCACCTCCTCGGACAAGGGCACATACGCGACATTCGAGGGCCTGCGCGGCGACGGTGCCGACAAGAGCACTGACCTCAAGTCGGGATTCCCCGATCCCAATCTGCGCCCGCAGATCGTCGGGGTCTTCACTCAGCTCACCGGTCCGGCTCCGGCAGGACTGAGCCTCACCGCCCATATCGACAACAGGTTCTCCTCCAGCCCAACGCTTCTCAAGCTGGCGGCGATGGTGGGCGCGATCGTCTCCACGATCATCGCGCTGCTGGCCCTGTGGCGAATCGACCAGACCGACGGTCATCGCATGCGGCGGGTCATCCCCACCCGATGGCGCCGTTTCGATCTCACCGACACCGTCATCATGAGCAGCCTGGTGCTCTGGTACGTGATCGGCGCGGGATCTTCGGACGACGGCTACCAGATGGGCATGGCGCGTACCGCCGAGCATGCCGGGTACATGGCCAACTACTTCCGCTGGTTCGGCAGCCCCGAGGATCCCTTCGGCTGGTACTACAACCTGCTGGCCATCATGACGAAGTTCAGCGATATCAGCCTGTGGATCCGGCTGCCCGACCTCGTGGCCTCACTGGTCTGCTGGCTGCTGATCAGCCGGGAAGTGCTGCCCCGCTTGGGGCCCGCCGTCGCCCGCAGCAAGCCCGCGGCCTGGGCAGCCGGCTTTGTGCTGCTCGCATCGTGGTTCCCGTTCAACAATGGCCTGCGCCCCGAGGGCCAGATCGCCGTCGGATCGCTGATCACCTGGGTGCTCATCGAACGCGCCATCACCTCGCGCCGGCTGACCCCGGCCGCGCTGGCGATCGTCACCGCGGCCTTCACCCTGGGGATCCAGCCGACGGGTCTGATCGCCGTCGCCGCCCTGCTCGCCGGTGGCCGGCCGATTCTGCGGATCATCGTGACGAAGCATCGTCAGGTGAGCACCTGGCCGTTGGTGTCGCCCATGCTGGCCGCGGGAACAGTTATCCTGCCTGTGATCTTCTCCGACCAGACCCTGGCGACGGTCGTCGAGGCCACCCGGATTCGCACCGCGATCGGTCCGTCCCAGGCGTGGTACACCGACAACCTGCGGTACTACTACATGTTCCTGCCGACCGTGGACGGCTCGGTATCGCGACGCTTCGGGTTCCTGCTCATCGCCGCGTGCCTGTTCATCGCGATGTTCATCCTGTTGCGCCGCAAGCGGGTTCCCGGTGTCGCCCGGGGACCGGCCTGGCGCGTGCTGGGCGTCGTCTTCGGCACCATCTTCTTCCTGATGTTCGCGCCGACGAAGTGGGTGCACCACTTCGGGCTCTTCGCCGCCCTGGGAGCCGCGGTGGCGGCGCTGGCCACGGTGCTGGTATCGCCCCAGGTACTGCGCTGGAGCCGCAACAGGATGGCGGTCGTAGCGACCGTGCTGTTCGTGCTGGCACTGAGCTGGGCCAGTGCGGCCGGCTGGTGGTACGTCTCGAGTTTCGGCGTGCCCTTCAACAGCAGCATGCCGAAGGTCGCCGGAATAAGCGTCAGCACAATATTTTTCGCGCTGTTCGCGCTCGCTGTGGCCTACGCGGCATGGCTGCACTTCTCACCCCGGCACGAGGACAACCGGGTGACCAGGTCCATCACCTCGGCCCCGGTGGCCTGGGCGGCCGGGTTCATGGTGCTGACGTCCATCTGCCAGCTGGCGATCGGTGTCGTTCGTCAGTACCCGTCGTATTCCAACGGCTGGGCCAACATCCGTGAACTGGCCGGCGGATGCGGGCTGGCCGACGACGTTCTGGTCGAATCCGACGCGAATGCCGGTCTGCTGCAGGCCATTGGCGCACCGTCTGGCCCCCTGGGCCCGCTCGGCGGCGCGAGTCCGTCCGGATTCACACCCGACGGAGTACCGGACAAGATCGTCGCCGAGTCGATCCGGATGAACGACTCGCGCCCGGGCACCGATTACGACTGGGACTCCAAGGACCGCAACAAGACTCCGGGAATCAATGGCTCCACCGTGCGCCTGCCCTACGGGCTGGACCCAGCGCGAGTGCCGATCGTGGGCACCTACCGGGTCGGCCCGCAACAGCAGGCAAAGGCGACCTCCGACTGGTATGAGCTACCGGCCCGTGACGCCGCCCACCCGCTGGTGGTGGTGACAGCTGCCGGAACGATTGCGGCCAAGAACGTCAAGGGCGCCGTCGCCGGGCAGACATTGGAACTGGAGTACGGCACGGCCGGACCGGACGGCACCTTCGCACCCGCCGGACGGCTGACGCCCTATGACCTTGGCCCCGCGCCGTCATGGCGCAATCTGCGCTTCGCGCGTTCGGATATCCCGGATACCGCCACCGCCGTACGCATCGTGGCCGTTGACCTCTCGCTGAGTCCGGGCGACTGGCTAGCCTTCGCCCCGCCGCGGGTGCCCGAGCTGAAGTCGTTGCAGGAGTACGTGGGTAGTGAGCGGCCGGTGCTCATGGACTGGACCGTGGGGCTCGTCTTCCCCTGCCAGCAGCCGATGCTGCACCAGTACGGGATCACCGAGATCCCCGAGTTCCGCATCACCCCGGACTACGACCAGAAGCGCAAGGACACCGATACCTGGGAGGACGGCGAGAACGGCGGCCTGCTGGGGATCAGCGATCTGCTCCTGCGCGCGCATGTGATGCCCACCTACCTGTCCAAGGACTGGGGCAGAGATTGGGGCTCGCTGCGTAAGTTCGAGACCCTCGTCGACGCCCAACCCGCCCAGATCGAGTACGGGTCCGAGGTACACAGCGGGCTGTGGAAGCCGAACAAGATCCGGATCAAGCCCTAACCCACCTCACGTAGGGGACTAGTGGTGGCCCCGTCGCCGATAGCCGTGGCCTCCTCCACCGAATAGTCCACCCATGACGCCGCGGTAGTCCTGCTGCGGTGGCGCGGGCGGATACGGTTGCGGGGCGGGTGGATACGGCTGCACGGGGGGCGCCTGGTCGATATGCGCCGACGGGCCGAAGCGTGCGGCGCCGTCCACGAACTGCTGCAGACTCTCCTGCTCCACCAGCACGGCGGCGCAGCCCGTGCATTGGAATGTGCGGACACCAAACCATTTCGTCGAGAGCATCTGCGACTCACACTTGGGACAGGTCAAGGGCTGAACGTTTGTCATGACACATGCTAGCATGCATATGTTTGCATGAATCTAAGAAAGGAAGTGGCCATGTCCACCGACGCACACGAGCACGGAGCCGGGCACTCGCATAGCCACGGCGTGAGTGCCGACGCCGATCGGAAATGGCTGACCATAGCCCTGATCCTGATCGGCGGATTCATGGCCATCGAGGTCGTCATCGGTGTGATCGCCCAGTCGCTGGCGCTGATCTCCGATGCCGGGCACATGCTGACCGACGCGGCATCGATCGTGTTGGCGCTCATTGCTATTCGCCTCGCCTCCCGCCCGGCTCGCGGCAGCTATACCTACGGACTCAAACGCGCCGAAATCCTGTCGGCACAGGCCAACGGCGTCACCCTGTTCCTGCTTGCCGCCTTCTTCATCTACGAAGGCATCCGCCGCCTTATCACTCCCCCCGAGGTGTCGGGGCTGCTTGTGTTCATCACGGCGCTCGCGGGTATCGCCGTCAATGTGGCAGCCACCTGGTGCATCAGCAAGGCCAACCGGTCCAGCCTCAATGTCGAGGGGGCCTTCCAGCACATCCTCAACGACCTGTACGCCTTCATCGCCACCGCCGTCGCCGGTGCCGTGGTGTGGCTCACCGGGTTCACCCGGGCCGATGCCATTGCCGCCCTCGTCGTCGCCGCGCTCATGCTCAAGGCCGGTTGGGGCCTGGTGCGTGAATCGGGCCGCATCTTCCTTGAAGCCGCACCGGCGAACATGGATCCCGAGGCCATCGGCACCCAACTCGCAGCGTTGCCATCCGTCGCCGAAGTGCACGATCTGCACATCTGGCAGATCACCTCCGGCCAGCCCGCACTGTCCGCCCACATCCTGGTGGCCCCCGATGCGGACTGCCATGGAATACGGCGCGACATCGAAGGGTTACTCCATACGCAGTACGACATCGACCACACCACGTTGCAGGTCGACCACGAGGACACCGAGGCCTCCACACACTGCCTCGACCCCCATGGAGAGCCGTACCGCTCGGGCGAAAGCATGTTGCCCGGCAAGGGTTAGGTATCTACTATCGTTTGTAGTAGACCAACGGAGGTCGCGATGACAGAGCTCACCACTCGCGCCGACAGATTTTTGCGGGTCGCCACCGTTGCTTTCATCATCGGCTGGGCACTGGACCTCATCGACCACCTGCGCCGCGGTATCGCGGCGGCACCGCCCACGCTCACGTACCTCTCGGCCACGCACGCAGTGCTGATCGCGATTGCGGTAACGATGATCCTGCGCCACCGCAAGCACGCCCCGGAGGCCACCGTGGTGGTGGGCACCGCCAGCGTCCTCGGGCTCGGTTATGTCCACCTCATGCCGACGTACTGGCCGGCCGTGCAAGACAGCTTCATCTCCGGTCCGCGTATCGACGTCACCTGGTTTTCCTGGATGACGATGCTGATATCGATCGCCGCCGCCATGGTGTGGGCGCACGCGGGCAGCCGCGCCCTGGTGCTGCGCGACTAAAACTCCGACAAGCAGAAGGCCCCCGCCACGCGTCGCGTGCGGGGGCCTTCTGATGGCGGATCGTTAGATCGGGGTGAGGCCGTGCTTGCGCTGCACCTTGCCGAGATTCTGCTTGTCCCGCAACAGCTTCAGCGACTGACGCAATAGCAGCCGCGTCTGATGCGGCTCGATCACGCCGTCGATGTAGCCACGCTCGGCAGCGATCCACGGCGTGGCCAGGTTTTTGTTGTACCCGTCGATGAAGTCCTGTCGGATCTTCCGCACCTCTGGAGCCGTCGGATCGGGGAATCGCTTCACCAGCAGCTGCGCGGCACCCTCGGCGCCGATCACCGCGATACGCGCTGTGGGCCAGGCGAAGTTCAAGTCGGCTGAGAGTTGCTTGGAGCCCATGACCGCGTACCCGCCGCCATAGGCCTTGCGGGTAATGATGGTTACCTTGGGCACATCGGCCTCCACCACGGCATTGAAGAACCTGCCGCCGCGCTTGATGACGCCGTTCGTCTCCTCTTCCACACCCGGCATGGCGCCCGGGGTGTCGACAACGAACACCAAAGGAAGATTGAACGAGTCACAGAAGCGGATAAAACCGGCCGCCTTGTCGGAGGCCTCGTTGCCCACCGCTCCGGACATGTGCATCGGCTGGTTGGCGATGACGCCGACCGGGCTTCCATCGACACGGGCGAACGCGGTGATCATGGACGGGCTGCGCTGGTCGGCGATTTCGAAGACGTCGCCGTCGTCGAAGATCCGCAGCAGGACCTCGTGCATGTCGTAGCCCTGGTTATCGGCATCCGGGATGATCGTGTCGAGGTACAGATCGTCCTCGGTGATCTCGGGCTCCAGGCCCGGATTCACGATCGGCGGATAGTCGAACGTGTTGGAAGGCAAGAAACTGAGGTAGTCGCGCACGTACTGGTACGCGGCCGCTTCGTCCTCGACCACCTTGTGGATGTTGCCACGCTGAGCCTGCACGTCCGCGCCGCCGAGTTCGTCGAATGTGACGTCCTCGCCGGTGACGTCCTTGATGACGTCGGGGCCCGTGATGAACATGTAGCCCTGATCGCGCACCGCGACCACGAGGTCGGTCTGGATCGGCGAATACACCGCGCCGCCGGCACACTTGCCGAAGATCAACGAGATCTCCGGAACCATGCCGCGCAGCATCTCGTGACGACGGCCCAGCTCGGCGTACCAGGCCAACGAGGTGGCGGTGTCTTGAATGCGGGCGCCCGCCGAGTCGTTGATACCGATCACCGGGCAGCCGTTGGTCGCCGCCCACTCCATGAGCTTGGCGACCTTGCGGCCGAACATCTCGCCCACGCTTCCCTGATACACCGTCTGATCGTGCGAGAAGACTGCCACCGGACGGTCGTCGATGCGGCCCAATCCGGTCACCACACCGTCGGTGTACGGGGCATTCGGATCACCTGGGGTACGCCCAAATGCGCCGAGCTCCAGGAAGCTGCCCTTGTCGAGCAGTGCGTGGATGCGGGCACGCGCACTCGGGATGCCCTTGGCATCACGCTTGGCGATGGCCTTGGCGTCACCCGGCTCTTGTGTGCGGGCAATCCGCTCACGCAGGTCGGCGACCTTCTCCGCAGTTGTATGTGGTGACACGTCTAGCCTTCCTGGTTCTTCGCATTGATGGAACGCAATGCCTGACTCATATGAGCACCGACCTTAGCGATGAACGGTTCGTCGATGATCTGGATGTGCTCCCCGCCAACCGGGACCACCTCGAGATCGGAGACGAACTCGCCCCAGCCACCATCGGGCTGGCGAGTCGCGTACGCGGGCTCGAAGGTGATGGCGTCATCGTGATACCGGTCGGCCATGTACAGCGTCATATGCCCGTCGAAGGACACCGGCGTCGAGGTGTCGATGGCCCGTTGATCCAGGTAGGACGTGCGCTGGTGCTCGATGATGCCGCCCGGAATCTCCACGCCGGCGGCCTTGACGGCCTCCAGCACGAACCGCACCTGCCCCTCGTCGTCAAGCTCCTCGAGTTGCTCGTAGGGGATCTCCGGGATCTGCACGTTGAAGGTCTTCTCCGCGAACTTCGCGTAGCGATCCCAGCGTTTGCGCGTCTCCTCCGTGGTCGTCAGGATCGGCGTCCCGGGGCGCACCCCATCGATATTGCCGACCCAGGCGACCTCGGCGCCGGCCTCCTTAAGACCCACCGCGCAGGCGTACGCCAGTACCGCACCCAGTGACCACCCGGCGAGGATGAACGGGCCCTTGTGCAACTCCAGCAGCTTCGGCACGTACTGGGCGGCCCGCTCCTCGATGGTGCCTTCGACACGTTCGAAGCCGAACATCGGCGTGCCCTCCGGCAGCCGCTTCAACAGTGGCTCGTAGACCACTGTCGAACCACCCGCAGGATGGAACACGAAGACGGGAACCGTGGCGGAACCCTCCTGCCGGGGTGCAAGCGTCCGCACGAAACCGTCGATCTTGCCGGCCTCCAGGCGGCTGCGGACAACCTCGCCGAGTGCCTCGATGGTCGGCGCGAGCTTGACTTCCTCGGCGCCGATCTCGCCGTCCGCACGCTGCGAAAGGCGTTCAGCGAGTTTCTCTGCCGTTGCGTCATCGATCTTGGGCAGCGCATTGAAGATGCTGCCCGGCGACTCACCGGTAACGATGGCCCACGTGGCGAAGGCCACGCGTTCGGCCGCATCACGCGGCGGCACATCAGCGTTGAGTGCCTCGGCGATCGCCTCCTGGTTCATCGCGGCAGCGGCCTTGGCCAATTCCGACGTCTCCGCCGAAAGGGCCGACTCCGCGGCGGGAGCGCTGTCGACCGTTTCGTTGGAGGATTCTGGCTCCGCCGGCTGCGGCACCGCATCCAGCACCTTCTCCAGATCAGCCTTTGACAGCATGCCGCCTGTCGGCGCGGCCTCCTTGAACTCATCGGTCTGCTGGTAGTCGTGCAGCTCGTGCACGGCGTCCGGGTTCTCCAACGCGTAGATGACCAGCCGCTCGACATCGAGCAGGTTGGCATCGCGCACGGCCTGCAGCTGAATGGGCGGCAGGTCGAAGTCGAATTCGACGCGGTTCTTGATACGCACTGCCATCAACGAATCCAGACCCAGCTCGATCAACGGCACCTCACGCGGCACGTCCTCGGGCTCGTAGCCCATGGCCAGCGACACGATCGCGGCCAGGCGCTCGATAACCGGTTCGCCGGACTCCTTGCTCCACTTCTTGAAGTCGGCGCCCGCGCCCGCCCCGGAGAGCAGGTTGTCGTGAATCTCTTCGGGCACTTCGTCTTCCACGACCGCGACCGCTTGTGCCGGGGCAGCCGTCACCGTCGCCGAACCGTTGGTGGCCACACCCGCGGCGGTCGCGAACGGCAAGGCACCGCCCTGACCGGCACGGGAGACCACTGCGTCGTAGACGAGCGTGAACGACTCACCGATGCGGGCGTGTACCTGCACGGTGGCACCACCCGGGTGCCGCGACAGCGTGGTCACCAGCGTGGATCCCTCGCCCGGGATGGCCCGCTGTTCAAAGGCAGTGAGCTGTGCACCCGAAATAACCGATGTCGCCGCCGTTTTCACCAGCTCGGCGAAATCGACCCCGGCGGTCTCTCGCGGGCTCCACTCCCAGACATGCTTGCCATCGGGCAGCGAGACGTGCGTGCCCGGGATGCGGGTCGACCCGTCGGCGCTGAAGTGAGCGGGCAGCCAGTGCGGCTTGCGCTTGAATTCTGTGGCGGGAATCGGCGCGTAGTCCGACGACTTGGCGGCCTTGTCGAACAGTGTCCGCGGATCCAGGGCGTGGCCGTGCACGTACAGCTGCGCCATGGTCTTGACCAGGGACTCGACCTCGTCCTCCTTGCGGGCGAGGGTCGCGATCAGCTGCGCGTCGGGCAGACCGGACGCCATGGTGGTGAGACCAACCTGCATGAGCGCCACAGGATTCGGCGCCAGCTCCAGGAAAGTGGTGTGGCCGGCTTCGACGGCATTGCGGGTGCCGTGGGTGAAGTAGACCGAATGCCGCATTCCCTTTTTCCAGTAATCGACATCGTGCAGCGGCTCACCGCCGGGGCGGAAATAGTTGCCCTCGTGCACCGTCGAGAAGATCCCGACGGTCGGAGTTGTCGGCTCGATGCCCTGTAACTCTGCGGCGAACTCGCCGAGCAGCGGGTCCATCTGGGAGGTATGGCCGGCGCCCTTGGTCTGCAGCTTGCGGGCGAACTTGCCCTCGGCCTCGCAGCGCGCCACGATCGCGTCGATCTGCGCGGGCGGACCGCCGATGACGGTCTGCGACGGGGCTGCGTACACGCACACCTCGAGGTCCGGGAAATCGGAGAACACCGTCTTCAGCTCATCGGCCGAGTACTCGACCAAAGCCATCAGCCGGATGTACTCGCCGAACAGCATTGCCTCGCCCTCACCCATCAGGTGAGCACGCGAGCAGATGACCCGGGTGGCGTCAGCCAGTGACAAGCCACCCGCGAAGTAGGCCGAGGCGGGCTCGCCCAGCGACTGCCCGATCACTGCGGTGGGCTTGGCGCCGTGCGCCTTGAGCACCTCGCCCAACCCGATCTGGATGGCATAGATGGCGATGTTGCTGGTTTCGATGCCGTACTCATGCGAATCGTCGAGGATCAGCTCGACGACGGAGTAGCCCCGCTCGTCCTGCACGTAGGAGTCGACCTTGTTGATCCACTCGGCGAAGAGCGGATCACGCAGGTACAGGCTCTTGCCCATCTTCCGGTGCTGCGCACCGAATCCCGCCATCACCCACACCGGGCCACTGCTGACGGGTCCGTCGGCGGAGTACACATAGGGCTTCTGCTTGCCCTCGGCGACGGCGCGCAGTCCCTTGACGGCCTCTTCGTGGTCGTGTGCCAGCACCACCGCGCGCGAGCGGCCGTGGTTGCGACGTGAGAGCGAACGGCCGATGGACTCCAGCGAGTACGACTGCCCCTCTTCGGTTTCCATCCAGTCGGCCAGGGCCGCCGCAGCGGCCTTCTTGCGCGAGGAAAGGAAGCCTGAGATGAACAGCGGCACAACGGGAGTCACCGGCTCTTCATTCGACAGCGCGGCCAGTGCCTCATCCCGGAGACGCTTGGCCTCATCGGTCAGTCCGGGCAGTTCTGCCGGCTCGTCGGAGTACCCGCCCAGGAACTCGCCGTACTCGTCAAAGCGGGTAGCAACGGAGTCGTCACCGCTGCCGTCGGTATCTTCCTCTGCCGCAGCGTGTTTGCCATTGACGTCGGCGTCCTCATCGGATTCGGACGGGTCCGCCGGTTCGACCAGGTCGATGGGCAGCACCTCACGCACCACGATGTGGGCGTTGGCGCCGCCGAATCCGAAACCGGAGACACCCGCGATGGCGTGGCCGCTGTAGCGCGGCCAGTCGGAAACCTGATCGACGACCTTGAGGCGGATGGCGTCGAAGTCGATGTACGGGTTGGGGCCGGTGTAATTGATCGACGGCGGAACCTTGTTGTTCTGCAAGGCCAACACGATCTTCGACAAGCTCGCGGCGCCGGCCGCGGACTCCAGGTGCCCGAAGTTCGACTTCGCCGAGCCCAGTAGCGCGGGCTTGTCGGCGTCGCGGCCACGGCCCACCACCCGGCCCAGGCCGTCTGCCTCGATCGGATCGCCGAGGATGGTGCCGGTGCCATGCGCTTCGATGACGTCGACGGTGCGCGGATCGATACCGGCGTCCTTGTAGGCCTTGCGCAGTACCTCTGCCTGAGCATCCGGGTTGGGCGCGAGCAGACCGTTGGACCGGCCATCGTGATTGACCGCGGACCCGGCGATGATCGCCATGATCGGGTCACCGTCGCGCCGCGCATCAGAGAGCCGCTTGAGTATCAGCATGCCGCCACCCTCGGAACGGCTGTAGCCGTTGGCATCCTGCGAGAACGACTTGATGCGGCCATCCGGCGCGAGCACGCCGCCGACCTCATCGAATCCGACCGTTACCACTGGGGTGATGAGCGCGTTGACACCACCGGCCACCACCACGTCGGCCTCGCCGCACCGCAGGGCCTTGACCCCCTGGTGCACCGCGACCAGCGACGAAGAACATGCGGTGTCGACGGCGACGCTTGGCCCGCGGAAGTCATAGAAATACGAAACCCGGTTCGCGATAATCGAACTCGCGTTGCCGGTGATGGCGTACGGGTGCGTGACGGTGGGGTCGGCCACCGACAGGTAGCTGTAGTCGTTGTTGGAGCTGCCGATGTACACACCGACACTCTGACCCTTGAGCGCAGACGCCGGGATACGGGCGTTTTCCAGTGCCTCCCAGGTCAATTCGAGAGCGATCCGCTGCTGCGGATCCATGTTGTCGGCTTCCATCTTGGACAGCGTGAAGAACTCGGCGTCGAATCCCTTGATGTCCTTGAGGTATCCGCCACGGGTGCTGGCCTGCGCAACGCGTTCGGCGATGCGCGGCTCGACGGTGAACTCTTCCCAACGCCCCTCGGGCAGGTCGGTGATGGCGTCGCGGCCTTCCAGCAGCGCCTCCCACAGCTGCGCCGGTGAGTTCACATCGCCGGGCAGGCGCGTCGACAGACCGATCACCGCTATGTCGAATTCGCCTGCGGCAACGTTGGGATCGCGTGACCAGTCCTCTTCACCGGCGTCCGGCAGCTCCGGTTCACCCTCGATGATCCGGGTGGCCAGTGACTCGATGGTGGGGTGCTGGAAGGCGACGGTGGCCGTCAGCGTGACCCCGGTGAGGTCCTCGATATCGGCAGCCATCGCCACCGCGTCGCGCGAGGACAGGCCCATCTCCACCATGGGCGCCGACTCGTCGACACGGTCGGGGCTCACCCCGGTGGCCTTGGCGATCCAGTCGCGCAGCCATGCGCGCATCTCCGGGATGGTCAGCTCGCCCTGCGGTGCCCCGCCCGCGGGAGGCGCGTCCGAACCGGCACCGCCATCTGTCGCCTCCGGAGCCTCGGGTTCGGTCTCTGGTGTCGAATCCTGTTGCGTATCAGTCATGTTCGAGCCCTCTCCGGGGTGTTGCGTACGGACGACCGTGTGTGAACGGTTACTGCCGGTCGTCGGGGAATGCGGTCTGCTGGTATCCGCCGCGCAGGCTGCCGTCCAGATAGCTGGTCCGGGCGGCGCGGCGGGCGATCTTGCCGCTGGAGGTCCGGGCGATCGAGCCTGCGGGCACCAGCAGCACGTCCCGCACTGTCACGCCGTGACGCACCGCGATGGCGGCGCGCACATCGTCGCCGACCGCCTGGTTGTCCGACTTGTGTCCGCCCACGCTGCGCTCGCCCACGATCACCAGCTGCTCCGAGGAATCCTCCGGGTCGTACTTCAGACCGGCATGCGGATTGTCGAAGACCACCTGCGGCAGCTGGTTGGCCGGTACCGAGAACGCGGCCACGTATCCCGGGCGCAGCGCCTTGTTGGCCTCCTGCGCGGTGAACTCCACATCCTGCGGGTAGTGGTTACGTCCGTCCACGATGATGAGGTCCTTGACGCGGCCGGTGATGTACAGCTCGCCGTCGACCCATACTCCGAGGTCGCCGGTGTTGAGCCAGTTGGCGTCATCGGGCACGCCCTCGGCGTGCGATTCGGAGATCCGTGACTTGAGCGTGTTGTGGAACGCTTCGCGGGTCTCCTCCGGACGGCCCCAGTAGCCGGACCCAATGTTGTTGCCGTGCAACCAGATCTCGCCGATCTGCCCGTCGGGGAGTTCCGACGCGGTCTCGCCGTCGACGATCACGCCCCATTCATCCCGGGCCATCCGGCCGCTGGACACCTGAGTCACCGAGTTGTCGGCACCCGGCTCCACCTGCACGATGCGCCCGGCGTTGAGTTCGGTGCGGTCCACGTGCAGCACGCGCGCCCGCTCCGTGTTCCAAATGGTCGAGGTCACGAACAGAGTGGCCTCGGCCATGCCGTACGACGGGTGAATCGCCCTGGGATCAAAGCCGTACGGCTCGAAGGCATCGCAGAACTTCTTGATCGAGGCCGTGGACACCGGCTCGGAACCGTTGATGATCGAGTACACGTTCGACAGGTCCAGCGGCGGCTCGCCCTCCTTAGGCACACCGCGCAATGCGCAATGCTCGAAGGCGAAGTTGGGCAGCGCCGAGAAAGTTCCACCGTGATCGTCGCCCTTGACGGCCATTTCGCGCAGCCAACGCAGGGGGCGGCGGATGAACGCCGCCGGGCTCATCACCGTCATGTACCGGCCGATCATCGACGGCACCATCACCGTGATCAGGCCCATGTCATGGAAGAACGGCAGCCAGGTGGTTCCGCGCAGATCTTCATGGCTTTGTTGTCCCTGTTTGGCCGACAACGCGTCGATCAGCTGCAGCAGGTTGGTCGCAAGGCCGAGGTGCGTGATCTGCACACCGGCGGGCGCGCGGGTCGAGCCGGAGGTGTACTGCAGGTAGGCGATGGTGTCCTTGGTGGCCACCGGTTCAACCCAGGTCGAACCCACGTCTTCGGGAATCGCATCGACGGCAATGACGCGAGGACGCTCCTTGGGCGGGCGATTCCGGAAGAACTTGCGCACGCCCTCGGCGCAATCGGTCGTGGTGAGCACCGCGGACGGCTGGCAGTCGTCGAGGACAGCGTGCAGACGGCCCGCATGGCCGGCCTCGCTGGGATCGAACAACGGCACAGAGATCGCGCCGGCATAGAGCGCGCCGAAATGAGCGACGAGGTAGTCGAGGCTCTGCGGGGCCAGGATGGCGACACGGTCACCCGGCTTGGTCACCTGCTGCAGGCGGGCCGCCACGGCGCGGTTGCGCGCGCCGAACTGCGACCAGGTGATGTCGATATAGGCACCGTCGCGCTCTGTCGAGAAGTCGAGGAACCGGTAGGCCAGGCTGTCGCCCTGCGACTCCGCCCAACCCTCAACGTGGCCAACGATGCTCCCGTCCTCGGGGAACTTGATGTGGCCCGCCGAGTCGAGGAACGGGTTGTCGAACGCCATGTGTGCTTCTCTCCTATGACGGCGCATGATGCGCGTTTCGCGGGCCTGAGGCATTCGCGAGCACGCGTCATCGCGAACGTCAAATCCTCGATGATCCTACCGAGAGGCGATCGCGTACTACGGCAGCTCAGGCGGCCATTCGCGACGAGATTATCGGTCAGCGTCAGCCAGCCAAAATCACTCAACCTCACGAACGACTTGCAGTCTTATTTTTCTCTTAATCTTAGGCGAGCGTACCGTGCCCGCCAAATATCTCGGCGCCCTGTTGCGAAGATGACATCGACACTTGTCAGCCGTGCTTGGGGTGGGGCGCCTTCTCGATGAGCCCCTCGGCCCAGTTGGTGGTCCATACCGTCGCCGGCTGGCCGTCGATCTGCCAAAACTCCGGCGTGGCGTACAGCGCGTGTACCGGGGCACCTGCGCCCCCGGACAGAATGTCCAGCGTCTTACCCAGGTTGGAGATATTGAAGGCGTCCGGCGGCGCCGCGCAGATGAGATCCCCGGTTCCACAGATCTGGTTGGTGCGATCGTTGAGCTCACCAAATCCGCCGGGACGCGGCCCCGACATCTTCAGACCGAAGGAATCCAACACCCCCAGATCGCCCAGGGTGACTTCGGCGCCCTGTCCGGGCGGGTTGGGCCCTGGCGACAGCCCGACCCCGTCCTGGCGGCGGCCGTCTGCGATCAATGTCACGCCGAGCACCAGGTCCTGATCGACGGGTCCCTCGCCGTTTCCGATCTGGTTGGCGATGTCACCGGCGATCACCGCACCCTGCGAGAAACCAACCAGAACGTAGCTGGTGAGCGGGCACCGGTCGTACATCTCGGAGAGCTGCTTGACCGCCCGGTCGGTGCCTTCCTTGCGGCTGTCGTTGTACGACATCTGATTGTCATTAGCGAACGGGTTGTGGAACTGGGCGGTGTACGGCACCGTCCACGTCTCCAGCCGGGCTTTATCGAACTTCTCGGTGATCGGCCGGGACACGTTCAGCAGCAGTGACCGCGGGAACTCGGTCGGATTGAGTGGGTCGTCGGTGCGTGACGACTCCCAGGTACCCGGGATGATGAGCGCCTGCACGTCGGGGCAGTCGGCGCTCTGGAAGGCCGGCCGCGGCTTCTGGCCGGGACGCGTCAGCGGGGGTGTCGTCGTCGTCACCTGCCCCGCGGGGGGCGTGACGTCGTCGGGCCTGCGGACGATGACCACGATGATCGCGATCACCAGGATGACGACGACGGCAACGGCCAGCGCCGCGGCCAAACCGAGAATCCGGTGCCGTTTACTACTCGAGGTCTTGGGCATGTGTCTCCTGGCCGTTCGTGACGTGCGGTCTCGCAGCTTGCTCCACGGTACCGGGAGCCCCGAGCGAGGCTACCGAACCGATGCCACCCGCACCTGCGCAAATGATCGTCACAGCACAGAATTCGTTACTCGATTGTGGCCGTCGGCGATCCCGAAACGACAAAAGCGGCGACCACCGAAGTGGCCGCCGCTTTTGCGATTGTCAGTGATGACTAGTGGCTACCGAGGTAGCTCACCATGTCGGACTTCATGGCACGGAGCTGGTTGCCCCAGTAGGTCCAGTTGTGCAGACCACCCGGAGGGAACTCCACGTGGGCGTTCTTGCCGCCGGCGGCGGTGTAGGCATCGACGTACTTCTTGTTGATGCCGATGGCCATGCCCTCGAGGAAGCCACCGGTGAAGTTCTCGAAACCGTTGCGAGTGGCGTCCAGGTCGGTCGCGTCACCGCTACCGCAGTAGATCCACAGCCGGGTGCCGTTGGCCACCGTCTTGTCGATGTTGAGGAACGGGTCGTTGCGGACCCACGCCGGGTCGCTGTCCGGGCCCCACATGTCCTGGGCGCTGAAGCCGCCGGCGTCGCCCATGGCCATACCGACCTGACCCTTCATGTCCGAGGGGTTCAGGAAGCCCGAGAGCGCACCGGCGTAGATGAACTGCTGCGGGTGGTAGTTGGCCAGCGTGAGGGCGGACGCGCCACCCATCGAGAGGCCGACGACAGCGTTACCGGTCCGGGACACACCGTTGTTGGCAGCCAGGTACGCGGGCAGCTCCTGGGTCAGGAAGGTCTCCCACTTGTAGGTGAAGACGCCGTCCTTGCCCTTGGCGGGCTGGTACCAGTCGGTGTACCAGCTGGACTGTCCACCGACGGGCATGACCAGCGAGATACCGGACTGGTAGTAGTCCTCGAACGCAGTGGTCTCAATGTCCCAGCCGTTGAAGTCGTCGCGTGCGCGCAGACCATCCAGCAGGTAGAGGGCCTTGGCGCCGCCTCCCTGGAATTGGATCTTGATGTCGCGGCCCATGGATGCCGACGGCACCTGCAGGTCTACAACAGGGAGACCCGGACGCGAGAAGGCATTCGCTACCGCTGAACCACCGGCGACGCCGATAAGTCCTGGTAGAACAGCCGCAGTGGCGGCCACGGCCGCAAGTCGACGCGCAGTCGCGCCACGCATATGTGTAAAGAGCTTCATTACCTCAGTATCCCGTCTGCTTCAGTCGGCGTTACATGTCAGGCCGACAGACATCCTGTGGGGTCCCCGAGGTAGTCAACCACATCAGGGCGGCTGTCAACACATCCCGTCACGGTTGTTGGTGCTCCGCAACCGGACCGATGTGGTCTTGAGACACAATCCGGCGAAAAGACGAAAGAGCGGTGGCCACCTGCCAAAGACAGGGTGGCCACCGCTCTTTTGACTGCTTACGCCTAGTGGCTCTGCAGGTAGGCGACCATGTCAGACTTCATGGCCCGCAACTGCTGGCCCCAGTAGGTCCAGTTGTGGATACCGCCCGGAGGAAACTCCACGTGGGCGTTCTTGCCGCCGGCCGCGGTGTAGGCCTCGACGAACTTCTTGTTCGAACCGATGGCCATACCCTCAAGGAAGCCACCGGTGAAGTTCTCGAAACCGTTGCGGGTGGCGTCCAGGTCGGTGGAGTCACCGGTGCCGCAGTAGATCCACAGGCGCGTGCCGTTGTCGATGATCTTCTGGATGTTCAGGAACGGGTCGTTGCGCTGCCAGGCCGGATCGCTGTCCGGGCCCCACATGTCCGATGCGCTGAAGCCACCGGCGTCGCCCATGGCCATACCGATCTGGAACTTCATGTCCGACGGGTTCAGGAAGCCCGACAGCGCACCCGCGTAGACGAACAGCTGCGGGTGGTAGATCGACAGGGTCAGCGCGGCCGAGGCACCCATCGAGAGACCGACCACAGCGTTACCGGTCTGCGAGATGCCCTTGTTCGCAGCCAGGTACGCCGGGAGCTCCTGAGTGGTGAAGGTCTCCCACTTGTAGGTCCAGACACCATCCTTGCCCTTGGCCGGGTTGTACCAGTCCGTGTAGAAGCTGGACTGTCCGCCGACGGGCATGACCATGGAGATACCGGACTGGTAGTAGTCCTCGAACGCGGTGGTCTCAATGTCCCAGCCGCTGAAGTCGTCGCGCGCACGCAGACCGTCCAGCAGGTAGACAGCCTTGGTGCCACCGGGCTGGAACTGAACCTTGATCTCGCGGCCCATCGACGCCGACGGCACCTGCAGGTACTCGACCGGAAGCCCGGGACGCGAGAATGCGCCCGCAATCGCCGAACCACCGGTGACGCCGACAAGACCCGGCAGCACGGCCGCGGCCGTGGCAACTACAGCCAGCCGACGCGCGGTAGCACCACGCATCTTCGAAAAGAGCTTCATTTACTTCGTTTTCCCATCTGTTTCAATCGATTTCCCACGCGCAGGTCAAGGGATTTGATGGACGCCCATCGCATACTCGCGCGGTAGTCAACCACATCTGAAGGACCTGCAGCACCATCACTATGTGCGCCTGCGGACCTTCTCAAGGTGCCCCGAGACCCTAGCCATTGATCGTGGCAATCAGATCACCCTTGAGGGCCTGCAGTTGCTGTCCCCAATACGGCCAGGAGTGATTCCCGGACGAGGGGAAGACAAATGTGGCGTTGCTGCCGCCGGCTGCGGCATACGCCTGTTGGAACCTCTTGTTACCGCTGACTGCCAGCGACTCCAAGCTGCTCGCGCTCAGCGCGACACCGGCATCGGCGTTTTCGTCGATGGGTGTCGAACCACCAGGAGCGCAGTAGATGTAGAGGCGAGTCCCGGCCGCGACCAACGCCTGGACCTGCACGGTGGGGTCGTTGCGCCGCCACGCCGGATCCCACGGCGGGCCCCACATGTTGTCGACGCTGTAACTACCGGCGTCGAGCATCGCGACCCGGATCGCGTTGGTCATGAAGATGGTCGACGGATTGAGGAACCCCGAAAGCGAGCCCGCGAATCTGAATTGCGCGGGGTGAAAGGCGGCCAGGATCAATGCCGCGCCACCACTCATCGAGAGTCCCACCACGCCATTACCCGTGGCCGATATTTGCTTATTGGTGGCCAGATAGGCGGGCAATTCCTGAGTGAGGAACGTTTCCCACTTGTACGTGTACGGCTGCTTATTGAGCGCCGACGGCGAATACCAGTCGGTGTAGAAACTCGACTGGCCGCCTACGGGCATGACCACCGAAATCCCCGATTGGTAGAACCACTCGAAGGCCGCGGTGTTGATATCCCAGCCATTGAAGTCGTCTTGGGCGCGAAGTCCGTCGAGCAGGTAAACCGCCTTAGGTCCCCCACCCATGAACTCGACGCGGATGTTGCGTCCCATTGAATTGGAGTAGACGTCCAGGTATTCGACCGGAAGTCCCTCGCGCGAAAAAGCATGCGCGGTGGCGGGGTTGACCGCCAAGCCCGCAGCCATCGCCACGGGCATCACAAACGCCGCTAACAGGGCCGTCAGCACGCGGCGGGCTCTCACGCGCACGCTCATCTGGGGTCCATCCGTTTCATTGGGGAAAGTCACAACTGTCACTTCTGTAACGCAACATTGCGTCTGAAGTGTCTGACACGGTCGTCTTCGTATCGCGACGACGGGGCCGCGGCGTTACCTAATTGGGATCTCGATTCGGACACAGAAGCCCGCATGCACGATCACGTCGAGGACCCGGACGGGAACGCTCCTCTAGGGACCGGTCGCCGGAAGCCCAGTGTACGGGGGGGTATCCAGCTTCGGCATCGGCAGACCGCATCGGGCCAGCTCAAGACGCGGCACACGGTCGAACCGGTAGGTGGTGAACTCGGCGGCGTGCAGCAAGTTCGACACGAAAAGCCGAGGTGAGAGGGGCCGGCGTATCGAACCCAACATCGCTTCGGTCCGCGGACACTTGAGTGCCTCCACGGCCTCGGCGACCCAGTCCTGGCTGAGATACCGCGGGATATACGGGTAGCGCTTAAGCCAGGGTCCGTCGGCAATCATCCACTCCGGGAACAGATCCTTGTCGTGGCCGATGCGTCCATCCGTGATGCGCGTGGTGTGCGCGGCCAGCGGATTGGCCAACCCGATCTGGTCCACAATCCGCACATCCAGGCCCAGGTTCATGCCGAGCATGCCCAAGTTGGTGAACAGAACCGCGTGCGGCCCACGGTAATCGTGCGGGATCGGGGGCGGCGGTGGGATGGCCGGCACCACATCCCACTGGTCGTAGTTCCCCGAGGGCAATAGGAGCGCCCCATCCGGGGTGTTGTCGATCGCCACCAACACCGCGCGCATGCGCGGGTAGTTCAGGTAGTCCGCGGCGGTCAGCGGATGCGCGATGCCGGTCGCCTGCGCGTAGAAGCGCCGTTCGTCGACGATGCCGCTGTAGGTGACCTTGGTGCCGTCACCCCCCATTCCCGGCGAGTTGGCCACCCACAATGCCCATCCGGCGATACCCGCGAAAAGTCCGATGGTGGCCCCGGTGAGCAGACGAGCCTGCTTGGGCGTAAAGGCCGCGCTGTCCGGCGCTGCCAGCGGAACCACCGCGATGGGCAGCAGCATGCAGAACACCGGGGTCAACAGCACACGCGCGTGCATGAAATCCCCACCCTGGCGTATCCAGTACAGGCCCTGGATGAATCCGCTGGCGAGCATGAAAATAACTACGGCGGTGGGGTTTTGGACAAGCCGCGCCAGCCACCCGTAACCCGGGGCGGCCACCTGGCGCACCCACCATTGACCGCGACGGGCCTGGTAGGCGGCCACACCGAGGGCGATGAGCAGCACCGCCGGCACCCATATGAGATACGGGGAGTTCATGTTTTGCAGGTAGACGAAGCCCTGCCCCCATTTGGAGCCCGACGCGTCCTTCGCGATGGCTGTACTCGGCACCAATAGGCCGTAGTAGCCCATCCGGAAAATCTGGTACAGCACGGGCAGCGCTCCGCCGGCCGCCACGATGTACACCCGGCTGGTGAACCCGCGGGCGGCGATCAGCATCATCACCAGGAAGCCACCCCCGACGAGAGCCAGCTCCGGACGGATCAGCACGCTCAGCCCGGCCATGAAGGCCAGCCCTATCGTGAATCGTCTACTGAGAACGTCTTTCTGATCTTTACGGCCGGCATGCACGATCCGTGGATCCACCGGCTGGTGTGGGCCGCCGCGCCGATCAAGGGTCACGGGCGCGCGCACGGCCTGCGCCCAGATCACCATCATGAGCCACAGTCCGCCCAAATATGCCAGCACCAAACCGTTTTCCAAGCCGGAGGTGGCGAAATCACGGGCCGGCGGGATCGCGATGTACACCAGCATTCCGGCGGGCACCATGACCGCGGCACGTCCGGCAAGCAGCGGCGCATACAACCGGGCGGTGCCCAGAATCGCCAGCGCGACGCCGACCAGGCTGAGCACCAGCGACAAGGCCAACGCCACGTACTCCAGGCGAATACCTCCGCCGGCCCAGCCACCCAGATATGTCAGGTAGGTCCACACCGTGGAGGTGTTGGCCTCTACCCGTTCTCCCTTGTTGAAGACGGGTCCGTTGCCCGCCAGCAGATTTCGCACGGTACGCAGCACGATGAGACCGTCATCGGCGATCCAGCGCCGCTGCCAGGCCCCCCAGCCGAACAACACAGTCACGGTGAGAACGCTGACCCACACCGTGAAGCGGGTCAGGCCATTCGCGCCCGGGCCGGGTTGGGGGTTATGAGAAGTAGAAGGCCGCACCGAGCGATCCGATCCATGCGACGAACAGGAATTGCAACACCCTGTCCCCCAGAGCGATCTCCTCGGGCTCGCCTGCCTCGCCCCCGTCGACATCGACCGCGTAGCGCAGGATGGCGATGGTGAACGGGATCATCGATGCCACAAACCAGGATCCGGCGCGGTGGTCACGTTCGAAGGCCCACAGTCCGTAGCAGACCACGATCGCGGTGGCCGACAGCGTCCAGACGAACCGCAGGTAACTGGATGTGTATCCCTCGAGCGACTTACGGATCTTGGCGCCGGTCTTCTCGACGATCTGCAATTCGGCATAGCGCTTACCCGCGGTCATCATGAGCGACCCGAAGGCCATGATCAGCAGGAACCACTGCGACAGATACACGCCAGCGGCCACACCACCGGCGATCGCCCGAATGAGATACGCCGATGAGACGATGCAGATGTCGATGACCGGCTGGTGTTTGAGGCCAAAACAGTAGGCCAGCTGGATGGCGATATAGATCGCTATCACGATGACCAGATTGAGGCTGACCCGAGAGGCGATGCCCAATGACCCGGCAACCAACACGACCGCAAGCCCGTACGCGGCGGGTATCGGCAAGACCCCTGCGGCGATCGGCCGGAACCGCTTGGTGGGGTGCTGCCGGTCGGCCTCGACATCGCGGGCGTCGTTGATCAGGTAGATCGACGACGCCGCCATGCTGAAGGCAACAAAGGCGATAGCGACCCGGATGAAAATACCCCGGTAGTCGTGCGGCGAAATGTCGCCGAGCGCCGCCAAAGGCGCCGCGAAAACCAGGACATTCTTCACCCATTGACGCGGACGTACCGCCTTGATGATCCCCGAGACGAGATTCTTGGGCGGGCCTGCGGTGGGTGCCGGCTCCTCGCTCATACCTGTTCCTCCTTGAGCGCCAGGCGCGAGTCCGCCCGGCGAACGGCCGTGCCGATCAGCGCGCCCAAGGCAGCGCCGGCGGCCACATCTGTGGGGTAGTGCACGCCAAGAACTAACCGCGACAACGCCATCGGCGGAATCAGCAGCGCGGGCAACGGCAATCCGGTCAGCGGCGCCAACAGCACCGCGGCGGCCGCGGTCGAGGTCGCGTGCGAGGAGGGGAAGCTCAACCGGCTCGGGGTACCGACGTTCACCCGCACCGCCTCATGGCTGGGACGACGCCGGCGCACCACACGTTTGATGATCACCGACGCGGCGTGGGCGCCAAAGGCGCCCGCACCCGCGGCCAACCAGCTGCGCCTACGGGCCTTGTCTCGCCTGTTGATGGCGGCGCCGATCAGCGCCGCAGCCACCCAGCCGATGCTGTGCTCACCGAAATGGGACAGACCGCGGGCGGTGCTCAGCACCCCGGGCCGACCAGCGAGGGCCGACTGCACGGCGACAAGAACCGCGGTCTCCCCCTGGGGCGCGGTCACCTCGCCCGGCAGCAGACCGGTCATGCACTCACCCCGGGATTCACGGACTGGGCCGCCGAATTGTCCTTACCAATGCCCAGGATGTTCTCCCACTGCTCTTTACTGGTCAGCGTCGGCAGCGCGTTGCGGTAGGTCTTGCGCATCTTGTTGAAATTACGCATCAGCTGCAGGTGGCGACGCGCCGACGCGCGCAGCAACTCGAACATCTTGGCCCGATCGCGCTGGCGATACACCACACCACGCCCGTCGGCGGTGGTGACGGTGACACCGTCGACACGGCACAGCAGGAACCAACGGGCATCCTGGGTCGCCACGTTCAGCTCCGGGCGCACGTGATGCTCGGGGTTTTCCTTCTTCAGCTGATGAATCACGCCGCGGGAGAGCCGTAATCCGATGGCGGGCAAGGAAACCGGCGGCTTGTGCACCTTGCGGCGCCCGGAAGGCGAGGGCAGCGAGGTGGCTGTCGGGAGTACGACGGCGTCCGGGAACTGCTGACGCATCTTGCGCACGTCGGGCAGTGCCGACTCGAGGATCGACGCGATGTGCTCAGGCCCTGCCAGGAAGTCGTCGATGGCCTGGTTCTGGATGGCCACGGTCGAGTACTCCAAGCACAGTAAGTGCTTGAGGGTGGCCTTCAGCGAGCTGGCAAGCAGACCGCGGATCGGGTTGTCCCAATGCAGAGCCGCCACCACCAGCCGGTTACGCAGGTGGAAGTAGGCCTGCCAGTCGATGGCGTCGTCCTTGTCGCTCCAGGCCATATGCCAGATCGCGGTGCCCGGCATCGATGCCGTGCCGTAGCCGTGCTCGTTGGCGCGAAGCCCGTACTCGACGTCGTCCCACTTGATGAACAGCGGCAACGGTTGGCCCAGCTCCTCAGCGACAGCGCGGGGGATCATGCACATCCACCAGCCGTTGAAGTCGACGTCGATGCGGCGGTGCAGCAGCTTGCTGCGGTCTTGTTCTATGTCGTCGAGCGCAAACTTGGCGAAGTCGTGGTCGTATTCGGCGAACGGCGCTTTGCTCCACATGAAGTTGTCACGGTTGACCATCTCACCCATCACATGCAGGTGGGAGGGCTCCTGCAAGTTGAGCATCTGGCCACCGACGAGCATGGGGGACTTGGCAAATCGGCTCAGCGCCAGCGCCCGCAGGATCGAATCCGGTTCGATGCGGATATCGTCGTCCATGTAGAGGATCTGCTCGCAGTCGGTGTTCTTGAGCGCCTCGTACATAACCCGGCTGTAGCCGCCCGAACCGCCGAGGTTGGGCTGGTCATGCACACGCAGCCTGCCCTCCAGCGGACCGGAGGCAGCCGCCCATTCCGGGTGGTCCTTGACCTTCTTGGCGCCCTGGTCGGGAACGATGACGGCGGTGATCACCTTGTCCACCAAAGGATCCGAGGTAAGGGCCTTCAGCGCGTTCACGCAGTCGTTCGGCCGGTTGAAGGTGGGGATGCCGACGGTGATGCTGGCCCGGCCGGGTGCGGCGGTCGGGGCGTACCAGCCCGCGTTGTGCACCGCCACCTCGGTGTCGGTGGTGACGTCGAACCAGATCCAGCCACCGTCTTCGAACGCATCCAGGCCGATCTCGAATTCGATCACCGCATTGGCACCGCTGAACTGAGTGCCGCCCACCGTGATTCGCGCACCGGTGGCCTTGGTCCGGTACACGTCGACGCGGCCGGCACCGGACAGCTCGATGTGCAGCACGACGTTCTCCAGCGTCGACCAGCGCCGCCAGTAGCTTGCCGGGAACGCGTTGAAATAGGTGGCGAACGAGACCTCGGACTCCGCGCCGATCTCCAGCGTGGTGCGGGTGGGTGCGTGTGCACGCCGGTCGTTGGTCTCGGACTCGACGATGTAGAGCTTGCGCACGTCGAGTGGCTCGCCCGGCCGGGGCAGGATCACTCGGGACAGCAGGCTCACCGCATGCGATTCCGTCGAATCGATGGGACCGAATGGGATGTCACTCATTATTCGTCACCTCCGGACAAGGGAGCACCGTCGGCCAGATGCGGCGCAAGCACGTTGTCGTACATGCTCAGCGCACTGGCGATCGCCATGTGCATATCGAGATATTGATAGGTACCCAGCCGTCCGCCGAACAGCACCTTCGATGAAGCTGTCTCCTGCTTGGCGCGGGCGCGGTAGGCGGTCAGAGTGGCCCGATCGGATTCGGTGTTGATCGGGTAGTACGGCTCGTCATTCCCCTCGGCGAACCGCGAGAATTCCCTCATGATGACGGTCTTATCCGTCGGGTAAGCCCGTTCCGGATGGAAGTGACGGAACTCGTGGATCCGGGTAAATGGCACGTCGGCGTCGTTGTAGTTCATCACCGGGGTGCCCTGGAAGTCTCCGGTCTCGAGCACCTCAACCTCGAAATCAAGTGTGCGCCAGCCCAATCGGCCGTCGGCATAGTCGAAGTAGCGATCCAGCGGGCCGGTGTACACGACCGGGGCCGACGGGTTCGCGGCGCGAAGATCGTCGCGCACCTGGAACCAGTCGGTGTCCAAGCGCACCTCGATACGGTCGTCGGCGGCCATGTTCTGCAGCCAGGCGGTGTACCCGTCGACCGGCAGACCTTCGTAGGTGTCGTTGAAGTACCGGTTGTCGAAGGTGTAGCGCACCGGCAGGCGGGTGATGTTGCCCGCGGGCAGCTCCTTGGGGTCGGTCTGCCACTGCTTGGCGGTGTACGCCTTCACGAACGCCTCGTACAGCGGGCGCCCGATGAGTGATATCGCCTTTTCCTCGAGGTTGGTGGCATCTTCGGTGGCGATTTCGGCGGCCTGCTCGGCAATCAGCGCCCGCGCCTCGTCGGGGGTGAAGTAGCGGCCGAAGAACTGCGACACCAGCCCCAGGCCCATCGGGAACTGATAGGACTGCCCGTTGTGCATCGCGAAGACGCGATGCTGGTACCCGGTGAACTCGGTGAACTGCCGCACGTAGTCCCAGACCCTCTTATTAGAGGTATGGAACAGGTGCGCACCGTACTTATGCACCTCTATACCCGTCTGAGGTTCGGGCTCGGAGTACGCGTTACCGCCGATGTGATGACGGCGCTCGACGACGAGGACTCGCTTGTTCAGTTGGGTCGCGGCGCGCTCAGCGATGGTGAGGCCGAAAAACCCGGATCCGACAACGATCAGGTCGAACTGCTGGTTTTCTCCGGTCACGTGCAGTCAGGGTACTGGACCGGTACCGCGAGCCCCTGACAGCGACATCCGCCCCGTGAAGAACGGCTGTACCCGGGTTCGCAGGTACGGATCCGGTCGCAATTGGCTCACGATTTGGTTTCGTCCCATTAGTCACACCAGTAACTCTGGTTACCATCGAAAGCGTCGGTTCCGGTGCCGATCCACCGATCCGACACCCGCGGGAAAACCCGTGACAGAACACGCAAAACCGCAGAACACCATAAGTGATCGACCCGATATTGAGGAGACTTCCGTGCCTAATCGTCGCCGCCGCCGGCTTTCGACAGCCTTGAGCTCGGTCGCCGCGCTGGCCGTCGCAAGTCCGTTTGCCATTGCCCTCGCGACCAACATGACCCAGGCCGCCGCGCCCGCACCCTCACAGCAGGAATTCGTGCAGGCCGCGATCGTGTCCGACCTCCCCGGTGAGGTCATGGGCGCTGTTCAACAGATGACGTCCCAGTTCGGCGTGCAGATCCCCGGGCTGTCCGGTCTCAACATCCCCGGCCTGGGTGGCGGAGGGCTCGGCAGCCTTGGCGGCGCCAACCCCGCGCTGACCTCGCCCGGTGGGCTCACCACTCCGGGCGGGCTCACCAGCCCCTCGTCGTCGCTGACCAACCCGGCACTGACCAACCCCGGACTCACCAGCCCGGGCGCTACCACCACCCCGAGTCTCACCGACCCGGCACTGACCAACCCCGGACTGACCAACCCGGCAGCTCCGGCCAGCACCCCGAGTCTCACCGGCACCGGCCCGACGGGCGTGAACCCGGCGCTCACCGATCCGGCCGCATCGACCGCGGGCCTCACCTCCCCCGGAGCTGAGGTCCCGATCACGCCGAACCCGGCACTGGGCACCGGCCTGACCAACCCGGCGCTCGCCGATCCCTCACTGGCGGGCCTCGGCACCCCCAGCGCGCTCGGGGGCGGCAGCGGACTCGGCGGCGGCAGCAGCCTGATCAGCGACGCGATGGGCGCCGTGAACCAGCTGGGCATCACCCAGGCGGTTGACCTCATCAAGGGCGCCATCCCGGCAGCCGCCTCCGCGGCAGCTCCGCCGGCCGGATAGGTCACACACAAACTAGGTAGCGAAACGGCACCGCAGGGCACAGAGGCTCTGCGGTGTCGTTGCGTCTGGCCAACTGGCTAAATATCAAGATCGACATTCGGCGCGTGTCGAATCACTAGTCACATTTGTCCCATACGTAACATCCCTGGTGGTCGTGTCGCTCCATGCGGCACGTCCGGTGTGATCCAGGAGAGACGACGTGCCAGTAAGAGTCAGCAAGATGCCCATGCGACGGCAGCTTGCGCTGGCTCTTGCCGCGACCGCAACGGTAATGACCGTCAGCGTGGTCGATCACCTCAAAACCGAGCAGGCCGAAGAGACCGCCATCACCTCTCAGTCGCTGCAGAATTCGGCGACTCACGAGGTCCTGACCGCGGAGGTCGGGTTACCCGGTCTGAACACACCGGCCACCGTGCACGACATCCAGCAGACCGAATCCTTCAGCCTGGTCGCCATCCGCGGCGAGGACCTGGCCTCCGTCAACGTTTCCGTGCGGGCGCAACAGACCGATGGCGGTTGGGGGCAGTGGTACGAGCTCCACCCCGTCGAGTCCGGCGACCCCGTGGCCCGGGACAAGGCAATCCCCGCGGCGACAGAGCCGGTATTCGTCGGCTCAACCCATTCCGCTCAGATCGCCGTGCAACCCCGCTACGGCGCGAACGTGAAGGCGCCGAAGACCGGCGGCGGCGACCCAGGCCTGGGGTACCGGCCGGCGAGCATCGAGCAGCCGCTGACCACCGGACTCGACGCCATCTTGATCAGCCCCAAGCTGGCACCACCCGATGGCGCGCGGTTCGAAGAGCGCTGGTCGGCGCCGATAGCGCTGCCCCAGGCGGGCCCGCGCATCATCACCCGTGCCCAATGGGGAGCCAATGAGTCGGACCGGTGCCCACCGGTTTACAACAGGGACGTGCGCGCGGGAGTGGTCCACCACACCGCCGGAAGCAACAACTACTCGCCCTACGACTCCGCTGCCATCATCCGGGCCATCTACGCCTATCACACCAAAACCCTCAAATGGTGCGACATCGCCTACAACGTGCTGGTGGACAAGTACGGACAGATCTTCGAGGGCCGATTCGGCGGCATCACCAACAACGTGCAGGGCGCACACACCGGAGGATTCAACGAGCACAGCTGGGGGCTGGCGCTGATCGGCGACTTCACTCGCGAGGAGCCCTCTCCCGCGATGCTGCAATCCGCCGGCCGCATGCTGGGCTGGCGACTGCGGCTCGCCGGCGTTGATCCCCGCGGCCAGGTGGACCTGGCGTCGGAGGGCGGACCATTCACCACCGTGCCCGGAGGAAAAGTCGTCACGCTGCCAACGATTTTCACGCACCGCGACGTCGGCAACACCGAATGCCCGGGTGAGGCCGCGTACCGCTTGATCCCCCGCCTGCGCGATATCGCCGCAGGCGCCGCCAACGGCGAGCCACCTGATCTGGTCGACGCGATGCGTGGCGGCGCCATCTACGACACCTGGATGCGGTTGGGCAGCACCGACAGTTCCCTTGGTGCACCGACATCCACTGAGCAGCAGGCTGCCGGTGATGCCCGCTTCGCGACCTTCCGCAATGGCGCGATGTACTTCTCTCCCGGCACCGGCACCCATCCCGTTGTGGGGGCGATCTACCACGCCTGGGCCGAAACAGATTTTGAGCGAGGATCGTTGGGGCTCCCGGTGACCGATGAAGTGGGCGAACCGAACATCATCGTGCAGAACTTCCAGAACGGCTCTCTGATCTACGACCGGGCCAGCGGCCGGGTGTCAAGCGTGATCAACGGAGAGACCCGCGAGATCCTCGGCGTGGCACCGGTGGCACAAAGTGCCCTGGCCGAACAGTTCTCAGCACCTGCCGCACCGGCAGCACCGCCTCCACCCGCACCGGCTCCGCCTCCCCCACCGCCCCCGGTAGAGCAGTTCGCGCCCGCCGCCTAGCGCCGGACGCACCTAAAAGATCTCAGCCCCACCAGCGTTCGAGAACCTTGGCCACCCCGTCATCGTCGTTGGTGGCAGTGATCTCATCGGCGGCGGCCCGTGCATCCGGGTGCGCGTTACCCATCGCCACCCCGTGCCCGGCCCAGCGCAACATGGCTACGTCATTGGGCATATCGCCAAAGGCGATCACCGATTCGGGCCGTACCCCAACCTGATCCGCCACCACCGCGATTCCGCTGGCCTTGCTGATCCCGGTGGGCATCACCTCGATAAGCCCGTTATCTGTGGAATAGGTGATGGCCGCACCTGCCTCGGTCACCAGGGGCGCGAGGACCTCGGCCATGTCTGCGCTACGGGCTCCGGCCTTGCGCACCAACAGCTTTACCGCGGGAAAGCTCAGCAGGTCGTCCAGCGACACCTCGGTGTTATCGGGATTCAGCCAGGCGTGCTCGTATCCGGGTGAGCTGACGAATTGCGGTGTCGCGGCGTCGTGTGCGCTGCGGCCGACCCGCTCCACCGCCAGTCCCACTCCGGGAATGGCTGCTTGGGCGACCTCGGCCAGCACGGCGAGCTCCGCCGGAGCGAGCGTCGCCGCCGAGAGGATCCGGTCACTGTCCGCGTCGTACAAAACGGAGCCGTTGGCGCACACCGAGATCGGCGCAAAGCCGAGGGCGTCGACGATGGGGGTGATCCAACGGGGCGGACGGCCGGTAGCCAGGACGAACGTGCTGCCCGATTCGACCGCAGCAGTGATGACCGCCCGGGTACGCGGCGACAGCAGCTCGTCGGAATCGATCAGCGTCCCGTCCACGTCGGACGCGATGAGGGTGGGAGGAGTCACGTGCGGTTCGGGCCTGTCTTCTTCTGGGCCCGCTTACGGGCGCGTTCTGCCAATTCCGCCGCATCGAGCGCGGCGGCTTCCTCCAGTGTGGGGGCGCTGCCGCCCAAGCGCCTGGGCAGCCAGTAGGCGCCGGGCTCTTCCGGGTAATCCCGTTGCGCCTGCGTCAGTACCTGCTCCATGGCGTCGTGCAGCTCGACGGTGGTGCGCTCGAAATCCGGGGATGCGTCCAGCGGCGGGCCAACCGCCACGTTGACGGGGATTTTGCTGTGGCCCAGGTTTTTTGGATGATCCTTCGTCCAGATGCGTTGAGCTCCCCAGACGATGAGTGGAACGATCGGCACACCGGCCTCATGCGCCATTCGGGCGGCTCCGCTCTTGAACTCCTTGAGCTCGAAGCTGCGGCTGATGGTGGCCTCCGGATACACCCCGACGATCTCGCCACTGCGCAGGCTGTCCACCGCCGCCTCGTAGGCCCCGTGGCCCGCGCTGCGGTCAACGGGAATCGCCTTGGCATGTTTGATCAGGAAGTTCATGATGGGCACCTCCTGCATCTCCGCCTTGAGCATGAACCGCAGACGCCGCCCGGCGCGGACCGTCGCCAAACCCGCGGGAAGAAAGTCGACGTAACTGGTGTGGTTGATCGCGATCACCGCACCTCCGCCAGAGGGGACCTGCTCCAGACCTCGATATCTGATCGTGGTCCCCGTGAGGAGGACCGCCGTTCTAGCCGTGATTTCGAGGAGTCGGTAGACCGGTTCCATCTAGCCGTCTTTCTGTGCCCCATCCTGCTGGGCCTGCTTTTCCGCCTCGCGGGCAGCACGCTGTGCCTTGCGCTCGGCGGCATCCTGGGCGTCCCACTGCGCGGCCTCCGCCAGCGTCGGCGCGGATCCGCCCAGCCGATGCGGCACCCAGTACTCACCGGCGGGATGCTGACCGTAATCGTCCTGCACTTCCAGCAGCAGGTGCTGCATGCGTGCGTGCAGCAGCGCGGTGAGCTCTGCAACCGGCAATGTCGGCGGGATCGGTGCGCCCACCGCAATCGAGATCGGCGTATTGGTGCGACCGAGGTTCTTCGGATGCCCCTTCGTCCAGATGCGCTGTGCGCCCCAGATGACGTGCGGCACGATCGGCACGCCAGCCTCGATGGCCATGCGTGCCGCCCCTGATTTAAATTCCTTGATCTCGAAGCTGCGGCTGATGGTGGCTTCCGGGTAGACCCCGACCAGCTCACCTGCCTTGAGCTTGCCGACCGCCTCGGCATAGGACGCGGCACCGTCTACGCGGTCCACGGAGATATGCCGGCACCCTCGCATGATGGGGCCGGTGATCTTGTTGTCGAAGGTTTCTTTCTTCGCCATGAAGCGCACCTTGCGTCCCTTTTTCTGAAGGAACGCCGGTAGCCCTGCGAAGGTGAAATCCATGTACCCGGTGTGGTTGATCGCCACCACCGCCCCGCCTTCGGTCGGCAGGTTCTCGACACCCGTGACGGTGAATTTCAGGCCTTGAACGGCCCAGACGGTGCGGGCAAGCCCGATCACCGTTCCATAGACAGGCTCCACGTGACGAGCCTAGCGCTGGCGGCCCGCTCAGTGCACTCGGATACCCGCCTAACGCTGAACCCCGCCACCGCCGTCAGCCACGATCACCTGGCCCGTGATGAACGAACCCGCGTCCGACAGCAGCAACAGCGCCGGGCCGATCATCTCGTCGGTGTGTGCCACACGTCCCATGAAGGATTGCGCGGCCATGGCATCGATGACCTCCTGCGGGTTCTGCTGCAGCATGTAGGTGTCGACTGTGCCGGGCGCCAGCGCGTTCACCCGGATACCGCGACCGGTGTATTCGACGGCCATCGACCGGGTGAAGGACATGAGAGTGGCCTTCATCGCCGCGTACATCGACAGCATCGGCACGTACTGGAACGCCGCCACCGACACCACGTTGAGCACCGACGCATGCTCACTGGCGGTCAGATGCGGCAGCGCCGCTTGCACCAGAAACACCGGACCACGCACATTGACGTCGAAGGACTTACCCAGCGCCTCCGGTGTGTAGCTGCCCATGGGCTGCGCGACCGGGTTCGCGGCGGCGTTCACCACGATGTCGACACCGCCATACTCGTCAACCGTGCTCGCGACCAGCCTGTCGATATCGCCCAGGTCCCCCATGTGGGCGGGCACGCCAAGTGCGCGATACCCCTTGTCCTGTAGCTCCTTTGCCGCGGCGGTACAGGCATCGGCCTTCCGGCTCGACACCACGACCGATGCCCCACAGGCGCCGAGAGCCTCAGCAATCGCGTACCCGATTCCACGAGTGCCGCCGGTGACGATGGCGGTACGTCCCGACAGGTCGTAGAGCGCTTGGAAGTCATTGAGGTTCACGTCCGGCACGCTACCCGCCGACCGATGCCGCGCAGGCTGAAAACCTCCCTACAAGCCGGCGAGCTGCGGAAGGGTCGCGTGGGCGATGAGGAAGTAAATGATCAGGCCGGTCCCGTCAACGAGGGTGGTGATCATCGGGGCAGATACCACCGCGGGATCGACCTTCAGCTTTTGGAGCAGGGGCGGTAGCAGGGATGCCACCAGAGCCGTCCATAGAACGATGGCAAAGAGCGTCAAAGAGACGGTAATCGCGATCTCCTTGCCGACACCTAGGGTCCAGGCCCGCATGATGCCTGCGCCAGCCATCGTCAACGCAACAAGGACGCCCGTCGACAATTCGTTGAACAAAACGCGGGGCAGATCGCGGATGTGAAACTGGCCGGTGGCCATGGCGCGTATCAGACTGGTGGTGATCTGAGTTCCGGTGTTTCCGCCGGTACCGATCAGCAGCGGAATAAAGAAGGCCAACGACACCGCCGCCTCGAGCTCGTCCTCGAATGCCTTGAGCACGGTGCCGGTGTATGCCTCGGCGACGAACAACACCAGAAGCCACACAATGCGTTTGCGCCATAGATGTGCCGGCGAAGCCCGCACATAGGGCACGTCAAGAGGCTCCGAACCACCTTGCCGTTCCGCGTCTTCGGTGGCCTCTTCGATCAGGATGTCGTCGGCAGCTTCGGCGGTCAACACCCCGAGCACCTCACCCTGATCATCGACGATCGGCAACGCCAACAGGTCGTAATCGATCAGAATTCGAGCAGCGTGCTCCGCGTCGGTAAGCGGCCCCACCCGAATCGGGTCCTGACTCATGAACTGTGCGACAGTCTGATTCGGATCGGCCAGCACGAGATCATCGAAGCCGACCGCCGCTAGCAGGTGCCGATCGGCGTCGGTGACATAGATCTGGCCCGTACCACCATGAACTTTGCCGCCCCCGCAGCGGCTTTGCGCCCGCACCGATTCTTGGGCCACGGGCACCTTCAACTCGGGACCGATGGTGAACACATCCGGAATCATGTGCGCCGCTACCGATTCCGGCGGCCACTGCAACACCGCTTCGAGTGCCTCCACGTACTCCGGGCTCAGGGTCTGCAGGAGGGCCTCTCGGCGGACACCCCCCAACTGCCGCACGATGTCGGCAGCCGTGTCGTAGTCAAGGGCTTCAAAGAACGGGCCGCACCGTTCTACACCTGCAGCACGCACAACCTGAGCCGCGGCGTGGGCGTCAAGGGATCCCAGCAGTTCGGGGCCGGTCTGTTCATCCAGCAGTGAAACCAGATGCACGATTTGCTCTTTGGACATCTGGGCAACCATGCGGCTGCGCTCCGCAGTGCCGGCTAAACGAAGCCATTCCGACACCGCACGCGCGGAATTGAGCGCGCTGGCGCGAACCGGCAGCACCCCCAACACTCCGAGATCCATATTCGACTTCGACATCACGATCCTCTCTACGCCCACAGGCCCTGCAGCATCCTGACGCGCAGGGTGCTGCCAACCACCACGGATAAACGGGGGCCTCGATTAGCCGGGATTCACACCCGGTATGCCCGTACCGCGTAACGAATCCACGATCCAAAGTGGCCCGGGCGCAGACATATTGACACAGAGAACGAAACCTGGCCATCCAACCGATGCTGTGCGGTGAGCCACCCCACCCCCGGGGTCCCTGATCACCCCGAGCACCGCAACGCCGCAGGGCGGTGACGACCAGCAGTGATGGGCGTCGCGTACGTTTTCGCACATTCCTCGCGGCCGCCAACCGGTCCCCATGGAACTCCGAGGACCGAAAGTGGCCTTGCGACAAACTTCCGTAATCTGGATCGCATGCGTCTGACGACCCGCCGTGCGCTGCTCCTGGTAGCCCTGGCCGCAAGCCTTGTCGTGGCGGCCGGTGCTGCCCTCGGTTTCTACCGTTCCCACACCGCAACACCGTCGTTTCCCATCGTCGACACCACTGCGCTGTCCCCGGGGCGTGCTGCCGTCGTACAGATCCTCGGGCAGGAATACGCCGAGCAAGCGGGCATGGTGAAGTACTCAGAGGGCAACGACGAGCCCTGGTGCGCCGACTTCACCAGCTGGGTGATGCGCGCATCAGGCAAGCCGTTCGCCAACCCGAACTCCGGGCATTGGCGCATCCCGGGGGTATTGACGCTGACCGCCTACCTCAAGGAGCAGGGGCGTTACGAGACCCCCGATTACTCACCGAAGCCGGGCGACATGGTGTTGTACGACGAGCCCAGTCCGAAGGGCCAGCATGTCAACATCGTGCTGATCAATGACAACGGCACCCTGACAACCGTCGGTGGTGGCGAGGGCCGCGGAGTCGGCTTGTCGACCTACGTGGCCGCCAACGATTCGGGTATCACCGGCTACGGACGCTACGAGTAATCACCGGCCGACCGATCGCAGCACCGCGGGTGAACCAGCGCGCTGCACATGGCGCAGGAACTGCGACATCGCTGGTGAGACAACCGAGTCCGCTCGCCGGATGAACAGCGTCTCGACTCGCGCCTGCAGTGGCGGGAGCTGATGCACCCGCAGCGCTGCTGCACGCTGCGAGGCCATGACCACCGCGACCGGAAGCAACGTCACGCCCATATCGGCCGCGACACATCCGAGAATTCCCTCCAGACTTCCGAATTCAAGAACCTGCGGATCCACGTTGCCGTGATCGGCGAAGATCTCCTGCAACCTCTCGCGGTAGGCGCACCCGTTGCGGAAGACCAGCATGCGTGCCGGGGTATCGAAGACATCACGGATGTCTCCGTGGTGTTGAGCGGTGACCAGTACCAGCTCCTCCACGAAGGCCACATTCGCCGAGAGAGCGTCGTGTTCGACGGGTCCACAGACGAAGCCGCCATCGAGCCGGTGATCGTTCACCATATCGATCAGCTCGGCGGTGGTGCCTGTGGTGAGTGTGAAATCCACTCGGGGACAGTCGGCGGCATACGTGGCCAGGATGCCAGGAAGTCGCAGTCCTGCTGTGGTTTCCATGGAGCCGATGGCCAGTGTTCCGGTGGGTTCGGCCTCGTCGCCAACCACCTGGGTCGCCTCACGCAGCAGCGCCGTAATCCGCTCGGCGTAGGGCAGAAAGGCTTCCCCTGCGTTGGTCAGGGTCATGCCCCGGGCATGTCGTCGGAACAGCTCGACGCCGAGCTCGTCCTCCAGCGCTTTGATGTGGCTGCTGACGTTGGACTGCACGGTATGAAGCTGTTTGGAGGCGCGAGAGATGCCCCCGGCCTCGGCGACCGCCAGGAAGTGCGCGATGTCACTGAACTCCATATCAGGATTCCATCATGCGCTCGCCGCGGCGGGCACAGCCAGCTCACCGGTAACGTACTGCGCGTTACCGAAACCGAAAGACCAATCCTGCGGCCCATTTTCACTGATCGTCACGAAAAGGTCCGCGCCCGCCACATCGACGGCAGCCAGCCTGTCGGCCAGCTCGGCGAAGATCCGCTGCTTGGTCTCCACGGTACGGCCGGTCTGCGTGAAGATGTGCACGATCACCACACGGGACGATCGCGCGAAGCCCAGTCCCGCATCCTCTGCGATGATGTCTGCGGCCTCATGCGCCGTGATGATCTGAAATCGGTCTCGTACAGGGATTTTCAATATTTCGACCAGAGCGTCATGCACGGCGTCGGCGATGGCCCGTTGCTGATCGCGTGGCCGGTTAGAGGTTAAGTCGATACGCACTAGTGGCATGTGCTGACTCCTTGATATGCCGGGTTGATGGCGGCGGCTTGAGCCACCATGGAATGGATGATGTCTGCGGCACTCTCGATATGCCGTATCTGCCCGATGCCCTCGCCAACGATCAGATTGGCCACGCGGTAATCCTCGGCGGCCACACCGATCTGGTATTCGGATCGAGCTTGCTCGAGATGTTCAGCGAGCTCCACCTCATGGCCGTGCCATCTGTCGACAAAGCTGTTGCGCAGCACCCTGCCGCTATAGGTAGACGGCCAGTCCTTGCCACGCACAATGTCATACACGTGTTGGCGGATGGTGCTGTCACCGTCGACCTGAAGGGCGTATTGCTGGGCAACCCGGGAGATCGCCGCTTCCTGTGATGCCCAGAACCGGGTCCCGACCACCACACCGTCCGCGCCCAGCGCCAGCGCTGCCGCCAAGGTGCGGCCATCGGTCACTCCGCCCGCGGCCAGCACGAGGGCCTGAGGCGCGTTCTTCGCGACAAGGTCCACGATCTCTGGAACCAAGGTGAACGTCGATCGTTGTCCGGCCCCATGGCCACCCGCTTCTGCGCCCTGCGCGGTGATGACGTCGGCGCCCACCTCGATGGCCCGGGAAGCCTGCTCGACGTTGTGGACCTGGCAGATCAGTGGCACACCGGCGGCCCGGATACGCGCCGCATAGGGTGCGGGATCTCCGAACGACAGAAAGATCGCCGCGGGATTCTGTTCCAACACGAAATCAAGGACATGCTCGTTACCGTTAAGGGTCCAGGTGATGAAACCGCACCCGACGGCAGCGCCGGGCTGGTCGAACTGCCGGCGAACCCACACCTCGTTCGTATAGCCGCCGCCAAGCAGGCCGAGGCCACCCGCCGCGCTGACCGCACCGGCGAGGCGTGCGTCGGCGACATCATCCATCGGCGCCAGGACCACCGGATGCTCGATGCCGAAATGCCGGGTCAGCCGAGTCTTCAATGTCATGCCTCAACCGTAGGTTCGCGAGAAACCGCAGGTCCAGCGGTTTCTAACGATAGGAGCGTTCTGTTTTTCAGAACGAAATCCACATTACATACCGCGATAGGAGAATAACGGGTGCCGATACCATCAAGACGTGATCCTGCGCCAGATCGCGATCGATCGTGAAAAGCAGCCCGACGCTTGGTATTTGGAGATCCCCGCGATCGCACAGATCGCTCGAGAACCCCTGCGATTGACCACCGGCGTCACCGTCATCGTGGGCGAGAACGGCTCGGGCAAGTCCACGTTCCTCGAGGCGGTGGCTTCCTCGTGGCGCTCACGGCTGCCCTATGCCGTCAACCACTGGGGCGCGCCCGGCGGAAGCGAAGACACCGACCTGTACTGGGCCATCACCTTCGATGCCGAGCACCCGCGCCCCGGCGGAGGGTGCTTCCTGCGGGCTGAGGCAATGCACCAGCTATTCACGACGGTCGACCAGCGCACCCCGGAACAGATCTTCGAAGGCAGACTCAACGAACGCTCACATGGCGAGTCGTTTCTGGCGTTCCTCGCCGAGCGAGACATGGAGCGCGGACTGTTCATCCTCGACGAACCCGAGGCCGCGCTGTCCTTCACCTCATCCCTGCAACTGATGGCAATGCTGGACGCCGTGGTCGCCACCGGATCTCAGGTCATCATGGCCACCCACTCCCCCGTACTCGCGGCCTTCCCGGGCGCCACCATTCTGGAATTCGGCGAAGACGGTGTGCAGCAAAGCGATTGGAACGACCTGGAGATGGTGGGGCACTGGCAGCGCTTCCTCACCGACCCACGCGCGTATCTACGACACTTGTTCCAGGCCGAATGATGGAGCGAGACATGCGGTGTGCCGTCGTCGGCTCGGTGGCCGCGATGGGCTTCTGCCCCATCGCCGCTGCGCTGACCGCCGTGGTCTATCGGTTTCCGGCATTCATGGTCGGTTACGTCAGCGGTCTCAGCGCGGTCTGGCCCGCGATGTTCAGTGCCATCTTCTACCTGGTGTTCGGGGGGTTCGCTGTCATGGGCGGTCTGGGTGCTGCCGCAGGAATCGCAGTAGAAAGACTGTGCCGCGAACGAGCCATCACGTACACAATCAGCGCTTCGTTCGTCATCGCCCTACTGGGGGCGTTCTCGCTGGCCCTGCTGGAGTACGTCGTCGGGCCCTGGTTAGCGGCCGGCCTGCGCCGCCATCCGGCGGATCAGACCCTCCAGGATCGCCGCGGCCTCGGCAAGGGTGCGCTGCTCATCTGGCGGCAACGTGCTCAACCACGGATCCAGCACACTCTGCCGCTCGGCGCGCATGGCGACCAAGGCATCGCGTCCGACCGTGGTCAGCTTGATCCGCTGAGCCCGCTTGTCCGTGGGGTCGACGCGCCGCTCGACGTACCCGACGTCCTGCAACCGCTTCAACTGCACGGTCATTGTCGGCTGGCTGCAGTGGTCGGCCTGCGCCAAATCGGAGATCCGCGCGTCCTCCATCTCACCGACGAGGGCCAGCAGCCGTGCCTGGCCGGTGGGTACCGGCAACTCTGCCTGGCTGGACACCCAGCGGTTCAGCCGCGCGATCACGGTAAGGACGTCGGCGGTGAGGCCATCGGTGGTGGACACCAGATCAATTTTACGTAGCATCTCTATGCAAGGGGATTTCGATGGACAAATAGCGGACCAACGCTCCCGTCCGCGGCTTTGGCTCCCGTAATCGCAGCTCGATAGGCTGGGGGTCATGCGAGTCACCAGTGTCGGCCACGCCGGGTTCTTTATCGAGACGGCGGCGGGCAGCATCCTCTGCGACCCCTGGGTCAACCCTGCGTACTTCGCCTCCTGGTTTCCCTACCCCGACAACAGCACCCTGGACTGGGACCGGCTGGGGAACTGCGACTACCTCTACGTCTCGCATCTACACAAGGACCACTACGACCCGCAGAACCTGACCGATCATGTCAACAAGGACGCAGTGGTGCTGCTGCCCGACTATCCGGTGCCGGATCTGAAGCGCGAACTGGAGGGGTTGGGGTTCCACACCTTCGTGGAGACCGAGGACTCCGTCAAGCATCGGGTCAGCGGCCCCAAGGGTGACTTGGACGTCATGATCATCGCGCTGCGCGCTCCGGCCGACGGACCCATCGGCGACTCCGGCCTCGTGGTATCCGACGGCACCACAACGGCTTTCAATATGAACGACGCCCGCCCCGTCGATCTTGATGTGTTGGCCGAAGAGTTCGGGCACATCGACGTGCACATGCTGCAGTACTCGGGCGCCATCTGGTACCCAATGGTCTACGACATGCCTGCCCGCGCCAAGGAAGCCTTTGGCACCCAGAAGCGGCAGCGCCAAATGGATCGATGCCGTCAATACATCGCGCAGGTAGGAGCCACCTGGGTCATCCCGTCCGCTGGACCACCGTGTTTCCTGGATGCCGAGCTACGTGACCTGAACGACGACCACGGCGACCCGGCGAACATCTTCCCTGACCAGCTGGTGTTCCTGGACCAGATGCGCCAGCACGGCCACAACAAGGGCCTGCTGATGATTCCCGGCACGGTCGCTGATTTCACTGCCTCCGAATTGAATTCGCTGACGCACCCCGTCCCCGACGAGGAGGCCGAGGCGATTTTCGGCACAGGCAAGGCCGCGTACATCGAGGACTACGCGCAGCGGATGGCTCCGGTGCTTGCCGCCGAGAAGGCCGCCTGGGCACCCGCCGCCGGCGAGCCACTGTTGGAGCCATTGCGTGCCAAATTCGAGCCGATCATGGCGCAGACCGATCAGATCTGCGATGGCATCGGCTATCCGGTGGAGCTGCGTCTCGGTAGCGAAACCGTCGTCCTGGATTTTCCGAAACGGATTGTCCGCGAGCCTATTCCCAACGAGAAGTACCGCTACGGCTTCGGGATCGCACCGGAGCTGGTGCGCACGGTGCTGCGCGACGACGAGCCGGACTGGGTGAACACCATCTTCTTGTCGACCCGTTTCACCGCGTGGCGCGTGGGTGGCTACAACGAGTACCTGTACACGTTCTTCAAATGCCTCACGAATGAGCGCATCGCGTACGCGGACGGCTGGTTTGCCGAGGCCCACGACGACAGCGCATCCATCACACTGGATGGCTGGGAGATTCAGCGACGCTGCCCGCACCTCAAGGCAGATCTGTCGAAATTCGGTGTGGTAGAAGGAAACAAGCTCACCTGCAACCTGCACGGCTGGGACTGGAACCTGGAGACCGGGCGCTGCCTGACCTCCAAGGGGCATGAGCTGCGCTCCAGAAAGCTCGGCTAGACCGGTACCAACTCGAACATCGGGATCACTCGCTCGATGCGCGCCTGGTAATCACCGAAGAATGCGTACCTGGCCACCAGCACCGGGAAAAGTTCCTCGCGCTCTCCGGAATTCAGCTCGCGCACAACGGCGTCGTAGCTGTCCGGAACCACCTCGACGGTCACGGTGGGATGAGTGCGCACATTGAAAATCCACGATGGCGGCTTCTGCTGTCCGCCGTTGGATCCCACAATGAACCTGCGACCCTCGTGCTCGAAGTAACCCAGCGGAGTCAACCGTTCGATTCCCGTCCTCGCGCCGATGATCGTCAGGATGAGAACCGGCATCTCATCATCGGGCACGCCGGGCAGCTTGCCGCCGTTCTCGCGGAGCAGCCTGATCATCCGGCTATTGTGCTTCTGCACACCGTTCTCTGAAAGCTCCCGGTAGGTATCCGAGGTCACGCCTTCGGTCATGTCTCGACGCTAGCGCGAACTCGGGGCCGCACACCCTGTCCGTCCCGCCTAGTGGACGCTACGAACCCGCTGCCGTAGCTCCGACGCCTCGCCGGACGCGGTGCTATACACGCGGACCACGGCCTCATCCCCCGCCTGTAGATACGTGGATTCACCCAGCGGCGTGTACTTAGTCGCCCCGATACCGATCAGCACATGTGTGGGATGCCCGGCGGCCACCATGAGCGCGCCCACATCCTCTAACGGCGTATCGGCGGAACCCTTTTGGTTATCCAGGCGCTCGGTGATCCAGTCCAGCAGCACCTCGCCGTAGTAGGAGTACCCAAGCAGCGGGCTGTCCACGCCGTACTCGTGCTCCTGCCCGTCCGAGGTGTGCAGGTGACAGTTCAGTCGCAGGGTGGCCGTTGGGCCGTCGGGAGTGAGGTCGCTGACCTCAAAGAACTGTTGCGCAACGCCTTTGGACGCTGAACCCCAGTTTTTCTTGTAACTGATTTTGGGAGCGTTGGGTCGCCGGATCGAGCAGTCATTGAAGGCACCCAGCGCGAACGGCTCCAACGACGCCACAACATCGCCGCGCCAATGCACGCGGCAGGCCAGGCCCACTTCGGGTTCTATCTGCAGGTTCAGTGGAGTGTCGCTGTCGGGCAGCACCGTCTCGTCGTGCGAGAGGGGGAACTGGCCCAGGAACCCGTCGTCACCGGGTACGTACCACGGAAATATCCCCTTGGGTGCCACACCGTTTGAGGCGACATTCACGAAATCAGCTGATTCCCCGGCCTGTTCGAGGTGTCCGGCGAAGTTCCCGGCGACTCCGAAACCGAACCAGCTACGCAGCTCGTCCAGCTCGATGTCGAACATCTTGCTCATTTGGGCTCCAGCACTTCGGTTCCGACGAAGGGCACCAAGGCCGCCGGTACCCGAACGCTGCCGTCGGGTAGCTGGTGGTTCTCCAGGATTGCCACCAACCACCGGGTGGTGGCCAATGTGCCGTTGAGCGTCGCGGCGGTCTGGGGCTTACCGTTCTCGTCGCGGTACCGCACCGCCAGCCGACGCGCCTGGAAGGTGGTGCAGTTGGAGGTGGAGGTCAGCTCTCGGTAGGCCTGTTGCGTCGGCACCCACGCCTCGCAGTCGAACTTGCGGGCGGCCGATGAACCCAAATCACCTGCGGCAACATCGATAACGCGGTACGGCACGTCGATGTGGGCCAGCATCTGCCGTTCCCAGCCCAGGATCTTGCCATGCTCCGCCTCGGCGTCCTCGGGCTTGCAGTAGACGAAGGCCTCCACCTTGTCGAACTGGTGCACCCGGATGATGCCGCGAGTGTCCTTGCCATAGCTACCAGCCTCACGCCGGAAACAACTGGACCATCCGGCGTACCGCAGCGGCCCCTCGTTCAGGTCGAGTATCTCGCCGGAGTGATACCCGGCGATCGGCACCTCCGAGGTGCCCACCAGATACAGGTCGTCCTCCTCGAGGTGATACACCTCGTCGGCGTGGGCGCCTAAAAAGCCTGTACCGCCCATGATTTCGGGCTTCACCAGTACGGGCGGAATCAGCAGGGTAAAGCCGTTGGCCACTGCGGTCTGCACGGCCAGCTGCAGCAGACCGAGTTGCAACAGCGCTCCGTAGCCGGTGAGAAAGTAGAACCGGGCACCGGAGACCTTTGCGCCGCGTTCCATATCGAACAGGCCCAGCGATTCACCCAATTCCACGTGGTCCCTGGGGTTTTCGATGGCAGTCGGCTCCCCCACCAGCTCGCGCACCACGAAGTCCTGCTCACCCCCGGCCGGTACGCCGTCGATCACTACATTGCTGATCGCCTTGTGCGCCTCGGTGAACGCGGCCTCGGCGACTACCTGCTCGGCCTCGGCGGCCTTGACTTGTGTGGCAAGTTCAGACGCCGCTGCCAACAGCGCGGGGCGCTCCTCGGGCGTCGCCTGGCCCACCTTCTTGCTTGCCGTCTTCTGCTCGGCACGCAGGGTGTCACCGGTCGACACCGCTGCCCGCCGTGCCGTATCGGCGTCGAGCAGCACGTCAACGAGCGCCGGGTCCTCGCCTCGCAGACGCTGCGAGGCACGCACCGCGTCGGGGTTTTCGCGCAGGAATTTGAGGTCGATCACCCGCTGAACACTACTGGGGCTAGTTTCCGCACCTGCGCTTCAGCCCAGCGCTGAGCCATCGGCTCGGACAATCGTCTCGACCTGGGCACGCAACCCCACCAGCTCGTCGCGCTCCGCGGGCGAGTACTCGCGCGCTACTTCGTCAAGCACACACACCGTTCCGACGACCTCACCGGCCGAGTTGTGAACGGGAAGCCCCAAATAGTTGGTGAGGCCGAACTCGATTTCGTCCTCGTTGCCCGCGAAAAGCTCGTCGACACGCGAGTCACGCACAAAAACCTCGTCACCGGAGTTCACTACCCGCTCGCAGTACAGAGGGACCCTGCTCTGGTCGTCGCCCGCTTTCTTGCCAACTGATCCCACCGTGTAATGCTCGGCCGCCTCGCCGGCCGTGGCGGCGACAGCCATCGCACCGGGTTCAGAACGCATGACCAGCACCGATCGAACACCTAATAAGCGCGCTATCTCGTCGAGCCGCGGTGCCAGGGCAGCGAGTTGGGGGGTGGTCTCGGCAGATGCCACGCAGCAACGCTCGCCTACAGCCGCGACCACGGCGAGGGTTGCATTCACCGTGAATCGACATACGGCCTACACGCCGAACAGACTCAGATACTCGTCCTTGCCGAACATCCGCGCCGCATCGAGCGCGGACGGGGTCCCGGCGGTGGGATCTGCACCCGCCTTGACCAGGATCTCGACGATGTCGTCGGAGCCCTTGAAGACTGCGCCGGCCAGCGGCGTCTGGCCCTTGTCATTGGCACGATTGACGTCCGCACCGCGCGCGATCAACGACCGAACCGTGGACGCATTCCCGTGATAGGCAGCCAGCATGACCAGAGTGTCACCTGCCTGGTTCGTCAGGTCCACCGGCGCCCCGGAGTCCAGGTAGGCGGCCAGGGTGGACGCGTTGCCCTCCCGGGCCATATCGAACAGTTCGTGGGCCAGCGCGGCGACCTGCTCGGCAACGCGGGCCTGATGCTCGGCTTCCTCCGCGGGAGAGTCCCCGGCCTCGCCGGCGTCATCACGGTCAGGTTCCATCGTTGTCACAGAGTTCAATCTAGCTGCGCATGCGGACAGCATCGCTGGGCTAACCCGCACCGCCACCTGTAACAATGGCTGCAGTATGAGCGACGAAGCCGAACCCACGAAGGTCGAGCGGGACGAGTCCGCCCCGGACGAGTCCCCTAACGACGAGGTGGGCACCGAGACATCCGCAGACTCCGAAGCCGAGTCCGCGGCTGCTGCCGTGCCACCGGCGGAGGCCGAGCAGGCCCCAGAGACCCCGGCCACCTCGGACTCCGACGGCACCGAATCGGTGGCCCCCGACGAAGCTCCGCAGACGGAAGTCCTGGACTACCCCGAGAACGCGCCTGGGGACGACGACGTCGCAGACGAGCCCGCGGCCCTCGACGAGGGCGACTCCCCATCGGACAAACCGCACTGGTGGGAGGGCTTGAAAGAGGGACTCAAGGAACGGTCCACACATCGTGCCCTGCTGCTCGTCACCTTCGGCGGATTGTTCATCGCCGGTCTCACCCAGGCACTGCCGGACGGCTGGACCTCGGCGGACCGCTTGGTCAACAGGATCGACTCCAACCCGGTGCCGAGCACCGGCGCCCCGGGCAACAGCACCTTCAACTCGGCGAAGGCCGGCGACTGCCTCAGCTGGTCGGCGCCCACCTCGATGGCCGATGTCCGCACCGTTGACTGCGGGAGCGATCACCGCTTCGAGGTCGCTGAGTCCATTGACCTGCGCACCTTCCCCGGCACCGAGTACGGGCCGGATTCACAGCCACCCAGCATGGTGCGCATCCAGGAGATCAGTCAGGAACAGTGCCAGGTCGCCATCAACCGTTACCTGGGAGATCGCTACGACCCGAACAGCCGATTCACCATGGGCATGCTGTATCCCGACAAGAAGGGCTGGTCCGAAGCGGGTGAACGGCGCGTGCTCTGTGGTCTGCAGCTCCCCGGTTCCGACAACCAGCAACAGCTGTTCCGCGGCAAGGTGGCCGAGCAGGACCAGTCCAAGGTCTGGCCGGTAGGGACCTGCGTCGGTATCGACTCCACGACGAACCTGCCCACCGAGCTGCCGGTCGACTGCGACAGAGCTCATGCCATGGAGATCACCGGAACGGTGAGCCTGGCAGAGCAGTTCCCGGGTGCGGTGCCGCCAGAGCCTGACCAGGACGCGTTCATCAAGGACAACTGCAACCGTCTGACCAATGAGTACATGGGCAATCCCGACGGATTCCGCGCCACCACGCTGACGCTGTCGTACAACACCATCACCCTGCCGAGCTGGACGGCCGGCAGCCGTCAGGTCAGCTGCAACATCGGGTCCACCCTCGGTAACGGTGCCTGGTCGACTCTGGTCAACAGCGCCAAGAGTGGGCAGCTGCTCATCAACGGGCAGCCGCCGGTGCCGCCGCCGGACATCCCGGCGGACCGGCTGAACTTGCCGCCGATCCCGCTGTCCACCACTCCTGCGCCTACCCAGCAGCCGACTCAGCAACCCACCTACACGCAGCAGCCGACGTATACGCAGCAGCCAACCCGCACCCAACAACCGACTCAGCAGACGACACAGCAGCCGACTCGGACCTCTGCGCCGCCGACGTCTTCGGTAGCGCCGAATCCCAGCAACCCTCCGGGCAACACGATCGTGACCACGCTGCCTCCTGGTGCGGGTCCGCCTCCGCCGCCCGCGGGCCCGCCGATGGACGGACCGCCCATGGAGGGGCCGCCGATGGAGGGGCAGCCACCGGGCCAGGCGCCTCCGGGCGCTCCCCCACCCGGACCGGCCTAGCTCTATGCGAGCCCTCAACGCCTGATGGCCGTCCAGATGAGCGAACAACGGTTCGAGGAACTTGTTTCCGACGCCTTGGACGCTGTGCCGCCGAAGCTCGCCGCCGCACTCGACAACGTGGTGGTGTTGGTCCAGGACCGCAATCCGGAGGACCCCGAGCTACTCGGGCTGTACGAGGGAATCGCACTGACCGAGCGCGACAGCTTCTACGCCGGCGCGCTGCCGGACACCATCACGATCTACCGCGAGCCGCTGCTCGAGATGTGTTCCAGCGAACATGAGGTAGTGGACGAGGTGACAATCACCGTGATCCACGAGATCGCTCATCATTTCGGTATCGACGATGAGCGGCTACACCAGCTGGGCTGGGGCTGACGAGACGTCTGAGGTTTGTCGAAAAAAATCTAAAAATCTTGGAGAATGACGGAACCGAACAGAGGGATCCGCCGTCCATCTTATGAAGGGCAAAACTGCCTTTAAGACCACGTTAGACGAGTGGGGGAAAGGGGACAGAAGATGGCTGACGTACCAGCGCCGGCCCAGCGTGAGGAGATCCGTTGGGACCTGGCCAACCAGCCGGGAACTGTTCTGCAGGTCGATCCGGATGTCATGAAGGATGCCGCTGTCGAGTACGACGCGATGGCGCAGCGACTACAGGAAGCTCTCGACAAACAACTCGAGGCCACGAAGTTCGGTTCGGCCGGTCGCGATGAGGTGTCCACCGCGGTGGCCAATGCCTCCGCGAAGACCCACGAGAACTTCGAGAAGGTCGCCAAGGACGGCATCGAGCAGCTCAAGCGCATTGCCGAGGCGTTCCGGCGCAACTCGCAGGCGTTCGTCGATCTCGAACGACACAACGCCGCCCGTATCAATGGCGTGGGGGAATAAGTCATGACCGGATTCACTGGCGTCAACTGGGTGGCCCGCAAGGCCAAGAAGCTGGCCCTGGACCTGGCCACGGGTGCCGGACCGACGCATGTCGTCGACAGTGCCCTGGCCTGGCAGGAGATCAGTGCCGTGTTCGCCGAGGTGCACGAGAACAGCCTGGGTGTCGGCGAGAAGCTGATGGAGGGGTACCGCGGCCCCCGCGCCGAGGAGGCGCTGACCAAGCTCACCCCGTTCACCGAGTGGCTGGACAAGATGGCCGGACTGACCCAGGAGGTCAGCGACACCGCCAACACGTACGCCGAGTCGTACAGCACGGCGGTTCTGGACATGCCGCACATCAACGACCTGGCTCAGCTTGAGAAGGCCAAGGCCGAGGCGTTGTCCGCGGGTGGGGCACTCTTCGGGCTGCACGCCACCACCGAGGGCATGGAGCAGGGCCTGGATCTGCGGGCGGCCAAAGCGATGGAGACCTACGAGTCGGCCAGCGAGCCCGCAGCCAAGGTCGTGGAGTTCCCGCCGGCCCCCGAGGTCATCAAGTACCCCGAAGAGAAGTCGGAAGCAAACAGCGGCAACACCGGCGTCAGCGCTGCCGGTTTCGGTATGTCCGAGATGGGCCCGAGCCCGCTGAGCCCCGACTCGGTGCCCGGTGTGCAGAGCGCCCGCGCGGCCGCCATCTCGATGACCGCCAATGCGGCCTCCGCAGGCGGCTCCGGTATGGGTATGGGCGGAATGGGTGCGCCGATGGCCGGCATGATGGCCGGCGGTGCGCTCGCCGCGAGTGCAGGCAAGGGCATCAAGGTGGGGAACGCCGGCACCAAAAAGGATGAGGACGAGGACGACAAGGACCTCACCGCCATCGGTGCCACCGGCGTCTTCATGGGCGACGAGAGCAAGCCGGTCGAGTTGCCGGACATCCTGACCACCAAGCCGGCCAGCGACAAGGTCGCCGACTTCGAAAACGTCGACGCCTCAGCGCTGTTCGAGCGCGGTGGCTCCAAGGGCGCGGTCGCGCCGCCGGTCCTCGGTGCGAGCGCGGAGCTGTGACCGTCCGCCTGGACTTCGACGAACTGGAACTGACCCGCGAGATCACCGGCAACGACCTCTTGCCGGTCGTGCTGGCCGCTGGTCCGCGCCACGAAGACGAAGCCGAACATCGAGACGCTCTGGAGGGCGCGCGCGCCCGGCTGAAGGAACGCAACCTGCTCAAGGGCGAGGACCTTCACCCGACTCTGCGGGACATGCTGACTTCGGCCAGCAAGGCCACCGGTCAGGTAGCGGTGCGCCGCTGGGCCGGATCACAGATGCTGCGCCTGTGCCTGGTGGAGCACGGCGAGGCGTACGTGCTGCTGGTCAACGATGGCGAGGGTGTGGCCATGCGTTCGGTCACCGGGTCACTCGGCGCCGAACTGTGGCGGTACCTGGGTGACGCCACACCACTGAAGTTCGGGTCGATCAACGCGCCCGCCGAGCAGCTGGCGCTGGCCCTTAACGCCGAAGCCGCCGAAATGGCCCGGCGCCTCATCGCGCTCGGCGCCACCAAAGCCGACGCGGTAGCCGTGGCCAAGGCAATGGCTCGTCGCGGCGCGATGACCGAGATCACCGCGATTCGTCGCGTAGACGGTGTCACCGATCGCGCGCCCGGCGGAGTTGCCGTGTACGACACAGCATTTGGCCGGATCATGGCCACGCCGAGCACCTCGGCTGACGGCGCGCTGTGGGCAACTCTTACGCCCGCCACCCCGCAGCGGATGTCCCACGCGCTCAAGAGCCTTGGGCTCGAATAAAACTGCGGTACCGCTCAGACCGTCTTAGTGACGCCGTAGTAGGCGATGATGTCTTCGGTTCCCGAGGTCGTGCTGGTGAGCACCGCATAGGACCGCAGGAACGACTGCCCGATACATCCGTCGATCTTGATGTGAACGTCCTTGAGTGTGATGCGCGACTGCGTGCCCTTGAACTTCTTCTTGGTGACCGAAACATTGATGACCTCGCCGGGTTTGGGCCTCACCTCGATGTTTCCCACGAGGGGCATGCTGATGTTGCCAAGCCCGGACTGCCCGATCGACGAGGACAGGCCGATGCTTCCCGTCAGGCGAACTCCACTCAAGGCGATACCGCAGCCAATCTGGTATCCGGCCTCGACGGTCCCGCCTTTCAGTTTGGTGCTGCCACCACCTTTCACGGTGGCGATGAACGTGCCACCGGCCAGGTATTCACGCGAGGAGGTCGCCGTGGTGAGCGGCGGAATGGGCAGCTGGGTCTCTTCCTCTGCCGCGAGTGCCAGCACCCATCCATCCGGCGTTGTGACGGTCGCCGGTGGTTCGGAAGCGACGACACCGTTGTCCAGCGGCGGGCCAGGATCACCTTCAGCGGGCCGCGGCGGGTTCTCCATCCCGGCGGGTAAGGGAAGCGGGGAGGGACCGGGCTCAGCCGACGCCAACGGTGTCCCTCCCGTGAGTACACACGCTGTTGCCACAGCGGCAAGAGTCTTAAACATGGTCATCGACGCCTCTCAGAGCTGGATACGATTGAGCGAGTTAAGATCTGGGTAAACAGGGTCAGACGGCCTTGGTCACACCCATGTAGGTGACCACGTCCTGCGTGTCCTCGGTCGAGCTGGTCAAGATCGCATAGGAGCGGATGAAGGACTGGCCCACACAGCTGTCGATCTTGATGCGGAATGCCGTAATGGTGACGCGCGCGCTATCCCCCTCGAACGCCATCTTGGTGACCGGGATGATGGTGGCGGTACCCGGCTTGAGGGTGGGGCGGACCTGCCCAAAGACGTTACCTCCGATGCTGGGCACACCCGCGGGACTGATCTGCGGTGTGATACCGCCACCGAACCTCAAGTCGACCTCGGCAGCGCTTATGCCACAACCGATTTGGTATCCAGCTTCAAGGATCCCATCGGTCAGTTTCGTGGTGCCGGACCCCTGGATGGCACCAAGGAACGTTCCACTGACCACGTACTCGCGTGAAGATAGGGCTGTGGTCAATGGTGCGACGGGCAATTGGGCCTCGTCCTTGGCTGCGATGGCCAGCACCCAGCCCTCTCGCGTGCGCAGGGTGCCGGGCTCTGCCGAGGCCACGGCACCGTTGTCTGCGGCCGGGGCAGGTGCGGAATCGGCCGCAATCCGATCCGGCAATGGTTCACCGCCCAGCGGATCAGCCAGAGCCACCGGAGCGGTCGCGCCGAGCACGCCCACGATGGTCAGGACGACAAGACTTTTCAGCATGATGGCGGCGGTGCCTCTCAGTTGTCCAACACGATCCATTCCCGGAAAGCCCGGGACTAGTACCCCATACCCCTTTTGGGTATGGATGATTTTTAAGTTGAGCTCATTTACGGCAAGTGAACGGATCGGGAACGGGATTTGTATGTTGAGCGTCCGCTCCATGCGCACACCCCGGCTCGGCCTCAGGCGCAGTGCACGGTAGAAGCCTCCGTCCGGCACACTGGACTCCCCAATCGGGATAATGGCAAAATACGAACTCGGCCGACCCGCATTGGACGGATTAGACGAATACCGCGCAGGATTCAAGGAGGTGGCGATGTCCGGGCAGCGACAACGGATCAGCCGCGCCGAATCTCAGCAACGTACCCGCGAAGATCTCCTTGATGCGGCCGAGGAATTGTTCCTCGCCAACGGACTGGGCGGCACTACCGTCACCAAGATCGCCGATGCCGCCGGCCGGACCGTCGGGGCGATCTACTCGAACTTCTCCAGCAAGGAGAACCTCTGCGCCGAGGTACTGCTGCGCTGCTACATGAGGACCTTCTCCGAGGTCGCAGGCAAGCTCCTGCAGTCCGCCTCGTCCGTCGAGGATCAGGTCGCTCAGGTCGCGCAATGGTCCGCGGCGCTCAGCGGCGATGAGGGCCTGGTAGCGCTGGCCGCCGAGTATGCGCTGGCCATTCACAAGGATCAAACGCAGCTCGCGGTCTCGCAGGGCCATATCGCCATGGGGCGCAGTCTGCTGGGTGCGGTGCTTTCGAACGCCCTTCCCGACACCGTGCCCGATGACGAACGCGACGCCGCGCTTACCGCGATCCTCGCGACCGCGACGGGATTGGCACTGGGCCGCACGCTGGGCACCATCGACAACCAGCAGTACGTCGCGCTGCTGACCCGCACGCTGCAGCTGTGGATTGCCGACCTGCGGCTCTCTTCGAACACCTCCAGCTAACTCATCGCGCGAGCTCGCGAACTGATACACGAGCAATCCGACGTCATGGAGTCCTTGCCGTTCTCCCTGTCGTAGGGCATTGCGCCTTCATTCAGATAATCCTATTATCTGAATGAAGAGCTCGACGAGGAGAGGTCCACACATGATGAAAGTGCCGTTCTGGTTCACACAGTCCTGGGGATGCCACCCATGCCCGTAGCCGTCGTGACCGGCGCGGGCAGCGGCATCGGACGCGCGACTGCCGAGCGCTTCGGTCGTAAAGGTTGGACCGTCGTGGTATCCGATATCAACGAGACGACCGGCGCCGAGACGGTCGACCGCATCGTGGGCGATGGCGGTAACGCCGTTTTCCGCCGACTGGATGTCGCCGATCTGGCGGATTGGGAGCTGTTCACCAATTGGGTATGCGAGCACCACGGCCTGCCGGACCTGCTCGTGAACAACGCGGGAATCCTCATTGCCGGCGGTTTCCTGGAGCAGACCGGCGCGGACTGGCGGCGGATGATCTCGATCAACATGATGAGCCCGCTGGTTGGATCGCGATTGTTTGTGCAGCGCATGGTCGATGCCGGCGCAAGAGGTCATATCGCCAACATCTGCTCGGTTGGGGCGTTCCTGCCGACGTCCTTGGCGCCGTCGTATGTCGTTGCGAAGCAAGGAGCTTGGTTCGGCACACAGGCACTACGCGCCGAGTTCGGGCGTCACGGCATCGGTGTCAGCGCGATCTGTCCCGGTTTGATCGACACCAATCTGTCCGCGAACGGCACTCGCAGCGGTGTCGATAATCCAACGGGCACAACGTGGACGAACAAACTCAGCCGTGGTCAGCACTTTCTCGGACGCTCCCCCGATCATGTCGCTGCTGCGATCGATCGGGGCATGCGGTGGAATCTGTCCACCGTGCCGGTCGGTCTGGAAGCCTGGCTCGGCTGGTACTTGTACCGGCTCTCTCCCGGCCTGTCCCGCGGGCTCATGAGCCTGGGACGGATGTCGCTGGCCGAACGTGTCGTGGACCTGGGTGCGCGCACACTCAACACCTTGGGGATCGGAGCAGATCGGTGAAGACCGCAATCGTGACCGGGGCCGGGTCGGGCATTGGGCGAGAAACCGCCCGCCTCTTCGCTTCCCAGGGAGATCGGGTAATCCTGGCTGACATCGACATCGATGCCGCCGAGTCCGCCGCAGGTGAGATCGTCACCGCCGGCGGCACCGCCATCGCGTATCGATTGGATGTCGCGGACGAGGAGCAGTGGGAGACGTTCGGCAAGTGGGTCGATGCCGAATTCGGCGCTCCACACCTACTCGTCAACAACGCCGGAATCATGGACTGGGGCGGCTTTGTCGAGATGACCGCACAGGAATGGCAGCGCACCATGGACATCGACTTGATGAGCGTCATCTACGGCTCACGCGTATTCGCTCAACAAATGATCGATGCCGGGGTACACGGTCAGATCGTCAATATCTCCTCGGGTGCGGCCTTCCTGCCGCACAAGATGATTGCCGCGTACGGAACCGCCAAGGCAGCCGTGCTGATGGCATCACAGGCGCTACGCGTCGAACTACGTCGCCACCGCATCGGCGTCACCGCGATATGTCCGGGTGTCATCAACACGAATCTGATCGCCAATGGTCATCGCGCAGGCATCAGCGCGATCGATCAAGAGCAGTGGTACGCACGCGCCGGCAAGATCCAGTCGATCAGTTACGCAGGCCCGGACAAGGTGGCACGCGTCATCGAGCGATCGGTGCGACACAACTGGGCCGTCGTTCCCGTGAACCCCGAATCGTGGTTCATCTACGGCCTCTACCGCCTGTCACCGAGTCTCAGCCGGGTCGTCACCGGTATCGGCTCGTTCGAACTGGCCGACGGCCTGATGTCTCGGCTACAGCCCCTCCTGAATCGAGTCGGACAATGAGCGCACCAGCACCGGAATTCGATGTCGCGATCATCGGTGCCGGGCCCGGCGGCATCGCAGCCGGAGTCAAACTACTGCAGGCCGGTATCGGCAACATCGTGCTGCTGGAACGGGCCGATGACGTGGGCGGTAGCTGGCATGAGAACCACTATCCGGGTCTGGGGGTGGACGTTCCGTCCTTCGCCTACCAGTACTCCTTCGCACGAAACTCTCAGTGGAGCAGGCTTTTTCCCAAGGGCGACGAGGTCAAGCAGTATCACGTCGATGTGGCCAAACGCTTCGGTGTCCACGAACGTGTCCGCTTCAACACCAACGTCGAACGGGAAGAGTGGGACGACGCCGGATTCTGGAACCTGCTCACCAGCGACGGTTCGGTCATCACCGCACGCTTCGTGATCAGCGCCGTCGGCGCCTTCGTCCGCCCCAAGGCCGATGTCGGCATCGCCGGAGCGGACTCGTTCGGCGGCAAGGTGCAACGGCCTACAGACTGGGACCACTCGTACGATATGGCGGGAAGACGTGTCGGCATCATCGGCACCGGAGCCAGTGCGGTGCAGATCATTCCGACGATCGCGCCGCGGGTGTCGCATCTCAGCGTCTTTCAGCGCACACCCGTGTGGTCACTGCCCAAGCCGGACCTTGAAATCGGTCCCATCCTGCGCCCCCTATACGCGGCGCCCGGCGTGCAGCCCGCACTCAATGGCGCCGTCCTGGTACTCGCCGACCTGCTACTGCGCACTCTGAGTAGAGCGCCGTTCCGATGGTCACGGCCCGCGATGGACAGGTTCGATGCGGCATGCATTGCCGCATACCGGCGTTACATCCGTTGGGTGGTGAAGGATCCGTCTACGGCCGAAAAACTGGCTCCCGACTTCGGCCCGCTTGCCAAGCGCCCGACCATATCCAACGGCTATCTGCAGGCGTACAACCGTGACAACGTCTCGCTGATCACCGAGCCGATCGAGAGGATTACCGAGGCCGGCGTCCGGACACGCGATGGCGCCGAACACCCATTCGATGCACTGGTGCTGGCCACGGGATACGAAGTGTTCTCCGATCCGGAGACCTATCTTCCCGGAGCAATTGTGGGCAGCAACGGCTTCGACTTGGCGAAATACTATGCCGAGCAAGGATTGCAGGCCTACGAAAGTGTTGCGGTGCACGGTCTGCCAAATCGATGGACGTTATGCGGGCCGTACTCGTGGACGGGCTCGGGTTGGCATGCCTTCATGGAGATGACATCGGATCACGCCGTACGTGCGATCACCGAGACCAACCGGCGCGGTGCGATTCGCTGTGAGGTACGCAAGGAGATCGCCGACACCTACCATCAGACGGTGCGGCAACGATCCGAGGCCATCCGGTACTACCTTGCGGAGCTGAACGGACATATTCCGACCTACTACCGGAACTCACAGGGCGACAGCACGTACCTGCGGCCTGCGGGCTTCTTCGAGGCACGCCGCAGCACACGCAAGTTCCCGCTCGACGACTACGTCTACGAGAAACAGCCCGCGGAGGTGCTCGCATGAACAACTCGGTACCGATTACCGCCACCGGGGGCTCCGTCAGCGTCGAGATGACGGGGAGTGGATCAGCCCTACAAAGGATTTCCCACGCGGTGGCGCGCGTTCTGCTGCGAGCACCGCTGGAGCTTCTTGCCAAACTCGCCATACGATTTCCCGCGTTGAGGACGCGCGGATTCCGGGCTGTCAACTTCGTCGAGGTGGCCGCATACCCGTTGCGGCCGAGTAGGGGTACGGCGCGCCGTATTGTGACGTTCCCCAGCTTCCGTGCGGAGTGGCTGTGGCATAAGGATCTTTCCGATCCCGAGAATCCGGCGGAGGGCGCGGTGCTGTATTTCCACGGCGGTGCCTTCATTCTGGGCGGCCTCCACAGTCACCGGCGCATGACGGCACGCCTTGCGCGCGCAGCGGGAACGCGACTACTCGCGGTCGACTATCGCCAGCTCCCGTTGGCGCACATCACCGAATCTGTAGCCGATGCCATGACCGCTTACCGGTATCTGCTCGACCAGGGATACACCGCCGACAAGATCGTGTTCGCGGGTGATTCAGCCGGAGGTGGACTGGCCTTCAGCGCGGCGCTCGCCGCGCGAGATCTCGGATTACCTGTACCCGGCGGCATCGCCGCCATCTCCCCCTGGGCGGACCTCGATTGTTCGGCCAAGAAGGCTCATCCGAACGAGTCCCGTGACGCGATGCTGTCCGGTCTAATTCTCTCCGTTCCGGGCGAACTGGGCATGGCCCCCGACGGGGTGTTGGACCCCGCCTGGTCATCGGTGAACCACGATTTCACCGGCCTACCAAAGGTTTTCATTCAAGTGGGATCACTCGAGGTGCTGCTGGTCGATGTCGAGCACTTGGCCCGCCGCTGCGCCGAGGCCAACGTGCCGTGCACGGTTCAGATCTGGGACCACGCCGTGCACGATTTTCAGATAGCGGCGGATCTGCTGCCTGATGCTCGGGCAGCCGTTGCAGACATGGCGTACTTCATCGGCCAGATCACCAACCCGACCATCTCCAAGGCAGGCACATCGTGAGCACACCCGCCCTCCCCCAACACGAGGTCCTCGTCGTAGGCGCCGGATTCGGCGGTATCGCCGCGGGCGTCAAGCTACGCAAGGCGGGGATCGACGACTTCGTCATCGTCGACAAGCATCCGTCCGTGGGCGGAACGTGGTTTATCAACAAGTACCCCGGTGTGGCGGTGGACATTCCATCCTTCATCTACAGCTACTCCTTTGCCCAAACCGGGAACTGGAGCCGGCTGTTCGCGCCGGGGGAAGAGCTGCAGCAGTACGCCGAGGACGTAGTCGATCAACACGGCCTGCGCGACAAGCTGCGGCTGAGCACCACCGTGCTCGGCAGCCGGTTCGACGAGGCCACCGATATCTGGCATGTGCAGACCGACCGAGGCGAAATCACGGCACGTCACGTGATCGTCGGGATCGGGGGGCTCGAGGTGCCGAACCTGCCGAACATCCCGGGTATCGACACCTTCGCCGGCAAGCTCCAGCACACCACGGCGTGGGACCACGACTACGACCTCACCGGCAAGCGGGTGGCCGTGATCGGAACCGGCGCCACCGCACTGCAGTTGGTACCAGCGATCGCTGATCAGGTCAGTCGCCTGACGGTGTTCCAGCGCACCGCGATCTGGGTCGCGCCCAAGCTCGACTTCAAGACCGGCCCCCTCACCCGATTAATCTTCGGCAATCGCCTGCTGCGCGCGCCCCTGCGCGGCGCCGGCATGGTGCTCGTCGAGTTGGGGCTCGGCGGCGCGCTGCTAGGCGGACAGCTGCTGGGGGAACGCTTGTACAAGGCGGTGCTGCAGAGCGTTGGTCTGGCCCTGCGGGGATGGATGTGGACGCAGCTCCCCGGAGAACCCGAACTACGCAAAAAGCTCACCCCTACCTATGCCTTCGGTTGCAAACGGCCCTCGATGCATAACGAGTGGTTTTCGACGTTCACCAAGCCGAATGTCGACCTGGTGACCGAGCCCATCGAACGGATCACGGAGGACTCCGTCGTCACCGCTGACGGTGTCGAGCACAAGATCGACGTGCTGGTCTGTGCCACCGGATTCAAGGTCATGGAAAAGGGCGCAACCCCGCCCTTCCCCTGCCTGGGACGCGAGGGCGTCGACCTGAACACCTGGTGGGATGAGAATCGCTATCAGGCCTACCAAGGGGTGACCATTCCGGGTTGGCCCAACGCTTACATGCTGATCGGCCCGTGGGCGTACTCACCCGGATCATACCTAGTGCTACTGGAATCAACTGTGGCCCATGCTGTTCGAGCAATAAAGGAGTCCCGGCGGCGTGGAGCCACCCGGTGCGAGGTTCGCCGGGAGCCCCACGACAAGTACTGGCAACAGATGCTGTCGCGTGCCGCCAAGAGCCACCTGCCCACACCGCTGTGTGCCGGCTCGAACACCTACTACATCAACTATCAGGGTGATGCTGCCGCGTACCGCCCCTCCACCAATACCGAGATGCGCCTGCAGAACCGGTATTTCCCATTCACCGACTACGAGTTCACCAGAGTTAGTGAGAAGAACTCAGTCGATCTCGCCACGTCTCGAGGGTCTGCATGAACACGCTGGTCGACTGATCGAGACCGACCAGGCCCATGGTGTGGTTGACCACCAAACCCATACCCGTCGCGATGATCGCCGCCACCGCGTCGTCGAGGAGGGCACCCTCGTCTACGTCGACGCCTTCGCTCTGAAGCTGTCCCAGAAGCACCGCTTTCACCCCGTCCTGCAGACCCGACACCGTCTCACGGATGAGCTCTGATTGTTCGGGACTGTGCCGGGCGGCCAGGAGATACTCCGTGGTGAGGCCGATCCAATCGGTCTCACCACTGAGAACTCGCCACTTCGCCTCGACGACCTCAAGTTTGGCCGATGTCCCCTCGGAGGCCATCACCGCCAGCGCGACCTGCGTCAGCCATCCTTCGTAGTGAATACGCAGGAGTTGCTGACACAACGCGTCTTTGCTCTCGAAGTTGCTGTAGATCGACCCCTGGGTGCGTCCTGCCTCGGCCGCTATCTGCGCAACCGTCGTCGCGTGAAATCCCCGTTGCAGAAAGACCGTCTCGGCGGCGGTGAGCACGAGCTCGCGGGTCTGCGCCTGGAGCTCCTCGCGTGTCAGCGCCCTCGGCATCGACACCCCGCTCGCTAGTCCGCGCGCCCCATCGTGCGCCTTTCGATTCCCGACCGTAACCGGGTGGCTCGCAGTATATCCAGCTACCGCAATCGGCTCGGAGATCGCTGCTCGGGGCATGGGCTTCCGCGGCGGTCAGGTCGCGACAGGATTTCGCGCGGCCGCGGCGACGAGCGCATTGGCTATAGCGCCCGCCGGTGCGACGTCACAGGCGCGGTGCGCCCGGAAATCCCAGGTGACTTCACGACCTCCCGCGGTCGCGACGAAGACACCACCCAGCTGATACGGGTCGCCCGTTCGTTGGTACGGATACACACCCTCACGCATGAGCTCGAGCCACGGTCCGAGGTTCGAGAGCCCGATCGTTCCTCTTCGGTACCGCCAGAGTCCCATCGTCCGGTACAGCGTCTGGTCATGCGTCGTCAGCACCAAGAATCGGGTCTGGCTGCGCTTACGAAAGGTGAAGCCCTGGATAGAGGTGCCCAATCCGATGAAGACGACTTTCGCTCCCGCAGCGACGATCTCATCGTGGTAGCGGTTGAGCGATTGGGCCTGCCGAAGTGCGAAGGCACTGCCGAACTGGCGCAGGAAGACGAACGCCACCGGGCCCTCGGCCCATAGCTCGTGAAACTCATGCAGGTGGTGACGATCATCGAGTAGCCGCTCATTGGCCATGATGTCGATACGTGTCATACCAGTGCCTCTACCGACCGCGCCGCCGCGACGGCATGCATCGGGCATGCACTGGCCTCGAGTGTTCCCCCCTTGCCCTGCTGCAGTTTCAGGCCCACCTCATGATCGAAAGGCACCGGGCCGGTATCCGGTGCATGCCGGATCGCGTTGTGCATGTATCCCCACATCTCGTATCCGAACCAGGGAAGAATCAGCTTTTCGACAATCGGATTACGCAGTGCACGCACGGCACCCTTGATCGCGAACGTGCCAATGGCGGGCCGGATGCGCATGGTCTCCAGGTCACAGATCTCCCTGACGTACGGCGTGAGCAGTGGGATCGCCGCCCAGATCGCGAGTTTGATGCCCGCACCCATAATCGCGTTGGGATACAACGGCGTCCACGGATTGTGCAGCATGAAGTCGTACAGTTCTTGGGCCGGCCGGGTAACCGCCATGATGTTCTTCTCCGCGTCCTTCACCCAGGCTTCGACGGCCTCTGGCGTATCGGGCAGCTCGCCCGCCGGCATGCCCATCAACTCGCACACGCGCACCTGCTCCTTGTAGAACACGCACTCGTCCTCGTACGTCGCGTTCGGGTCGCCAAACCTCTTGTAGGCACGCCAGAGGTGCGGCCACCCGACCACATACGTAAACTTCAGCGTCTCAACATGATTCGCACGATACGACTCGCCGGTCGATGGCACATCGCCATTGACGTGCGAGTGCTTACGGAAAAGATCTCGCCCTACCTTGACGGCCGCGTCGGTGTCTCCCGCGACCGCACCGGCGAAGAACAACAGACTCCGGCGAATCCTGCCCACCGTGTCGTAGTAGTACGTCGTGTGCTGGCCGACGCCGTAAGCGCCATCGGGGTCGATGGTGGAGATGAACAAGCCTGAGAGTGCACCCATCCCGGCGATCATGACATTTTCGTAGACCTTGAAGCTGAGCGAGTCGAGCCCGAAGTAGCCGTCGTCCTGGCGCGGCGCCTCGGCGATCTGCAATGCCTTCTTGCCGTTCTTCCCGTGCAGCTTCAACAGGAAGTCGTACCGCCGGTCGCGCCTGCGACGCTCCTCAACAGTTCCCGCGTACCTCGGGTCGTCTCGCAGGCTGCCCATAGTCCAACTCCCTTGCATCGCAGTGTGACGTGCTTGGTTCCAACCAGTTGAAATAGTACTGGTATTCAGATTGCATTGCAATATAAATATGGAAAAGGACCCCTCCGCCCGCTCGGTTACGACGACTTGTCGGCATACGGTGCTACAACACCGGTATGAAGAAATCACCGGAGTGGCGCCACGCCATCAGCTGCGGTGTGGCATGCCGTGACTGCGTCCAGGACATCGACCACTGTCACGGCACTCTCATCGTGCATTCCACTCGCCACGCCGAGTGCACAGATCGCGATTGCGACGGACTCTATCTACTTCGACACAGCCTCGTTATCGATTGCATTGCCGCACAATGTGATTGCGAAGGCGAGATACAACTAGCCGGTTAGCCCATCGGGTCGGCCGACTGCGCCAGTTCCTCTGCGCTGGCAGCCTCCTGATGCGGGAATGGCGCCACTGCATCACCCCAGTGCACGCAGCTCCATCGCCCATCGGTAATCGGCGCCAGCACAACCGCTTCCGCATTACGCAGGTGATGGTTCACCGCGAAACCCGGATCCACTCCGGCGAGTGTGGCCGCCACCAGACGAATCGCCGCGCCGTGGCTCACCACCACCACATCGCCGGTTGATGCGTCGTTCTCCAAGTGCCGCAACCGGAGTTCGGCGACAACGGGCAGGTACCTGTCGAACACGTCCTGCGCGGATTCGCCACCAGGCAAACGGGTCCCGAAGTCACCAAAATGCCAACGCTCATAAGTGCGGTCGAAAACCTCGAACGATTCCACGCCGGTGTGGTCCTCCAACTCCCCGGCCTGTACCTCGTGCAAACCGTCGAGCTGAAGAGCTTCCACACCAAGATGTCCCGCGATCTCGGAGGCGGTCTGGACCGCGCGCAGCGCCACAGAATGCACTAGGACCGCTGGCGCCAGCTCTTCATACTGCTTGGCGAAAAGGCGCGCCTGTTGCAATCCGAGTTCGGTCAGCGCCGCACCGGGCGGTTTGGTGTCCAATCGGCGCTCGACGTTTCCATACGACTGTCCGTGCCGGACCAGGACAAGGCGCCCACTCATCGCAGCTTCCCTTCCCGCGTTTCGGCCAGCCATCCCGACGCCTCGTCCAACACCGGTGGGTTGGCGCCGTCGGGTGCCGTCGTCTCTCGTGGCCACGATCCCAAATACCGCACATCCTCACAACGACGATGCAGCCCCTTGAGTGCCTCTCCGACCGCGACATCGTCGATATGCCCCACGCAGTCCAGAAAAAAGCGATACGTGCCCAGCCCGGTCCGGGTGGGGCGGGACTCGATACGGGTGAGATCGATGTCCCGGATCGCGAACTCGTTCATGGCGGCAGCGAGAGCACCGGGTACGTTCCCCAGCCCGAGCACCACGGAAGTGCGATCGGAGCCCGTGGCCGGTGGCGGTGGCCCGGGTTGACCCACCAGCACGAAACGGGTGTGCGCATGCGCTTCGTCCACGACACCGCTGGCCAGGGCATTCAGCCCCAGGCGCTGCGCGGCCCATTCTGTACACACTCCCGCATCGGCCCGCTGCGCCTTCACATCCTCGGCAGCCGCAGCGTTCGAGTTGGCGGCGACCAGCTCGGCGTTCGGCAGGTTGTCCGCCAGCCACTCACGTACCTGAGCGACGGCGATCGGGAAACCGGCGACGGTCTTCACGTCCTGCGCGGAAGTGCCCGGCCGCACCGCGATGGTGAAGGACACCGGCAACACCGCCTCGGCGAAGATCTGCAGCGGAGCACCCACCGCCAGGGTGTCCAGCGTCGGTACCACCGGGCCTTCGAGCGAGCTCTCGATCGGAACGCACGCGTACGTCGCGTCACCCTTCTGGACCTGCACCAACGCGTCGCGCGCGCTGGCCACCGATACCGGCTCCACCTCGGGTAGACCCGGTATCCGCCCCGTCGTCCGCAGCTTGATCAGTGCGGCCTCGGAAAACGTCCCCTCCGGCCCCAAATACGTGATGCGCTGCACACTCCAAACCTTAGGCGTTCCACCGCCCGGCGAACCCCCGACACAGTCGACAGCACAGGTGTCCCTTGCACTCTCCACGGTCCGTTGTTAACTTAGGCTTACCTCAGTTGGTTGACACGACAGGGTTCCAAGGAAAGGGTCGCCATGACCGCAGCACCGCCCACCACCGCAGAGCGCGTGCGCTCGGCATGTGCCCGCGCCGCAAGCTCCACTCTCGCCATTGCCGGAGCCGATGTGGTCGGAACCTCGCTGCACCACCTGTTCGACGACGGAACCTTCGCCGTTGCGGTCCCCGCCGGCAGCGCGACCGCTGCGACCGTGGTTTCCGCGGGGCCGAACGGCATGCCGGCACTCCTGGAACTGACAGACCAGGCCCCGCTACCGCTGCGCGAGCCGGTCAGATCCCTGGTCTGGGTGCGCGGCAACGTCGTGGCCGCCACCGATCGGGAGGCCCGCGGCATCGTCGACGTCATCGCCAGCCGCACACCCGATCCGGCACTCCTGGACATCCGCACCGATATGCGGCTACGCACGGAACCCGGCTCGATCCTGCTGTGCCTGACCGTGGAGTCCGTCGTTGTCGCCGATTCGACCGGCGCCGAATCGGTTGATGTCTCCGCGCTGCTCGGCGCGCGCCCCGATCCTTTCTGCGCACTCGAGGCCGGGTGGCTCTCACATATCGACAACGACCACCGCGATCTGGTCGAGCGGCTGGCGCGGCGGCTTCCACTGAGCCTGCAGCACGGTGAGGTGCGGCTGCTCGGCATCGACCGCTACGGCATCCAACTGCGCGTGGAGGGCGAGGCCGGTGACCACGACGTCAGGCTGCCGTTCAACGAACCCGTCAACGACACCGCCGGACTGAGCCAAGCGCTGCGCATCTTGGCCGGCTGCCCCTTCCTCAACGGACTGCGCGCCCGAAAGATCTAACCCAGCAACAGCTCGCGCAACACCCCGGCGAACATTGTCGGAGCAGTTCGGTGCGCGAAATGGTCCTGTCCGACAAGCTCTTTGACTCGCACGCCGGGTACCCGCCGCGCCAGGTAGCCCACTGGCTCACGGAACTGCATCGGCGAGTTGGCCCCCTCCAGCAGCAGCATGGGGATCACCGCCCGGGTGTACTCATCGAGCACCTCCGCGCACTTTTCGAGCGCGTAAAACTCCCGCGACACCGTCACCGAACGCGCTCGGACAGCCTCGCTGCCTTCCCGATTCGCCACCGCCACGCTCTCCGACACCGGAAGCGGCGGCTCGTAAAGGACAACAGCCGCCACATCGAGTCCGCGACGTAACGCCTCCAAGACGACGACGGCGCCGAACGAATGGCCGAGTATCACCGCATCGGGCCCGGCCTCCGCGGCCACCGCGATGACGTCATCGGCCTCACGCGCCAGGCTGTGCTCTGCCGCGTCGGTACTCGCGCCGTGCCCACGCCGGTCGATGAGAAAACAGGTGAAGTCCCGCTGCAGCTCTGTGGCGACATCAGACCACGTCGCCCCCGAATCCATGGCTCCGTGCACCATGACGAGCGGTGGCCCCTCGCCGGACACTGTCAGGCTCAGCCGCACTCCATCGGGCGATGCCACATAGCGCAACGCGCTCACCACATCGGACACTCTTCTACCAATACCAGCCACAATGAGCGCCGTGGCCGAATCGGACATGTCAGCGCGCACAATCCGCATCGAGATGGGGATTGTGCTCGCCATCAGCTTCGGGATGAGCGCGGTGAGCGCCCTTCTGCAGTTCACATCTGCCGTCATCGCGGGACTTTCCGGCCAGACCGTCGCCCTGAATCCCCGTCGCGCCGAGCTGAGCCTGATCGACCTCGGATTGAATCTCGTATCGATCACCCGGTTGATCGCGTGGGGCGCACTCGCGGTGTATCTGCTGTGGCGCAGCGGATTCGGTCCGTCATCGATCGGGCTCGCCCGCTGGCGCTCGCGTACCGATGGCCTGGGGGCGCTCGGATTGGCGGCGCTCATCGGACTTCCGGGCCTGGCGTTGTACGTCGGCGCGCGCTGGATGGGCTTGAGCGTTCAGGTCATTCCCGCCTCGCTCGACGACACCTGGTGGCGCATACCGGTGCTGGTGCTGTCCGCCTTCGCAAACGGCTGGGCCGAGGAAGTGGTGGTCGTGGCCTATCTGCAGACCCGACTGCGGCAGCTGGGCTACGGAACAGCGACCACCATCGCGTACTCGGCACTGCTGCGAGGTTGCTACCACCTGTATCAAGGCGTCTCGGCCGGTATCGGAAATCTGGTGATGGGTCTGGTCTTCGGATACCTCTGGCAGCGGACCGGACGACTATGGCCGCTGGTTGTCGCCCACGGCGTGATCGACACCGTGGCCTTCGTCGGGTTCGCGTTGCTCCGGGATCACCTGAGCTGGCTCCATTAGCCTCATCTCATGGGATGCGCACGATGACCGAGCCCACCATCCCCTTCCGTGGGCGGCGCCCCCATCGACGGGACGGGCGGGAGGACAGCGAGGTCATCCGGCGGTATCCGCAACAGCCGCCGCCTCCACCGGCCCGTACCCCGCCGCGTCGACAGGGACCACCGCTGCCGCGCCGGGAACACTCCCCACCGCCGCGTCCGACCTCACGTGATGTGCGACCCCGGCGGCCGGCACCGCCTGCCAAATCGCCGCCGCCCCCACCGCCGTCCCGGCCGCGCCGCACCAGACGGTGGGGCACCTGGATACGGCGCACTCTCCTTCTCGCAGTGACTCTTGTTCTCGTCGGGTTCTGCACCATCGTCGGCACGGCGTTCTGGATCGACGGACGGTTGCACCGCGTGGACGCGCTCACCGACTATCCGGAACGCCCGTTGCCCGGCAGCGGGACAAATTGGCTTCTGGTCGGCTCCGACAGCCGTCAAGCCCTCAGCCCCGAACAGGAGGCGGAGCTCTCTACCGGCGGCGACACCGGTGATGGCCGCACCGACACCATCCTCGTGGTGCACATACCGGCCTTTTACGACGGTGGGCCCGCCACCATGATCTCCCTCCCCCGAGATTCGTACGTTCCCATTCCCGGATACGGAAGCGACAAGATCAACGCTGCCTTCACGCTAGGCGGAGCGGCCCTGCTCACCCAAACCGTCGAACAGGCCACCGGCCTGCGCATGGACCACTACGCCGAAATCGGATTCGGTGGATTCGCCTCGGTAGTCGATGCCGTCGGCGGCGTCTCGATGTGTCTCGACGAGCCAATTGACGACCCCCTAGCGGGAGTTAACCTGGCCGCCGAGTGTCAGATACTCAACGGGCCCAATGCACTTGGATATGTGCGCAGTAGGGCCACCCCTCGTGCAGACCTGGACCGCATGACGCGTCAGCGGATTTTCATGGCGGCGCTTCTTCACCGCGTGAGCAGTCCGGCGGTGTGGGCCAACCCATTCCGGTGGTATCCACTCGCCACCTCTACCGCCGATGCCATCACCGTCGCTCAGGGCGATCACAGCTGGAATCTGGCTCAACTGGGCCTGGCCCTAACCGGCTCTACCCAAAACCTGACCATGCCCATTGGCTCGTTCTCCTCAAACTGGGCGGGGGACGTCGTCACCTGGGATGAGGATGCCTCGGCACGGCTCTTCGAGGCCTTGCGCACCGGTCAGCCGGTACCCGCAGACCTCTTGCCCGACCCGGCCACACCGACCCCTTGACGCACTAGGCTTTTCGGTGTGGCTACCACCGACCTCCATGCGCGTGCATCTTCACCGTTCCTCGAACTGTTGCGGGACCAAATCGGCAACGAGTTCACGGCCTCCCAGCAGTACATCGCGATCGCGGTCTACTACGACGATGCCGATCTGCCGCAGCTTGCCAAGCGCTTCTATGCGCAAGCGGTCGAAGAGCGCAATCACGCGATGATGATCATCCGCTATCTGATCGACAAGAACGTGGACGTCTCGATCCCCGGCGTTGATGGCGTCGTGAACGAATTCGCCGATGCGCGCGCACCCATCGCCTTGGCCCTCGAACAGGAGAAGCGCGTCACCGACCAAATCACCGCGCTCGCCCGGGCGGCCCGTACGTCAGGCGACTATTACGGCGAGCAGTTCATGCAGTGGTTCCTCAAGGAACAGGTCGAAGAGGTCGCCGCCATGGACACGCTGCTGACGGTTGTCGATCGTGCCGACCACGACCTGTTCGATCTGGAGAATTTCGTGGCGCGCGAGCTCAACCGGCCCATTGGGCAGGACCCCACCGCTCCCCCTGCCGCCGGGGGCGCACTCTAAATCAATTTTGTGCACGACGATTTCCAATTGTTGTTGCACAGAAATTAACTTTGGCTAAGTTAAGAATCCGCCAATTACCTTGTGTAAAATTCGAGAATTACTTAGGTGAAGATAACCTCATTAAGGCTGACCTTGGCTGACAAGGCCTCTGACCTGGTCTATTGTCGAGTTCATGTCCGCGAACGACACCCCCAAGACTAAATTCAACGCGCTTCTCCACGACCAGATTGGCCACGAGTTCACCGCGTCGCAGCAATACATCGCTATTGCCGCGTATTTCGATGACGCCGATCTTCCGCAGCTCGCCGCACATTTCTACAAGCAGGCGGTAGAAGAGCGCAACCACGCCATGATGATCGTGCGGTACCTGATCGACCGGCGCGTTTCCGTGGAGATCCCGCCCGTGGGCGCGGTCACGAACGGATTCACCGCGCCACGTGAACCGCTGGCGCTGGCGTTGGCCCAGGAGCAGACCGTCACCGAGCAGGTCACCGAGCTGGCCCGCACCGCCCGGGACGAAGGCGACTACATCGGCGAGCAGTTCATGCAGTGGTTCCTCAAGGAACAGGTCGAAGAGGTCGCCCTCATGGACACGCTGCTCACCGTGGCCGAGCGTGCGGGAGACAACTACTTCGACCTGGAGGAGTTCGTCGCACGCGAGATCTCGGTCGAATCAAGCGATCCCACCGCACCCCCGGCCGCGGGTGGCTCGTTGTAGCCAACCTGACGCGCCGCTGACTGCTCTCCCTCGCGCTCGACCACGGTCGAGAACGGGGGAGAGTTTGTTTTCGCACCCATCACGCCCGTTCTCTCACTCCCCGTCGGCTAATCTTGATTGGCAGATCCTGATTTGCCACCTCAAAGGACGACGCTACGGAAAGGGGGGCGGCGTACCGGATGTCCCGCGGCAGACAGATTCAATTGACGCTCACTGCTTCTCGCGCCATAGAGTCACTTCGAGCCAACCCATTGTTTGTCGACACATTGGCCCAACACCTGGTACTGGCATCGGGTGACCCCTACGCGTTAGCACTCCTCGACCATCAACCAGCGGATTCTCCCGTTGCTGCCGATCCGACTAGCGACCACAAATCGTTCATCGCGCATTGCCGGTCACTGATGACGCGGCACTACGACGACTCCCTACTGGCTGCAACACATTCCGGCGCCCGCCAGGTGGTGCTGCTAGCGGGTGGCCTAGACACCCGCGCCTATCGGCTGGACTGGCCTGATGGCACCACGGTTTTCGAGGTCGACTATCCGGAGCTACTCGGCTTCAAACAAGAGGTGCTCGCCGAGATTGGTGCGCAACCGCGCGCCGAACGCCGACAGGTCGGAACGTTCCTCAGCGGACCGTGGCAGCCCGACCTGACCGCAGCCGGGTTTGACCCCGATCTGCCCACCGCGTGGCTGGCCGAGGCACTCGTCTCACATCTGCCAGGCCCCAGCCATGACGCACTCTTTGAGCGCGTCATCGAGATGTCGGCCCTCGGGAGCACCATCGCCACCGACACCGACGGCGCAGCACCCTCCGGCCAGCCGTGGGCCGACGTTCGCGATGCGTTGACCCCCGACACATTCCAGGTACAGGAACTCACGCTGGCGGACGACGGACGGACCCGTTCCGGTGAGTGGCTGTCGGGGCATGGCTGGCTTGCCGGCACGACCACCGGGCACGAACTCGCGCAGCGCTACGCCAAGGCTTTGAGCACTGAGCCGGCACCGTACGCCCAGGAATTCGCGGAACGCCGGTTTCTCACCGCGACGCTGCCATCGACATACCTCTCCTAGCGCCGAGAACTAAGACGCTGCACTGAGATTCGAATCTCGAGCGCGCTTGACGCGATAAAGCATGTCATCTGCGGTTCTGCGCAGAGACTCGAAATCAAAGCCGGCATCGCCCGTCGATCGCCAGGCTGATCCAACGCTGACGGTGGCACCGCGCGGTCCGATACCGGCTCGCAGTGTGCTGACCCGCTCGATAAAAGCGACCGCTTCCTCGGCCCGATCATGAAAGGCCACGATCATGAACTCATCGCCGCCCACCCGGGCCGTGATATCGCTGGCCCGGGCCGTAGTGGTGAGCACCTGAGCGACAGCCTTGATGGCTTCATCGCCCGCCTCGTGCCCCAGCGTGTCGTTTATTTCCTTGAGACGATCCACGTCCACCAAGACGACAGCGACGATTCGCGGGGCGCGCTGCCCGAACAACAGTGAGTTCAACGCCAGTTGCACACCGCGGCGGTTCAACAATCCGGTAAGCGGATCCTGGTGTGCCGCAATGGAGACAGCCGTCAGCGATCTCCTTCCGCCCTCGATCACCGCCTGAATGATGAGGGGCAACAACACCACGGAGGAGATGACGGGTGCGTGGTAGACGTACTGCCCGAAAAGTGTGGCCTCGCCGAGATGGACATTCCACACCGTGATGGCACAGATCGCCGCGGTCGCAAAGACACAGTGGGCGGCCAGCACTCGCCAACCGAGCAAGAACGCTGCGAACACACCTACCAGGCCCATATGTGAAATCGCGCCCAGGCGGGAAGCGGGCGCCGAGAGCATGCACGCACCGATGACCAATGAAATATCCGCCCAGCACACGAAGGCGATCGCCGTGCGGCGTTTAGGCCAGGGCAGCACGATCCAGCACATCCCGACGACCAGAGAAGAAGCCACCAATACGCCGTGAATGACCCTGGGCAACACACCGTGCGGCCCCATCGGATGGAGCTGAATGAGCACCCCAAAGACCACGATCGACATGCACAGCAATCCGATGGCGATCTTGAGAGGAACCAGGTTACGGCTGACTCGCAACGCGCGCGTGGCGAGTCTGTACTCCTCCCCGTATGTCAGCGACGTGTCACCAGCCACAAACGTGATTATGGGCCTGACCCGTGCAGCAAATAGGGGTTAATGACAGAAATTCAACTACAGCGCGGTACCGGTGAGCCCTCGCTGCAACCATGCTTTGGTGCGGCCGGGATGGTTGGTGGCTATCCAGGCGACACCTATGCTCCGGCAGAATTCGACGTCTTCGTAATGGTCGACGGTCCAGCAGTAGGTGGCTCGCCCCTGCGCCGCAGCCCGGTCGACCAGTTCCGGGTGCTCGCGCAAGGTGGCGATGGATGGCCCCACCGCGGTGGCTCCCACGGTGGTCGCGGCACTGCCTCCCAGATATCGCGACGTCTCGCCCAGGAGCACGGTCGGCAGCATGGGCGCCGCGCGACGGATACGCCATACCGCCGCGGCAGAGAACGACATGACGACTGCCCGCGACATATCCGCTGACGCCGGTGCGGCGATGCCGAAGCGGTGCAACAACGCCAGCACCTTGTTTTCCACCAACGATCCATAGCGGACCGGATGTTTGGTTTCGATGAATAGTTTCACCGGGCGGTTCCAGTCGAGCACCAGCGAGACCAGCTCCTCGAGGGTCAGCAGCCCGGTGCTCGGTCCGGCCTCCGCTCCGCCGGGGTGCCATCCTCCGAAGTCCAACGCGCGCAGCTGGCTCAGTGTCATCTCACTGACCAATCCGGTCCCGTTGGACGTGCGATCCACCCTGCGGTCGTGGACGCAGACCAGTTGTCCGTCGCGAGTGAGGCGAACATCGCATTCCACACCGTCAGCGCCCTCTTCGAGGGCGAGCTCGTATGCGGCAAGAGTGTGCTCGGGCCGATCCGCCGACGCACCCCGGTGCGCGACGACGAACGGGTGACGCTCGGCCCTGCCGTCTATCTCGTCGGCTCCTTGCACGAGCTGAGGGTCCTCCCCATCACCAGGCTCCGGCGACTCGGTCACGCTCCAATGCTGCCGGTTCCTGCCCCGTCCGTTCAACCGCAGCGCCGGAATTGTCCTCGCGTGTCGTCGGCACATCGGGTTGATCGGCGTCGATCGGCACTGGCCCTTGCGGAGACTCCACCGCCAGCCAGCGCACCGCCCGGTGATGTCCTTCTGGCGCGGTGAAGCCGTCGTACACACGCCGAAGGGACCAGGCCGCTACCGCTGCGATCGCGTAGTCGATCGCGGTGAACAGCGCGTTGTCCGCCACTCCCTGCACAGTGACCGAGTCACGGGCCACCCAGGTCACCAGCACCAACAGCCAGGTCACGCCCCACAGAACCGACCACCACACGATGTTTCGGTATTGCCGGTACCAGCGGTTCTCTATCTTGGCGAGCTCCAGCAGCAGCAGCGGTACGCCGACGATGTTCACGATCGGCAGCAGACACCCCACGCGGATCTCCCAGCGCGCCCGCGGATCCTCAAATCCCAGGTCCCGGTAGGTTTCGGCCCGACGCGCGATCATCCACTCGGTGAGGAACCACGCGGTCGCCACCATCACCGCGAAGGCGAGCGCCACGCTGAAGAGCACTAGCCCGTTCGACGTGCTGGCGACGAACCTGGGAATCAGTGCTCCGCGGTTGTAAACCATCAACGCATATCGAAGAAAATGTGCACACGAAACGATTGCCAGGGTGATGATTGTGGCCAGCAGGAGCCTTTCGAGCACCCGGCTGGGGACACGACCCCCGGCTATCCCTTGGCGTGAGGATCCCGCCGGTTCGATGTGGTCGACCAGACCCCAGCGCGGGATGTACGCGTAGCGCGGCGTCGGCCCGAGCGGACGGCGGCGACGGGTGGCGGTCGGGGGCGAGCCGGGGCGCACGGCAATCCATCGATATCCCGCGGGCAGCCGTGTCGGACGCGCCGGCGGACGGCCGGCGGGTGTTGCCACGGGCCCCTGCGCGGCGGGCGGAACCCAATACTTGCCACCCGACGGCTGCGCAGCAGCGGGCGGACGCGAAACCGGCGCGGCATAGCGCGCCGGTGCGGTCATGCCCGGCTCAAGTAGCGTGCCCCGACACCGCGGGCACCAGTATCGACGCTGCTCACGCACGTTCCACTGGGTACCGCAGCGGGAGCACACCTGGATCATTCGTCCAGCGTAACGGCCTGAGGGGGCAACCGGCAGCGAGTAGTACACAGACACCAACCCACGAGGTTGGTCGCCAGGCGCTCAGCTGATTGTGGGTTTACCTGCCTGTACCCACGCCAACATGCCGCCAGAGACGTTGCTGACATCGAATCCGTTGCGGTTCAGATAGGCGGCTGCGCGCTGCGATCGCCCACCCGCATGGCAGATCACCCACAGCGGAGCGTCCGGATCCAGCTCGTCCATCCGAGAGGGCACATCGCCGAGCGGTATATGTTGCGCGCCGTCGATATGCCCCGCCGCCCACTCGTCGTCCTCACGAACGTCAAGCAACTTGACACCAAGATCCAGCGCGGCCGAGATCTCGTCGATTCCGACCTGTGGAACCTCGTCACCCGAGGGGAAGCTCATCGTCCATTCCTGTCGCTCGATCGGTATGACACCTGCCGCGCCTGCAACTTTTCGCAGTGTGACGCACGCCACAGCAATGTCGGCTTATCCACAGTATCCACAGGTTGATCCACAAACCACATGCTGCTCATTTGCATTTGCGCTGGCCAGGACTTCGTAGCGGCGCTCAGCGGGGCTGGTGACGGGGAACCGTAGCACCGCCTGTGCATAGTTAGCGAATTCATGGTCGCTGCCGTGGGATAGCTCACGCCTGCGCGGGACCGCCGGGCGGTACGTCCAGTCCGATGGGGCAGGACACCGATGTCCCACCCAGGCCGCAGTATCCGTTCGGGTTCTTCGCCAGGTACTGCTGGTGGTACTCCTCGGCATAGAAGAAGGTCCGGGAAGCGGCCCCCGAATCCCCCAGCGGGCCGTCCAACGGAGCAATCTCCGTGGTGACAGCGCCATACCCGGCCTCGGCAAGGGCAGCGCCGTACCGTGCGGCACTCGCGGCAGCCTGTGCCGCCTGGCTCTCGCTGGTCGTGTAGACGACCGAGCGGTACTGCGTGCCGCGATCATTGCCTTGCCGCATGCCCTGGGTCGGGTCGTGACTCTCCCAGAACTGCACCAACAGCTGTTCGTAAGTCACCTGGCGGGGGTCGAACACCACCAGCACGACCTCGGAGTGACCGGTCTGTCCCGAGCACACCTCTTCGTAGGTCGGATTGGGCGTGTAACCCCCGGCGTAGCCGACGGCCGTCGAATAGACACCGGGCAGGTTCCAGAACCCACGCTCGGCACCCCAGAAGCAGCCCTCCCCGAACACAGCGGTCTCCAGCCCCTCGGGAAAGGGCGGCACGATCGTGTGCCCGTTGACGAAATGGACACCGGACACCCGAATCGGGGTGGCACGCCCCGGCAGGGCCGCACCCTCTTCAACAATTGCCGCCTTCCCCGGTTTAAGCCCTTCCTCGAGCCGTCCCAGGATCTGATCGCGAACGTTATCTACCCAAGAAGCCATGGACTCAATGGTACGCCGTGGCACCCAGCCAATTTGCTGGTCTAGCTGGGGTTTCCAGGTACACGCAGGGTGAATTTTCGCGCATCGCGATTTGGAGCTATGATGACCGTCACACGCGAGGTGATGTGACTCATCTCACCGCGAGGGTAGTTGCAATGTGAGCAGGAGGGCAGCGATGACGGCACAGTCGGCAGGACATGAGTCGATGTCCACTTCCGGCTGGCAGCTGACACCTCGCTGCTACAACACGTCCTATCGTGTCGCGGCATTCCGCGCGCTAGTCATCGCCGTCATCCTCGCGGCCGGCCTCGCGATTCTCATCCTGATCTAGCCGGGATATTCGACGCCCGGTTTCATCCGGCCAACATTGGGTAACCAATTGAGGATGCGTGCGTCCTTGCGACGCGTTGCGCAATAGAGCAGGGTTGAATCGGTAGGCCGGCGCATCCGGTGAAACCGGTTTGGCCGTGTCTTCTCATTGAATGGATCTGCACACACGCGGATACGAAGCAAGCCGAAAGGAATCTCGTGGCTGAGTACACACTGCCCGATTTGGACTACGACTACGGAGCGCTGGAGCCCCACATCTCGGGACAGATCAACGAGCTGCACCACAGTAAGCACCACGCGGCCTACGTCGCGGGTGTCAATTCCGCTGTCGCCAAGTTGGAAGAGGCTCGCGAGAAGGGCGACCACGCCGCGATCTTCCTCAACGAGAAGAACCTGGCCTTCCACCTCGGTGGCCACGTGAACCACTCCATCTGGTGGAAGAACCTGTCGCCCAACGGCGGCGACAAGCCCACCGGCGATCTGGCCGCCGCCATCGACGACCAGTTCGGCTCGTTCGACAAGTTCCAGGCACAGTTCACCGCCGCGGCCAACGGCCTGCAGGGCTCGGGCTGGGCCGTACTCGGTTACGACAGCCTGGGGCAGAAGCTGCTGACCTTCCAGCTGTACGACCAGCAGGCCAATGTCCCGCTGGGCATCATCCCGCTGCTCCAGGTCGACATGTGGGAGCACGCCTTCTACCTGCAGTACAAGAACGTCAAGGCGGACTACGTCAAGGCGTTCTGGAACGTGGTCAACTGGGCCGACGTGCAGGACCGCTACACCGCGGCAACCACGAAGACATCAGGTCTGATCTTCGGCTGATCTTGCTGTTTCGCTTGGGCCCCGGGTTTGTTACAAATCCGGGGCCCAAGTGTGTTTCCGGCGTGTCCGCTAGCGATTGCGGGCCGACTCCGCGCATGGTAACTCTGGAAAGAGCAGCGTCGCGCGATGTGGATTGTGATGTCAGAGTGATTGCGAGCGTGGCAGATATGGCAACCAGTTCCGATCAGCCGATCGAGATCGCGCCCTTCCATGCGGGCGGATCACTCAGAGGATTTGTGGTGTGCGGCCGCTGGCCCGATTCCACCAAGGAATGGATGCAGCTGCTGATCGTGACCGTGCGCATCGCCACGCTGCCTGGATTACTTTCCACCACAACGATTTTTGGCGCTCGCGAGGACTTACCCGACGATCCCACGCCCGGCATGGTCGGACTGGTCATCGCCGAAGGAACGGTTCTCGGAGAGTCCGCCGTGACACCCGGGTGTTTTGCGGAACACCAACCACCCGCGTTGCTGATGCTCCACCCACCGTCGGAAACCAACCCGACACTGCCCGAATGCCTTGGCGCGGCCTCCGGTTGCCTTCTCCTCCCAGGATTGCCGCACCTGGGCCTGGAGCACCGCGCCGCCTGGGTCGAGGCCGAGTCGGATGGCACGGTGACATCGGTGGTGAGCCGAGTGGGCATCGACCCCATCAGTGACCCGGATACGGCCGTTTTGGCAATGCTCCTTGCGGCATAAGGGAATTGAGTAAATTCGGCTTCCTGGCAAGATGTCACGAAGCGGCCTCATGCAACCGAAAGGCACGCGCCTGGTGGAGTTTTCCAATCGGGCTGCGCCAGACGCCAGCGGATCGCCGAAGAACTGACGGCGTTTGATCGGCCTGCCCACGGCAGTCCCGAAGTGGTGTCCGGCCCATGAGTTGTGCGCCCCGCTGCGCGTGTTCAGCGGTGTCGTGACAGGGGGGAGATATCCGGCAGGAGTTCATGGCCTCTCCGTGGCCGTCAGCCGCGTTCACGGGGCAACGAGCTCTGAGCGCCCCGCCTTCCACACGTGTTCGGCGCTTACCGGCGCCGTTAATCGCCCGTGGTACGCGAGAACGGCGCAAACGACCATGCCGAACCAGCGACCACCCATGCGAGTTCTTTCCTCTTCCTGGCGACCATTTCCGCGTTCCTTACAGACAGGCCCGGTGCCTCGACAGCGCGGGCCGCGGTCACCCCCGCCAGCGACCATCGGTCCACCGGCGCGCGGTGCGGGTCTTCGGGGGCAGGGTGTGCGCTAGCGCGGTCTTGATTACGCCGGGCACTTCGCCACGCCGAGCTGTTCCGCCAGGTCTGCTCGCGACGAACGGTGACGACAGCCGCCGAGAGTCCGATCCTGAGGGATCCGCGACGGCACCGAAGGGTTTCATCGCGGGGCAGTGACCGCCCCCCGTCGCCCTAGGTTGCTGTGATCTTGCTCACAGTGTGCAGTCACGGATTTACCGCTGGTCAGAGGGGATGCCCTGTTGACGACCACACTTGCGGTCGATGTTCCAGTATTTAAACGTTACGACTGCGCGGCGATTCACACCATAATCGCAAGCTGCCGTTATCGTCACGGGCATGACATCGGGCCAGGTCAGCGAGGCATGCGCCGAGAAAGCGCGGCGTCGGTGTCAGTAGCAACGAAGCAGGTTATACCGCCGGGCCCTGTGTCCGGCCGACTTAGGAAACGAATGCCGCTTCTCCACACAGCCCGCGGCGGAGTCCCCGAGTCGTCGCCCTGGGGATTTATCAATCCTTTGCCTGAGAACGAAGATTCCCAGATCGTCCCGAATATTGGACGCTGCACAGATGTGCTTGAGCTAGCAGGTTTGGATAACCGAACACTATGTCCACCGTGGGCGAACTTGATGGTTGCGCTTGGCTCCAGGCAAAATTAAGGTTACGATGGGCAGCAAATACGTCCCCCGAATTAGCAACTTTATCTGTTTGTGGAGGTAAGGCTCGATGAGCACCACGTTCACCGCACGTCTGAATCGGTTGTTCGACACCGTGTATCCGCCCGGACGCGGCCCCCACACCTCTGCCGAGGTGATCGCGGCCCTGCGTTCCGAGGGCATCACGATGTCCGCGCCGTACCTGTCGCAGCTGCGATCGGGTAACCGCACCAACCCTTCGTCGGCGACCATGAAGGCACTCGCGAACTTCTTCCGGATCAAGCCGGCGTACTTCACCGACGACGAGTACTACGAGAAGCTGGATCAGGAACTGACCTGGCTCGCCAACATGCGCGACGAGGGCGTCCGCCGGATCGCGGCCCGCACCGTGGGTCTGTCCGTCGAGGCACAGGACCGCATCACGCAGGCCGTCGACGAATACCGTCGCAAAGAGGGTCTCGACAGCTAGTCCGCCGCTCGCCTGGCCGGTCCACTCGGGGAAGGACCGGTCAGTTTGGCGTTCACCGCTCATTCGAGCCGGCGGAGTACGCACAGGGGGACGGCGATGTACAACTTAAGAACGACGTTCGGCATGCACCAGTCTGCGGTACTCCGTGGCGATCGCGAGAATCCATTCGCGATCGGAGTATCCGTCAGGCTGGTGTAGCCATTCCGGGCCCGGGAAGTTTTCCTCCGGATCACCTTCGGTAAGAACCCATTTCACTACCGCATGTGCCTGCACTTCGGGCGGTACGTCGAGCTTGGCCGGGTCCACACCGAGCTCGATATCGCCCTCACTCTCCGCCTCTGGGTCAAGCCCCTGGGCGTGCATCGCTTCCAGGAAGAGTGCGTCGGAGATGTACGCCATGCGATCTGCGACCTGGAAGGCGAGCGGGCCACGGGGCCGCACGCCGATCGCCGCATCCGGCTGCCGCTTCTTCAGGTCCTTGTATAGCGGTGCCAGTACGAACATTTCGCGGCGAGCAACCAGCCAGGTCTCGAAGGTCGGCAACAGCGATCCCACCGCCACCATCGCCATCGCACATCCGATCAAAGTGGCCGCAGTCCCGATCGTCACGTACTCCGACTGGGCCACAGCCACGCCCGCGACCACCAAGACGGCCAATACCAGCAGGCTGATCCCGACGGTGAAAAGGAACAGGGCACGACCACGGCGGCTGCGATTCGAGTAGGCCATACCCGCCCACAAGACCACCGAGAGCGCCACGGCGATGTACAGCATCGGGATGAGCCAGGCTGTGCCAGAGGCGAATCCGCCAAGATCGTGCTTCAGAAACTCGCGCGGTGTCATCTCGGGCTGTGGCCCACGAGAGAAGAACACGGCGAGGCTGGCGCCGGCGATCACGGTTGCGGCCAGGTATTGCCAGCGCGCCCATCGCCTGTTGTCTGCCGCGGTACGGTTCGCGGACATACTGGTGATCATCACGCAGCTGCCCGCCGCGCAGGCCGTCAGCGCGGCTTGGCTCACAGCCACCGAAATGTTTGGCCAGCCCACCGAGCTGTCCACAAGAATCGTCAGCGGCTCCCAGTTCAGTGCCGATACAAGTGCCAGGCTCCCCAACGCAACAATCATGCCGGTGCTCACCGGGGATTGTTTGTGGACGAGCACCCACCCGATGCGCAAACCCGTCGCCATCCCCAGCAGCCCGGCGATCACCCAGGCGATCACCCAAAGGCCTCCCCGAGCCTCACCTGAACAATGGATGCGCGATCAGATGGCAGTCGGCCAAGCCGGTACAGCAGCAGCGCCGCGAAGTCCTCGGCCTCTTGTTCGGCCTCCATCCCGGCCGCCCCCATGCAGCCGGTGCGCTGAGAAAGCATGTACGCGATGAGGTCATCGCTGGCGAATTCGGCTTCGTCCCTGGCCATTTCAACCACCGAGATGCCCTCGTGCCGCAACACCACATGCCCGAGTTCATGGGCCAGGGTCCGGTCCCAGGTGGGTAGGCCACGCTGGATGATGAAGATGTCTTCGTTCTCGTACTGGCGCCATTGGCCGCATACCCCGGGCGGCAGATCAGCCGAGATGATCTCGATGGACCGGTCCCGATCGCGACCAACGGCCTCGACGAGGGCCGTCAGTGTCACCTCACCCTTACGCGGGGCGAGATCGAGCACAGCACTGACGGCGTCGGTCACACGACGGCCTGCGCCCATGTGTGTCTCCCCTCACCGTGTGCCTTCCCGGACAGACCCCTCACGGGGTGCTGTATCGATTCTCCCCTATTCCAGGAAGCGGGCGGCAGCGGAGGCACGCACGGTATGCCCGGCCTTGGCTTGCCGGTATCCGATGGCGCCTCCCACGAAGGTCATCATCGCGATGCCCACGGCACCCGGAATGGCCACCGCGGCGATCTCGGAAGTCTTCGTCAGTCGAAGGTAGTCGCCGTAACCGGTACGCGGCGCGATGGTCTCGGCCGCGACGAACTGCTCGATCGGCTTGGTGACCGCCTCGGGTTGCTTGGTCCCGCCGGCGGTCACGATGGCGTCGCCACCGCGGCCCCCTTCGGCCTGCTTGATGGTGACGACCGGAGGCGCAGGAGGTACGACAGGCGCCAGCGGGGCGATAACCGGCGGCGCGGGCGGCGCAGCGATGGCGACCGCAGGAGCCTTGGGCGTGGGCACGGTCGGCGGAGCGACGGGTCCGGTGTGGATACCTGGGTTTCCGCCCGGTGTCCTTGTTCCGGCCGCACCACCGGACGGTGGGGTGGCCGGGTTGGGCACGCCGCCGATATTGGGGAGCCCCGGCAGGGTGATCACGTGATCGTGGTCGTCGGTTTCGTGCTCGTGGGTTGATCCGCCGCCGGCGCCCGGCGTGTGCGTCGAGGTGCTCGGCTTCTTCTTCCAGATGATGATGGTGCGCCCACCCACATTGAGGGTGACGCCGGGAACCTTGGGCTCCTCGGCCGATGTCTCGTGCTCCGTGTGCGTAACGCCGGGAGCCGGTGTGTCGGCAGTCGCGCCTGGTGCTGTCGCGTCGTGCGGCGAGGTCGCGGTGTCGGCCTTGGGCGTCGTGGCGGTCTGCGTCTTGGGGGCCATCGCACCCGTGACAGAGCCCAAAGCGCCCCTCAAAGTCGGCGACTCTTCGGTGTGAGTTGTTGTGCCACTAGAGTTTTCAGCCGAAGGGGCCTCTGCGTTCGGGGTATGGACACCCGCAGCACCACCGGAATGCGGCAGCGTTATCCCGGTGCCCCCACCGATTCCGACACCCGAGGTACTACCGGAAGTGCTGGTGCTCGAACCGGAACCGTTGGTGCTGGAAGCGGCGCCGCCGATGGTGCTCGAGCCGGAGTTACCGGAGACATGGTCGGAGGAGTTACCGCTCGAGCCCGCAGATCCCGGCTTCGGAACATTCGCTCCGGGCCCCTTGTCCTTGTCCTTGTCGCCCTTGGATGAATCGCCGCTACCGCTGCTGCTGCCCGCCGCGCTTTCCGATCCGGAGCCACCATGCAGGCTCTTGCCGAAGCTCGGAGACGAGGGCGCGCTGCGCGTGCCACCGCTGCCCGGCCCACCGCCGCCACCGGATCCGCCGCCGAGCAGGCCACCGGTGATCTTGTGGATCGCACCACCCAAGCCGTGGTCGTGGTCGTTGTCGCCACCTGATCCGCCGCCGGGTTTTGCGTCCGCGGCCGGCGTCGAGATGGCGAATACTCCGAAGCCCCCCATGAGCGTCCCCGAGCTGAGCACCGTCACCACAGCAGCACGCGCCGAGGCACGCTTCAGCTGCTGGCTCCGCCCGCTCGGTTTTGCACGATGTCGCCCCACGGCGAACAGCATGCCGGTGATTTGCTCGCAGGTCAAATATCTGTGACGAATTGTGGGCTCTTTCACCTCATGTTGCCCATGAGCGGCCTAAATGATTGCTGCCTGGAATTCGCTGGGGGCCGCGGGGAACCTTTGCAGCACGCGGCGCGACCACCTAAATACGCCGCCCTATCCGCAGGGGGCCAGCGCAGGTCGGCGCGCTAGGGTTAGCGCCACACTCGCAACGCGATGAACGGAGGCCGCTGGGATGGGTTTTCTCACCAGCCGCAAGAGCCGCTCGACCAAACGCGCCGAGGCTCGGGCGCTGAAGGCGAAAGCCAAGCTCGAAGCCCGCTTGGCGGCGCGTAACGACCGGCGACGGATGCACATGCAAGCGCGCTCTGAATCCGCCGCCCGGCGTGACTCACGCAAGACAGAGCTGGCGACGTTGAAGGCCCAGCGGCAGATCGCCCAGGATCAGCTCCGGGCGGTGCGTGAGGGCAAGCTGCTCTCACCCACCCGGATCAGGCGCACGCTCACGGTGGTGCGGCTGCTGGCCCCGGTGCTGCTACCGGTGTTGTACAAGGGCGCGATCGCGGTCCGTGGCGTGTTGGATCAACGCCGCGCCGACCGCCTCGGGATACCGCTGGCGGAGCTTGGCCAGTACTCGGGGTTCGGTGCGGAGTTGTCAGCTCGCATCGCCGGCGCCGAGCAGTCGCTGCAGGCCGTGCTCGACAGGGCGCCCAAGGACGCGGAGACCAAGAAGTTCACCTCGGCCGTCCGTTCCCGGCTGGAGGAGCTCGGTACTGCGGTCGGGGCTTCCGAGCACATGCCGCCGACCCGCCGCCGCGCAGCCCATGCCGCGATCGCCCGCGAGCTCGACGGCATCGACGCCGACCTACTTGCCCGACTCGGGGTGAGGTAACCGATGCGCGTGTTCCCCCGCTTGGCGACAGCGTCAGCCGCGGCAGCCGCCGCGCTATTGGCGCTTGCCATTCCGGCCTCCGCCCATGTGCGCGTGACCGCAGACAACACCGCTCGCGGTGGCTACGCAACGCTGGAGTTCTCGGTTCCCAACGAGTCCCAGAGCAAGGCGCTGACCACCGAACTGACCGTCCAGCTGCCGGACGTGGGCTCGGCGAGCACCGAGCTGCTGCCCGGTTGGACCAGTTCCGTGGATCGGGACGCCGCCAAGGGCACGGTCAGGGCGGTGACCTGGAAGGCCATCCCGGGCAACGGGATCGGGCCCGACCAGTTCGCCTTGTTCCGGGTGCGCGTCAAACTCCCCGAGACCGAGTCGGTCGCCTTCCCGGCGACGCAGACCTATGCCGACGGTCAGGTCGTCAGGTGGGATCAGCAAGCTCAGCCCGGCGGTGCCGAGCCGGAGCACCCTGCGCCCACCCTCGACCTGACGCAGAGCAAGGCCGACCACGACGGACACTCGGCGCACGCACCGCAGGTGTCCGCAACCCATGATTCCGCGCAGAATGCGGGGCATCCGGACAAGACGGCGCGCTGGTTCGGCGGGATCGGTCTGATCCTTGGTGCGGTCGCGCTCGTGCTTGCGGTGACAAATCGACGGAGGCAACAGTGATGTCTGTTCTACGTAAGTCCGTGTCCGTGTTCTTGTCGGCCTTCATCGCGTTGGCGCTGGGCCTGGCGTTGCCGGGGGTGGCTGCGGCGCACGCCGTCAAGGTGTCTTCCGATCCGGCCGAGAATGCCGTGCTATCCGGGCCTCCCGCCCAGGTCAGCGCCACCTTCAACGAGCCGTTGCAGAAGCGCTTCTCCGCGATGACGATCATCGGGCCGGATGCCAAGACCGATCAGTGGCAGGCAGGCGACCCGGTGGTGGCCGGTGCGACGATCTCGGTCGGGGTGAAGCCAGGCGCGCCTGCCGGAAAGTACGCGGTGAACTTTCGGGTGATCTCCGAGGACGGCCACCCGGTCGACGGATCCTGGCAGTTCACCGTCACCGGCTCGGGTGCACCGGCCTCCGCTGGCGCGCCGGCGGTGTCGCAGCAGCCGTCGGGCACAAGTTCCTCGGCTCCCGTGCCTTCGGCGAATCCGACCGACGGCGACCTTCCTATGTGGCCGTTTGTGGTGGCTGTGGTGGTCTCTGTGGGTGCGGCACTCATCTGGACTCAGCGTCGTCAGTCGTAGACCGGCAGGGGGGACGACTGGCCTTTTTCCGGTGTGACGGCATGATGGACAACGGCGGGGCGGCAGAGATTCGGGTGTGAGCCGCCCATCGTGGCCGCGAGCGCGCCACGAACACCCAGGACGACCGAAACTTGCGAAGGAGCAGGCGCATGGCGGACCAGGACAATTCGGCTAACGAGCCCAACCAGACACCGGAGACGCCCGCTGGCGGCGAGGCACCTAAGCCCGCGGCCCCGGCCCGCCCCGCGAAGGCCGCGAAGCGACCGGCGGCCAAACGCGCACCTGCCAAACGACCCGCCGGCTCGACGGCGCCGCCGAAGTCGGGCCCCAAGGCCGAACCCGAGTCCGGTGCTGCCCCGGCCCCGAAGCCGCCGGCCGCGCCGAAGCCCGTCAAGCAGGCGAAGCCCGCCGAGGCACCGGCATCCGAGGCACCCAAGCCTGCCGCGCCACCGGCGCCGAAGCCCGCACCCGCGCCTGAACCCGAGCTCAAGCCTGAGCCCACTCCCGAGCCGGTCGTCGAAGCTCCCAAGCCGGAGGCACCCAAGCCTGCACCCGCACCCGAACCGGCTCAGCCCGATCTCGCGGCGGCGGCCCGGGAGACTGCCGCGCAGGCGAAGTCGACCGTCGATTCGGCCCCACCACCGATTCCCGGCCCCGCACCTGAAGCAGGCCGGCAAGCGCCGAACCTCAAGATAGCCCTCGGGGCCGCATTCGCGATTTTCGTCCTGTTGGTACTGCGGCGGAGGCGTCGCCGCGAGGACTCCGTCGAATCGGACTGATCCGCGTGGCCAGGCCGTGTCGGAAAAGGGCTTGAGGGCGTCCAGCCCGGGCCTACTGCGAAGGTGTCAAGCCCAGTTCTGGCGCGGTGGCTGCGCGATGTCGTAATCGCCTATGCGGAGACCCAGAGGTGGGGACTGACGAATAGGCTTGGGGCATGACGACCGCACCGATCACCCCCCAACCGACCGCCGACCTGGGAGACGAGCTGGGCATCGACATGGCCAGTTGCGATCTTCAGCTCACCCAGTTCGGTGGGCGTCCGGTATTCGCCGGAGTCATCACCACAGTGCGCTGCCACCATGACAACGCGCTGCTGAAATCGATTCTGTCGGAACCGGGTTCAGGCGGTGTACTGGTCATCGACGGTGGCGGCTCGCTGCACTGCGCGCTCGTGGGCGACATCATCGCGGGGCTCGCCGTCGAGAGCGGCTGGTCGGGTTTGGTGATCAACGGGGTGGTGCGCGACAGTGCCGCCCTGGCCACCATGGACATCGGCATCAAGGCTCTCGGCACCAACCCCCGCAAGGGCACCAAAACCGGTGCCGGGGAACGCGATATCGTCGTCAACTTCGGCGGTATCGACTTCACGCCGGGTGCGATCTGTTACGCCGACCATGACGGCGTTGTCGTGGTTCCTGCCTGATGTCGGTACGGCGGCTGGCCAGGGCATTACGGGGGGCACCCGCACCGCTAGCCGCGGTCGATATGGACGCGGCGCGGGCAAACGCCGCGTCGTTGGTCGCCGCCGCCTCAGGCTTACCCATCAGGGTGGCCAGTAAGTCCATACGCAGCACCGCATTGATCCGGAAATTCCTGGAGATACCGGGTTTTCGTGGGGTGCTCGCCTTCACCCCAGCGGAGGCCGTGCACCTCGCTGACGCCGGGGTCGACGATCTGTTGATCGCCTACCCGAGTGTCGATCGGGGAGCCCTGGCGACTGCGGCGCGGCATCGTTCGGTCATCCGCCCCTTGATCGATTCTGCCGACCATGTCCGTCTACTGGCAGACATCGCGCAGGAGACGAATGCACCGATCCCGGTGTGCCTCGACATCGATGCCGGGTGGCGGCCTCTCGACGGCCCGGTTCATCTGGGGCCCAAGCGATCACCGGTGCGCACCCCCGAACAGGCAGCCACCCTCACCGACCTGGTGTGCGCTACACCCGGTCTGCGGCTCGCCGCGGTAATGGCCTATGACGGGCAGATCGCCGGTGTGGGCGATATCGTCCCCGGAAATCCCTGGTACCAGTTGGCTGTTCGCGGAATGCAGGCCTCCTCGCTGCGTGATCTCGGCCAGCGCCTTCCCCGGATTCTGGACGCGGTGAGCGCGCGGCTTCGTGCCGCCGGAGCGCCGCCGCTGGAACTGGTGAACTCCGGCGGCACCGGCAGCCTGGCCCGTATCGGCGGGTTGGGATTCGCCACCGAACTGGCGGCCGGGTCGGGCTTCTTCGCTCCTGCTCTCTTCGACAACTATCGCAGCCTGCAACTGGATCCCGCGGCGGCGTTCGCGTTGCCGGTCGTGCGCAAGCCGAGTCCCGAACTCGCCACCGTGCTGGGCGGTGGGTACATCGCCAGCGGCCCTGCCGGGGCCAGCCGCGTACCGCTCCCGTCGTGGCCTACGGGTTTGTCCTTCGAGGCCTCCGAGGGTGCCGGTGAGGTACAGACCCCGTTACGGGGTGCGCGGGAACTACGGATTGGCGATGCGGTGTGGTTCCGGCATGCCAAGGCCGGTGAGCTCTGTGAACACTTCACCGAACTGCAACTGGTCGAAGATGGTCAACACGCAGGTGCGGTATCCACGTATCGCGGCGAGGGAATGATGTTCCTATGAGTCAGTGGCGCAACTGGAGTGGTCAAACATCTTGCGCCCCAGGACTTGTGGTGCGTCCACGGTCCGAGGACGAGCTGGCGTTCGCCCTGAGACGCTCCGCCGGACGAACGGTTAGGCCGATCGGATCATCACATTCCTTCACCGAACTGTGCGTCACCGACGGCGTACAGGTCGACATCTCCGAACTGCGGCAACTGATCTCAGTGGACGAACACGACCGGGTGCGGGTCCAGGCCGGCATCAATCTGCATGAGCTGAACCGCAAACTGCTGCGGCGCGGGCTGGCGCTGCCGAACCTCGGCGATATCGACGTCCAGACCCTTGCCGGGGCCGCCGCCACGGGAACGCACGGGACGGGCCTGCGATTCGGCAACATCTCGCAGACCATCGTGTCGATGCGAATCATGACTGCCGACGGCGTAATTCATGAGATCGACAGCGGCGATGAGCTGCTCGCGGCGCGGATCTCATTGGGCGCACTGGGTGTGGTCACCGAACTCACCCTGCAATGTGTTCCGGCCTTCCGGCTGCACCGGCGCCAGTCAGTGCGTGACCTGGACACCGTCTTGGCCGATCTGCCCACATTGCTGGCCGAGACCGATCACCTTGAGCTGTATTTGTTTCCACATACGCGACGGGTTCTGCTGCTGCAGTCGACACGCACCCAAGAGGATCGGTGGCCCAGTCATCCGGTGCGGCATTGGGTGGAGCGCGACCTGGTAGAGAACGGCGCACTCGGCGCGCTGATGTGGACGGCCGGGCGCCTACCCGTGGCTGCCCCCTACATATCCAGATTGGTCGCCAAACTCGCGGGTTCGAATGAGTCGCAGGATGAAAGCGCCGCGGTGTTCGCGAGTCCCCGCAAGGTGAAGTTCACGGAGATGGAGTATTCGCTTCCGCTGACAAATGCGGGTGATGCGATTGAGACCGTGCTGGCCACGATTGAACAGAATCGTCATCGGGTCGCCTTCCCGCTGGAGGTCCGCTTCACCCAGGCCGATGATGCGCTGCTGGCCCCGGCCTACGGCCGCGAGAGCGTGTACCTGGCAGTGCACCAGAGCATTCACGGGCTATGGGAGCCCTACTTCCACGACCTTGAACCCATCCTGATCGGGCTCGGCGGCCGGCCCCACTGGGGCAAACGACACACTTTGACCGCCGGGCAGCTCAGCGAGCGGTATCCGCAATGGCGGACCTTCCAGGAGGTCCGCGCCCGGCTGGATCCCGAGGGCGTGTTCAGCGGTGCGTACCTGAATAGGCTCCTGGGCCCGGTCAGCCCCTGAACCAGGGCGGCGGCGTTGGGGAGAACGCCGAGTCGGAATCGATCACCGCGCGCGATACCCCGGTCACTTCGCTGTCGACCAGGAAGTCGGCGCTCCAGTCTGTACGGATGGGCACATCGTCGGCTACGGCGGGCCGGTTGTGTCGTCCCACGACGTTCTCCAATCCCTATGATGACGGCGGCTATCTGGCTACGTACTGTACCCAAAACTGTTCAGTGCCGGCGGGATGAGGGATTCAGCCCTCGATACGCTGCGGCGTTACTCGCGATATCGCTCCTGGCACGTGTCGATGACCGCATAGACTCACTGGTTGTGGCCAAGCGATTGACTCGTTCTGAAGCCCAGGCTCAGACAAAGGCCCGGCTGGTGGAGTCTGCGACCCAGCTCTATTTGCAACAGGGTTTCGCCGCGACGTCGAACGAGCAGGTGGCCGAAGAAGCCGGTTACAGTCGCGGCGCCGTGTACTCAAATTTTCCCAGCAAAGAGGCGTTGGCGCTAGAGGTCATCGACCGTCACACCGAACAGGTTCTGGAGAGCTATCGCACCACTCTCGCCGAAGGATCGTCAGGGGATCGCGTTCAAAAGTTTCAGGACTGGATCGAGCAATCACTCAGCGACACCGGCTGGGCCCTGCTGAAGATCGAGCTCGCCTTGGTTGCCCGACGCAATTCGACGCTGAACGATGAACTCGCGGCACGCGACAAAACCATGCTGGACCACGTTGCGGGTGCGATCTCGCAGCTGGACGACGACCTCGAACTTCCGGAGGCAAGCGTGCGTGACCTCGCCCGCCTCTGCGTCGCCATGGGTCAGGGAGTGGCCCTCGACAGCATCAAAGATCCTTCATCGACCACCGACTGGACGGCGCGGCTCCTGACCGCGGTGCAACGGCTGCTACCCATGAGCCCGATGCTTCCCATGCTGATCGCCGCCAGCACGGATCAGGCTGCACCCGAACAGAAATAGCGTTCTACGGGCGTCCACCGGTAGCGGTTCGTAGACAGCGAACGGCCGGGTGTCCGCGCGTGACACCCGGCCGCTCCGCAGAGAAGATCTAGCTGTTGACGGCCACCGGTGTTGTCTCGGTGGCGGCCTTCTTTCTGCCGAAGCGCATACCCTCGCTGACCCGGCTGCGCCGCATCATCCCGACGTCATAGGCATAGTTCTGCTTCAGACGCCACGGGTGTTTGTCACCCTGCTTGGGCAGCTCATCCAGCGCACGCAGCACGTAGCCCGGTGTGAAGTCCATGAACGGCTGCTTCTCGAGCGTCTCATCGGCCAGCTCGGGAACCGCTGTGACATAGCCGTTCTCGTCCATGTAGTTCAGTAGACGTCCAACGTACTCGGATACCAGGTCTGCCTTGAGTGTCCACGAGGCGTTGGTGTACCCGATGGTGAACGCCATGTTCGGGATGCCCGTGAGCATCGCACCCTTGTACACGGTCTGCGCGGGCAGGTCTACGGGTACGCCATCAACCGTCGGGATGACACCGCTGAAGAATTTCAGGTTCAAACCCGTTGCGGTGATGATGATGTCAGCATCGAGATGCTTACCGGACTTGAGCTTGATGCCGGTCTCGTCAAATGTCTCGATGTGATCGGTGACGATATCGGCCTTGCCCTTGCGGATGGTCTTGTACAGGTCACCGTTGGGCACCACGCAAAGACGCTCGTCCCACGGGTTGTACTTGGGACCGAAGTGGGTCTTGTAGTCATAGCCCTTGGGCAGCTGCAGTTTGGCCTGCTGCATGATGATCCGCCGCGCGGCCTTGGGGAACTTGCGACTGGCCTGGTAGCTGAAGATCAGCTGGCCGATATTGATCCAGCGGGCGATCGGATAGGCGACCTTGGCCGGCAATATCTTTCGCAGACCGTTGATGATCGGGTTCTCGTTCGGCAACGACAGGATGTAGGTGGGCGAGCGCTGCAGCATGGTGATGTGTCCGACATCGGGCGCCATCGCCGGCACCAGGGTCACCGCGGTGGCGCCGGAGCCGATCACCACGACCTTCTTACCCTTGTAATCGAGGTCCTCAGGCCAGTGCTGAGGGTGAATCACGGTGCCCTTGAAGTCGGCGACGCCGGGAAACTCGGGCGAGTAGCCCTGGTCGTAGTCGTAGTAGCCGCTGCAGCAGAACAGGAAGGAGCAGGTGTACTCGACGGTCTTGCCGTCGTGATCCACCTGGACCGTCCATTGCTGGGTCTCGGTGGACCAGGCCGCTCCGACCACCTTGTGGCGGTATCGGACGTGCCCGTCGATTCCGGAGTTGGCCGCGGTCTTGTGCACGTAGTCGAGGATCGACGGTCCGTCCGCCAGGGTGCGGCTGTCGTTCCACGGCGAGAAGCGGAACCCCAACGTGTACATGTCCGAGTCCGACCGGATACCTGGGTACTTGAACAGATTCCAGGTCCCGCCCATATCGTCGCGGGCCTCAAGCACCGCATAGGTCTTGGACGGGCAGCGGTTCTGGATGTGCCAGGCGGCGCTGATGCCGGAGATGCCGGCGCCGACGATGAGCACGTCAAAGTGTTCGGACATGCCGCGATGCTACCGCTTACGGATCGGGGAGAAAAGTAAAGTTAGACCCTTGCGGTTGCACGCACACTGTGCCGCCGATACCGCAGGTCAGGACGCAGTCCGGCCGAACGCGCAGGCAGGATGTCTACCCTCGGTAGCTTGCGGGCAGCGACACCACGCCGTTAATCCACCCCGACCGGAAGCGGGTGGGCTCCCCGGTCGGCATCAGATCCGGAAGCGTGTCGGCCATGGCATCGAACATGATGCCGATCTCCAGCCGGGCCAGGTTCGCGCCGAGGCAGTAGTGAATGCCGTGCCCGCCGAAGGCCAGATGCGGGTTGGGGTCGCGCTCGATCTTGAAGGTGAACGGGTCGTCGAAAACGTCCTCGTCGAAGTTGGCCGACGCGTAGAACATTCCCACGCGCTGCCCCTTCTGGATCCGCACACCACCAAGATCGACATCCTGCAGCGCCGTGCGCTGGAAGGCGATGATGGGGCTCGCCCACCGGATGATCTCGTCAGCAGTCGTCTGCGGGCGGCACTCGCGGTACAGCTCCCACTGTGCGGGGTTGTCGGCGAAGGCCAGTACCCCATGTGTGATGGCGTTACGAGAGGTCTCGTTCCCCGCGACCATGAGCTGGATGACAAAGTAGGCGAACTCCAGCGGGGTGAGTGGGCGGTCCTCGTACGCGCCCTGGACCAATCCGGTGAGAATGTCGTCGCGCGGATTCAGTTGTCGCTCTTCGGCCATCGCGTAGGCGTAGCCCAGCATAGAGACCGTTGCGGTGGTGGCCGTATCTTTGCCGATCGCCGGGTCGTCGTAGGCGAACATCTGGTTCGTCCAGTCCAGCACCTGTTGGCGGTCCGACTCCGGGATACCCACCAGATCCGCGATGGCATGCATGGGAAGCACCGAGGCGATATCGGAGACGAAGTTGCCGCTGGACTTTTCGGCGGCCGCTTCCACAATGCCTCTGGCGCGCGCCACCAGCCGTTCGTGTAATCCGTTGACGGCCTTGGGGGTGAACAGCGGTGACACGATGCGCCGCAGGATGCGGTGTTTCGGCTCATCCATGTCGATCAGCAGATTCTCGCGCTGGATATCCAGCTGCTCGGCGGTGATGTCCTCGTTGTAGCGCACCACTGTGGTGTTCAGGCTGTTGGAGAAGACTTCGCTGAGCCGCGATATCTCTTTGACGTCACTGTGTTTGGTCACTACCCAGTAGCCGTCGTCGTCGAATCCGGCCACTCCCCTGGGCTGGGCGTTCCACCAGATGGGTTCGGTCTTGCGGAGATACGCGAACTCCTCGGCGGGGATGCGCTGCTGGATGAGGTCCGGGTCGGTGAAATCGAATCCGGGTGCGAACGGGCACGTGGTCATCGCTTCAAGTACCCCTTGTCGACGGGAATCTGGGCGCCGGTCATGACACCGGATGCGTCGCCGGCGAGCCACGCCACCACCTCGGCGATTTCGGCAGGTTCGACGAGCCTGTCGTTGTCCACCAGTGTCTGGCTAAAGCTCTGCAGATAACCCGGGTACTTCTCGAACATCCGCAGCACCGACTCGTCGGCTGCCAGCGGCGTGTTGGTTCCGTACGGGTGGATGGAGTTGACTCGAATCCCATACTCCCCCAGCTCAACCGCCAGCGAGTTCGTCAAGCCCACAACACCGAATTTAGCGGCCACATAGTGGCCGCAGCCGGGCATGGCCTTGATCCCGGCCGATGAGCTGACCGTGATGATGGACCCACCGTTGCCCGCTTCGATCATTGCGGGGACCGCTGCCTTGATGGTGTTCCACACACCGGTCAGATTGACGTCGATGACGTCGCGCCACTGGTCGGCCTCGATCTCCCACAGCCGCGCCCAGCTCGCGATGCCGGCGTTGGCGACCACGATGTCCAGCCGACCGAAGCGGGTCGTCGCTTCGTTGATCACCTTCTGCTGTCCGGCGAGGTCCCTTACGTCGATACGTTCTGCGACGATCTCACGGCCCAGTTCCCGTACCGCGGAGACGGTCTCGTCGAAGTCTTCAGCGGTGGTGGCCGGGTATTCGTTATAGGGCGAGGGCTTGTCACAGCTGTCGATGGCCACGATGTCGGCACCATCGGCGGCCAACCGGATGGCGTGTGCGCGGCCCTGCCCGCGCCCCGCACCGGTGATGTATGCGACCCGGCCGGCCAGTGGTTTATCAGGCTGACTGTTCTGATCTTTTTCCATGGGAAGCCCTCGCTTGGATCGATGCCGGACGAAATGAGTAGTCAGAGAGTCGGGAATGCGTGGAGAACCAGTTCATTTCGCTTACGGTTTGGGGCCGGTAGTAGCGTGCCTCCCCCTTTGAGTTGACGAAGTAGGTGTTCAGTGGCGGTTGGCAGTCGGTCGCGTATAACCGGATCGCCTTGCTCTGATGGGCCATCCGCCGCACCCATGCGTCAAAGGCACGTTGGCGTACTTCCGCGATCTCGCGGCAGGTCCGCACGGATTCGGCGATGACCCGGGCGGCGTGGCGCGCGTTGGCCTCCACCATGGCGTGCCACCCCTGCCCCTGGTTGCCCTCGGGTCCCACCAACACCCACCGGTTGGGCAGGCCCGGCAGTGCCGCGCCGCCGTAGGTCCGCATTTCGTGGTCGCGGTAGTACTCACCCAGGTCGAATCCGCCGCGGCCCCGCACGGTTCCGGGCCGGTAATGTTCCGGATCCGTGTAGATCTCATATCCCGTCGCCAATACCAAAAGGTCGACGTCATGATGGGTGCCATCTGCCGTCTCGACACCATTCTCGGTGATCCGTGAGATCGGGTCGGTGATCAGTCGGACCGCGCCGGCATCCACGGCCTGCAGGAAGTCATTGGACAAGATGGTGCGCCGTGCCAGAATTCCGTAGCTTGGCATCAAGGCCTCACGCAGGGCCGGATCGCGGACGGTGTCCGCCAGCAGTTTGCGATACCACCTGCGCGCCATATCGTCGTATCGAGGAATCATCTTGCGCAGCAGCGATTCCGGTAGCAGCGGCAGCAGATGGAACAGCACCGCCTGAGCGGCGTCCATCGATCCGATGATCAGCGCGTTGATGACTGTCAGCACAAACGGCGCGCCGAGAATCCGCTGCCCGCGGACCGAGATACTCGGGTTGGGTTTGGGAATGATCCATGCGGGGGTGCGCTGAAAGGTGGTGACCGACGCGGCAGTTTCCGCGACTGCGGGGGCGATCTGGATGCCGCTGGAGCCGGTACCGATCACCGCGACGCGCTTACCCGCGTAGTCGTATGAGTGGTCCCACGCGTTGGGCCGCATGATTCTGCCGCGAAAGTCGCCGAGGCCCGGGATGTCCGGGCCGGGTTTGGTGTCGATGTATCCACCCACGGCGCTGATGACATACCGGGCGCGCACCGTCGGCTTCCCGGCGACGGTGAGTTCCCAGTGGCTGCCGCCCTCGTTCCAGCGTTCCGCGGTAACGGCGCTGCCGCCCTGGAAGTGCTTGCGTAAGCCCAAGCGGTCCACCACCGACAGGTGGTAGCGCTGGATATCGGCACCGTCGGCGAAGAGCTTGTTCCACCGGCCGGTTCGCGCAAAGCTCAACTGGTAGAACAAGACCGGGATGTCGACGGCGAGGCCCGGATAGGTGTTATCGCGCCAGGTGCCACCGAAATCGTCGGCACGGTCCAGGATCACGAAGTCGTCGATACCCCGTCGGCGCAGGTAGTAAGCGGCGGCGATGCCACCGGGACCGGCCCCGACGATCGCCACTTGGTAGTCGATGTCACTCATGCCAACCCACGCAGGATGAACCGGGAGAAGTAATCCCGCACCACGGCCGGGTCTTTCAGGTCCACGGAGATGGCGGGCAGCACCTCGATGCTCATCAGGGTCCGCATGATCCATTCGGCGCCCTCGGTGGCTTCGACGTCCTTACCGATCTCGCCGCGCTTCTTCGCCGCCTGCACCTGTGGCACCCAAAACTCCACCGAGCGGCGCATCAGGTCGTCACCGCACTCCTCGAGCACCAGCTCCAGCACGTTCGACACGTGCAGGGTCGGATCCAGGCGGTCGGACCAGGCCCGGTGATCGCTGATGCGTACCGCCGCCTCGCCCACCTGCTCGGTCAGCGTGGCTTTGGCACTCACCGCCCCGGCGAACAGCTCGATGAAGGCGCCCGCGATGAAGCCGACAGCGACATCGATGGCTTCCTTCTTGCCGCCGAACCAGTTGTAGATGGTTCCACGCGAGACGCCCGCCTCGTCGGCGGCCGCCGAGAGGCTGAAACGCTGGATTCCCGAGCGGACCAGGGTCTGCGCGACGGCCGCGACAATCGGTTCAGGCACCTCACCACGCGGACCCGCCGTCTTCACGAGCTTCACGTTTGAACACTTTGCGCGAATGTGTTCAAAGTGTCAATAGGCGATCAGCGGCCCTTGCTGGTCCTGGCCAACAGCTGCTCCACGGGCCACGTATTGATCACTCGTTCTTCCGGCACACCGGCCTCAAGCGCACGCTCGCAGCCGTACCCGGAGAACTCCAGCTGTCCCGGCGCATGCGCGTCGGTGTCGATCGAGAAGTCGCAACCGATGTTCAGCGCCAAGTCCAGCAGCCTGCGCGGTGGATCGCGTCGCTCCGGGCGCGAGTTGATCTCGACGGCAGTACCCGAATCGCGGCAGGCCCGAAATACCTCTGCGGCATCGAATTTCGATTCCGCGCGGAGGCCGCGCTCCCCCTCCACCAGCCGCCCCGTGCAATGGCCCAGCACGTCGACGCGCGGGTTGGTCACGGCCGCGATCATGCGACGGGTCATCGCCGCGGAGTCCATCGCGAGCTTGGAATGCACACTCGCGACGACGATGTCGAGCTGATCCAGAAGCTCAGGGTCCTGGTCCAGATCGCCGTCGTCCAGGATGTCGACCTCGATCCCGGTGAGGATTCGCATGGGCGCCATCTGTTCCCGCAGTCCGTCGATCACCTTCAGCTGAGCACGCAACCGTTCCGCAGACAGCCCGTTGGCCACCCGCAGACGCGGCGAGTGGTCCGTCAGCGCGCAGTATTCGTGTCCGAGCGCCTTGGCGGTGCTCATCATCTCCTCGATGGGCACCGATCCGTCCGACCAGTTCGAATGCAGATGCAGGTCGCCCCTGAGCGCTTCGCGCATGGTGCCACCGCCGGTGCCCGTGGCGCTGGCACGTAGTTGTTCGAGCGCAACCGGCACCTTCCCGGACCAGGCTTCGGCGACGACGGTTGCCGTCTTGGGGCCCAGGCCCGTGAGACTCTTCCAGGTCTTGTTGGCACCGTGGCGCTCTCGCTCTTCGGGGCTCAGCGCGGCGATGACGTCGGCGGCCTTGCGGTACGCCATGACGCGGCGCGACTCTTCGCGCGCGAGTTCCTTGTAGTAGGCAACTTCACGCAATGCCGCGACAGGGTCCACCCCTGGACTCTAGGCGCGCAGCGCCAGCTCCTCACCAAGAATTTCCGGCGGATAGTCCTCGACATCCGTCGACAGCATCGAAAAGTCGTCCGGGTCATCTCGCACCGACGCACTGCTGAGCCGCAACCAGCTGACGGCGCCGATCATGAAGCACAGGAACACCAACGGGTACCAGCCGCTCATCAGCTGGCCTATCCAGAACGGGCGCAGGTCAAGGAAGTTCCAGTACACCCCGCTGAAGTAGATGGTGGTGTGCCCACGGCCCGGCCGGTGCAGGGTCCACATGAACACCATCGCGAATAGCCCCGCCGCCCGCCAGGCCCAGCCGCTCGACCAGGGTCGCGCGGTCGTGCACGCCTTGGCGACAAGCCAGACGATCGCAGGGGCGAACCATACCCAGTGCGCAGCCCAGCTGAAGGGCGACACCGCGCAACCGGTGAGCCCTACCGCCACCACTGCCAGCACGTACTCCCCCTTGCGGTGTGCCCACACCGCGACAGCCATGCCGGCGGCAAGCACCAAGAGGCTCAAGGAAATCCACAGCCACTCCGGGCGCGCGTGTGGAAAGAAGTAGCGCGCCAAGAATCCGTTGATCGACTGATTGGCCAAGTGATCGATGCGGCTGATGTGCGCGGTGTCTCCGAGATGACTCCAAAACCATGCGCTGTCGCGCGAGAGCAGCGGCCACGTCAACGCCGCGGTGGCGGCGAACGTCGCCGTCGCGATGGCGCAGGCACGCCATTGCCGGGTGAGCAGGAGGTACGGCAGGAAAACCAGCGGCGTGAGCTTGATACCCGCAGCCAGTCCAAGCCCGATCCCCTGCCACCGTCCCGGGTTTGACCGCGCCAGGTCCAGGAACACCAGCGCCATGAGCAGGACGTTGATCTGCCCCCACCAGAGGGTGGCCTGCACCGGTTCGGCATCGATCACGACAACCGCGAGCGCCGTGGTCATCACGGCCAGCCGGATATCGGCGCGGATGCCGGCTAGACGCAGGACGCGCCACGCGATGACTGTCAGCGCGGCGATGGACAGCGCGAGCAACAGCCACTTGGCGACATCGAACGAGGCCCAGGCAAGGGGCGCGAGAACCACCGTCGCGAATGGAGGGTAGACGAACCACGCCTGGTTGAGCGCCGGGGCCTCGTACAGCCTCTTGCCCTCCCAGAGGCCGCGTACTGCGGCGCGATAGGTGTCCAGGTCATAGCCGTTTTCGGCCAGTCCGAAGAACCGCGTGTCGAACGGGACGAGGCCGTTGTGCAGCACCATTGCAGCTCCGGCCACGATCAGCGCACTCAGAACGGCGCCCCGCGGCAGCCGCATCTCCCCGCCCCAGCTGTGCATCGGCCAGATTTTACGGCCGCTGGGCCAGTTACGACGCGGCGCCGATCTTGGCCTCTTCCTGCCAGGCCGCCGCGATGTCGTTGAGGTCGAGACGCAATGCGGCGGCCAGCTGCACGACAGCACCGAAAGCGGGTGTCGGGAGCCGCCCGGTTTCAATCTTGCGCAGCGTTTCCGGAGAGATTCCGGACGCGCGGGCGACATCGTCCAGCGGTCGGTCGCCCCGAGCGGAGCGCAACAACCCACCCAGACGCTTCCCCGCGGCGAGTTGTTCTGCGGTGAGCGGCTGCCGAACCATGCCGCCGACTCTAGTCTTGGTATTTAAATACCGAAAGCCCTAAGGTGGTATTTAAATACCGTCCAGGAGGTTCGCGTGATCGAGTTGAAATCGCCCGCAGAGATCGCGCACATGCGGGTGACCGGCGAGTTTGTCGCCTCGGTGCTCTCCGAGCTGTCGGCCATCGCCGCGCCTGGCGTCAATCTGCTGCACCTGGAGCAGCGGGCGCGCGCAATGGTTACAGAACGCGGCGCGGTTTCCTGCTACTGGGATTACTCCCCCTCGTTCGGGCGCGGACCGTTCCGCAATGTCATCTGCCTGTCGGTGAATGACGCAGTACTGCACGGGCTTCCACACGATTACGTGCTGGCCGACGGCGACCTGCTGAGCATGGATTTCGCGGTGAGTATCGACGGCTGGGTGGCCGATTCCGCGGTGAGCGTCATCGTCGGCACCCCGGACCCCGAGGACATACGTCTGATCGACACCACCCGCGCCGCCCTGGATGCGGCCGTCGCGGCCGCTCAGCCGGGCAACCGGCTCGGCGATATCTCCGCAGCCGTCGCCGCGGTGGCCGAAGGTGGCGGGTATCGGATCAACACCGATTTCGGCGGGCACGGACTGGGGCGGACCATGCACGAGGACCCCCATGTTCCGAACAAGGGGACGGCCGGGCGGGGAATGACCTTGAAGCCGGGCCTGACGCTCGCGCTGGAGCCATGGTTCGGCCGGGGAACCCATCGGCTGACCGTCGATCCAGACGGTTGGACGCTCCGGCTGGCCGACGGGTCTCGGGGCGCGCATTCCGAGCACACCATCGCGATCACCGAGGACGGGCCACAGGTGCTCACGCTACGGAGTTAGGCGGGATCGGCGACCAGCACCATCCGCTACCACCTACGACAGAGACGGTTACGGATCGATAACGATCTTGAATACCGGGCGTGTTCGCACCTCGACACGCCCAATGGCTGTCGCGAGCAACGCTCAGTGGCTGAAGCGCAGGAGCTCTTCGGGAGTGATGAGTCGCTCGTTCTTCGCAGGGAAACTATGACTCTTCATGGGATGACGGAGCAGTGACCAGGCAATTCGGCCAACCCATGTCTTCGTAACGGGTGTGTTGGGCACGAGAACATCTCCTGCGTCGGCAAGCTTTCAGAACCAGGCAGAAGCATAACGCAAATCCCGACCTAGATCACGTGTCACACCGACAACAAGCAAACATGTCAGGTAACACGAGGTGAAATCGCCCGGAGCTACCGGCCCTCGCGAGCCCGGCAACGCCGGGCAGGAAGCTCAGCGCTGCGGTGCGGCAGTCGGCTTGATCGGTGCGGGTAGCGCCGTCTCACCGGTCAGATACTCGTCCACCGCGGCAGCGGCGGAGCGGCCCTCGGCAATCGCCCACACAATCAGCGACTGGCCCCGGCCCATATCGCCTGCCACGAACACACCGTCCACCGACGTCGCGTACGCACCGTCACGCGCCACATTGCCGCGGTCGGTGAGTTCCACGCCCAGGCTCTCGAGCAGGCCCGGCTTCTCCGGGCCGACGAATCCCATCGCCAGGAAGACGATGTCGGCTTCCAGCTCGAAGTCCGAGCCCTCGACCTTCTCGAACTTTCCGGCGTTGAAGACAACCTCGTGTGCCCGCAAGCCGGTCACCTTGCCGTCTTCACCGAGGAACCGCTCGGTGTTGACGGCGTAGATCCGCTCGCCGCCCTCTTCGTGCGCGGAGGCCACCCGGAACAGTGTCGGGTAAGTCGGCCACGGGTCGCGCTCGGAACGGAGCTCGGGCGGCCTGGGCATGATCTCGAACTGCTGGACGCTTGCCGCACCCTGCCGGTGCGCGGTACCCAGGCAATCAGCTCCGGTATCACCACCACCAATGATGATGACGCGCTTGCCCTTTGCGGTGATCGGGGGCTGCCCGTCCTCGTCCACGACGTCGTCACCCAGCTGCACCTTGTTGGCCCAGGGCAAGTACTCCATGGCCTGGTAGATGCCCTCGAGCTCGCGTCCCGGAACCGGAAGGTCACGCCAAGCCGTCGCTCCGCCCGCGAGCACCACCGCATCGAACTTCGCGCGCAGCTCGTCGGCCGTGATGTCGACGCCGACGTTCACTCCGGCCTCGAAAACCGTGCCCTCGGCCCGCATTTGGTCCAACCGACGGTCGATGTGGCGCTTTTCCATCTTGAACTCGGGAATGCCATATCGCAGCAGACCACCGATGCGGTCGGCCCGCTCATACACGGTGACGTCATGTCCGGCACGCGTAAGTTGCTGTGCCGCAGCCAAGCCAGCTGGGCCCGAACCCACCACCGCGACCTTCTTGCCGGTCTTCACCTCGGACGGAATGGGCTTGACCCAGTCGTTTTCGAAGGCGTTGTCGATCAGTTCGACCTCGACCTGCTTGATGGTCACCGGGTCCTGGTTGATGCCCAGTACACACGACGCCTCACAGGGCGCGGGGCAGAGCCGGCCGGTGAATTCCGGGAAGTTGTTGGTGGCGTGCAGCCGCTCGATGGCCTCACGCCAGTTTCCGCGGTACACCATGTCGTTCCACTCGGGAATCAAGTTACCCAGGGGGCAACCCTTGTGGCAGAACGGAATTCCACAGTCCATGCATCGCGATGCCTGCGTCTGCAGGGCCGTGTGCTCAAAGTCTTCGTAGACCTCTTTCCAGTCGAGCAGCCGCAACGGCACAGGACGCCGCTTCGGCAGTTCGCGGGTGGTGTGAGTCAGAAAGCCGCTTGGGTCACCCACGAGCTGCCGCCATGATCGCCTCGTTCACATCGCCTCCGGTCAGCTCCGCGTCGGCAATGGCCTCCAGCACGCGACGGTAGTCGCGAGGCATCACCTTGACGAAGGAGTCGCTTTGGCCGCTCCAGTCGGCCAGAATGCGTTGTCCGACAGCAGAGTCGGTCGCCGCTACGTGCTTTTCGATCAGGCTGCGCAGCACCTGCTCATCGTCAGGATCCAGCGCGTCCACATCGACCATCTCGTCGTTGAGGTTGTCCACTAGCTGTTTGGCCGGGTCGTACACATAGGCCACACCGCCGGACATCCCCGCGGCGAAGTTGCGCCCGGTCGGGCCGAGCACCACCACAGTGCCGCCGGTCATGTACTCGCAGCCGTGATCGCCCACGCCTTCGACGACAGCGGATGCACCCGAGTTGCGCACGGCGAACCGCTCGCCCACCAATCCGTTGAGGAAGGCCTCACCGCTGGTGGCGCCGAACAGAATGACGTTTCCGCCGATGATGTTCTTCTCGGCCTCAAAGTCTGCCGGTGCCTCGCGGGAGGGGCGCACCGCGATGTGCCCGCCGGACAGTCCCTTGCCCACGTAGTCGTTGGCATCGCCGAACAACCGCAGCGTGATGCCACGCGGCACGAACGCGCCGAAGCTGTTCCCCGCCGAGCCGGTGAAGGTGATGTCGATGGTGTCGTCCGGAAGTCCCTCGCCGCCATAGGCCTTGGTCACCTCGTGCCCAAGCATGGTGCCGACAGTCCGGTTGACGTTGGTGATCAGCGTCTCGAACTTCACCGGAGTACCGCGATCGAGGGCCTCGCGGCTCATCACGATCAGCTGCTGGTCCAGCGCCTTCTCCAGGCCATGGTCCTGCGACCCACTGCAGTACAGGTCCTGGTTCATGAACGCCGACTCCGGCTCCGTTAGCACCGGGGTCAGATCGATCTTGCTGGCCTTCCAGTGCGCGATCGCCTTCTCGGTGTCCAGCGCGCCAACCTGGCCGACGGCCTCGTTGACGGTGCGGAAACCGAGCTCGGCCATCAGCTCCCGGACTTCCTCGGCGATGAACAGGAAGAAGTTCTCCACGAACTCCGGCTTGCCGTTGAACCGCTCGCGCAGCACGGGGTTTTGCGTGGCCACACCCACCGGGCAAGTGTCCAGGTGGCAGACGCGCATCATGATGCAGCCCGAGACGACCAGGGGAGCGGTCGCGAAACCGAACTCCTCGCCGCCCAGCAGCATGGCGATCATCACGTCGCGACCGGTCTTGAGCTGGCCGTCGACCTGCACGACGATGCGGTCACGCAGACCGTTGAGCAACAACGTCTGCTGTGTCTCGGCCAGACCCAGCTCCCACGGCGCACCCGCGTGCTTCATGGAGGTCAGCGGGGTAGCACCGGTGCCGCCGTCGTGCCCCGAGATGAGCACCACGTCGGCGTGAGCCTTCGAAACACCCGTGGCGACCGTGCCAACACCGTTCTCCGACACCAGCTTCACGTGGATACGCGCCTGCGGGTTGGAGTTCTTCAGATCGTGGATCAGCTGCGCCAGGTCCTCGATCGAGTAGATGTCGTGGTGTGGCGGCGGGGAGATGAGTCCCACGCCGGGTGTGGAGTGCCGCACCTCGGCCACCCATGGGTAGACCTTGTGCGCGGGCAGCTGCCCACCCTCGCCGGGCTTGGCGCCCTGCGCCATCTTGATCTGGATGTCGGTGCAGTTGCTCAGGTAGTGCGAAGTCACACCGAACCGGCCGGAGGCCACCTGCTTTATGGCACTGCGTCGCCAGTCGCCATTCTCATCGGGCGTGAATCGACGCGGATCCTCGCCGCCCTCACCGGAGTTCGATCGAGCACCGAGGCGGTTCATCGCGATCGCCAGGGTCTCGTGCGCCTCGGCAGAGATGGAGCCGAAGCTCATCGCACCGGTCGAGAAACGCTTCACGATCTCGCTGGCGGGCTCCACCTCGTCCAGCGGAACCGGCGCGCGCCCAGTGTCTTCGGAGGACTTGAACTTCAGCAGACCGCGCAGCGAAGCCATCCGCTCGCTCTGGTCGTCGACCAACTGGGTGTACTCCTTGAAGACCGAGTACTGGCCGGTCCGGGTGGAGTGCTGCAGCTTGAACACCGTGTCGGGGTTGAACAGGTGGTACTCGCCCTCACGCCGCCACTGGTACTCACCACCGACCTCGAGCTCCCGGTGCGCCCATTCTTCGGGGCGCTCCAGGAAGGCCAGATGGTGGCGGGAGGCAACGTCGGCGGCAATCTCGTCCAGACCGATACCGCCTGTGGGACAAGCCAATCCGGTGAAGTACTCGTTGAGCAGCTCCGGTGACAGGCCGATGGCCTGGAAGAGCTGGGCACCCGTGTAGGAGGCCAGGGTGGAGATGCCCATCTTGGACATGACCTTGAGCACGCCCTTGCCCGCAGCCTTGATGTAGTTGCGGATCGCCTTGTCGCGCTCCACACCCGAGATCATGCCGCGGTCGATCAGATCTTCGATGGACTCGAAGGCCATGTAGGGGTTGACGGCGGCCGCACCGAAACCGACCAGTGCCGCCACATGGTGCACCTCGCGTGCGTCTCCGGCCTCGACCACCAGACCGACCTTGGTGCGGGACCGCTCGCGAACGAGGTGGTGGTGCACCGCGGCAACAGCCAACAGTGAAGGGATCGGCGCCATCTGATCGTCCGACTCACGATCGGACAAGATGATCACCTGGGCGCCGCCCGCGATGGCCGCGGAGACCTCCGCGCGCACCGACTCCAGGGCGGTCCGTAGTCCCGCACCACCCTCGGCAACCGGGTACAAGCAGCGAATCACGCGACTGGAGAAGCCATGCGGACGCCCGTTGACCTCGTCCGAAGGGTCGAGGTGGATGAGCTTGTCCAGCTCGTCGTTGTGCAACACCGGCTGCGGCAGCAGGATCTGGTGGCACGACTCGGCGGTCGGGTTCAACAGATCGCCCTCGGGGCCAATCACACCGCCGAGGCTCGTCACGACCTCCTCGCGGATGGCGTCCAGCGGGGGATTGGTGACCTGCGCGAAAAGCTGCTGGAAGTAGTCGAACAGCATCCGGGACCGGTTGGACAGCACCGCAATCGGGGTATCGGTGCCCATCGAGCCGAGTGCCTCGGCACCCGTGCGGGCCATCGGCGCCACCAGGAGGTTGATCTCCTCATAGGTGTAGCCGAATACCTGCTGGCGCAACACGATCCGGTTGTGCGGCATGTGCTGGTGTGGGCGGTCCGGCAGCTGCTCCAGGCGCACCAGGCCCTCGTCGATCCACTTCTGGTACGGCTCCGCGGCGGCGAGTTCGGCCTTGACCTCTTCATCGGAGACGATGCGGCCCTGGGTGGTGTCCACCAGGAACATGCGGCCGGGCTGCAGGCGGGTGCGCTGCACGACGGTGGACGGGTCCAGATCCAGCACGCCGGCCTCGGAGGCCATCACGACCAGTCCGTCGTTGGTCACCCAAACACGGGACGGCCGTAGGCCGTTGCGGTCGAGCACGGCGCCGACAATGGTGCCGTCGGTGAAGCAGACCGAGGCCGGCCCGTCCCAGGGCTCCATGAGGGATGCGTGGTACTCGTAGAACGCGCGGCGCTGCGGGTCCATGGACTCGTGCCGCTCCCACGCCTCGGGGATCATCATCAGCACCGCATGGTGCAGGGGGCGGCCACCCAGGTGCAGCAGTTCCAGTGCCTCGTCGAACCGCGCCGTGTCCGAGGCACCGCGCGTACAGATGGGGAAGATCTTGTCGAGCTGGGCAGGATCGCCGAACGCATCGGTCTTGATGAGCGCCTCACGGGCCCGCATCCAGTTCTCGTTACCCGCGACGGTGTTGATCTCACCGTTGTGCGCCACCCGGCGGTAGGGGTGCGCCAACGGCCAGGACGGGAAGGTGTTGGTGGAGAAGCGCGAATGCACGATGCCCAGTGCGCTCTCGACGCGCTCATCCTGCAGATCGAGGTAGAACGCCCGCAGCTGCGGAGTGGTCAGCATGCCCTTGTAGACGAAGGTGCGGCCGGAAAGGCTTGGGAAATAGACGGTTTCCTCGCCGAGGCTGCCCCGGCCCGATCCCTGGTTGCCCAGCTCGTGCTCGATGCGCTTGCGCACCACGTAGACGCGCCGCTCCAGGTCGATACCGGAGGCACCGGAGATGAACAGCTGCCGGAAGGTGGGCATGGCGTCGCGGGCGAGGGCGCCCAGCGATGAGTCGTCGTGCGGAACCTCACGCCAGCCCAGAACGGTCAAACCCTCTGCCTCGACGATTTTGTCGACGGCCTCGCACGCCGCCGCCGCGTCCTTGGATCCCTGGGGCAGAAACGCGATACCCGAGGCGTAGCTGCCCTCGGCGGGCAGTTCGAAGTCCACGACAGCGCGGAAGAACTTGTCCGGGATCTGCAGCATGATTCCGGCGCCGTCACCGCTATTGGGTTCGGCTCCCGCGGCACCACGGTGCTCCAGGTTCAGCAGTGCGGTGATGGCCTTGTCCACAATGTCGCGGCTGCGCCGGCCGTGCATATCCACGACCATGGCGACACCGCACGCATCGTGCTCGTAGGCCGGGTTGTAGAGCCCGGTCGCGGGGTGTGGCATGGCTGCTCGTCTCGTCTCCAGGGCCTCCCTGGGTGCACAGGCTGTATGCACCCGTCAATGCCCTCCTCGAAGGTGCCCCACAGACCGGCACGGGGTGGTGCTCAAACCCCGGGGCTGGCCCGTTGGCCCTTGTCCGTAGCGTCCTTCTCGGCCGTCTGCTTCGTGGGCTCGCGGCGATGAACCGCTTGCGTGAAGAGCATCCGGCTCCGACGATGAGGCACCCGCCGGACACCGTTGACCAGCGGATCTCGTGCCCCGACGCGACAAGTAATCAAAACGATATGTCAGGAACCCCGGTGGACGCCAACTCGGGTGGTTAGATGGCGCGACACCTTGCGGCGTCGTTCTCTCAACGTGTAGGTCAACGCCCGTTTCCTCGATAAACACCACCGGACCCCTTTACCAAACGCTGCGTCTTTTTTGACCCCCGTTTGGTGATTTACAATCTCCGCTATCACGTAAGCGCGCTCGGTGCGCAGGATTCGGAGGATGCATGACATCCGGCAGTGCACAGCGCAACAGCCTGGTGGTGGTGACCGGCGGCGGAAGCGGCATCGGCCGCGAGACCGCGTTGGCCTTCGCCCGCCAGGCGGCCCGTGTCGTTGTCGCCGATATCAACCTCGACACCGCCAACGAGACCGTCGGCCTCGTGGAGAAATTAGGCGGCACCGCCCACCCTTATGCCCTGGATGTGTCCGACGAGAGCGCCGTGACCGCATTCGCCGACGAAGTCTGCGCCACGCACGGAGTGCCGGACGTCCTGATCAACAACGCCGGCATCGGCCAGGCCGGGCGATTCTTCGATACGCCGTCGGCGGACTTCCAGCGCGTGCTCAACATCAATCTCAATGGAGTCGTGTACGGCTGCCGCGCGTTCGGCCCCCGAATGGCTGAGCGCAAGAGCGGTCACATCGTCAACATCTCCAGTGCCGCCGCGTACACACCGATCCCCGAGATGGGCGCCTACGCCACCAGCAAGGCCGCCGTGTTCATGTTCTCCGACGTGCTGCGCGGCGAGCTCGCTCGCGCGAAGGTCAAGGTCAGCACCATCTGCCCGGGCATCGTCAACACGAACATCATTCGCACCACTCAGTTTTCCGGTCTGTCGGCCGAGGACCAGGCCAAGCGCCAGCGGCAGGGCGCGGGGCTGTACGCCAAACGCGGCTACGGCCCGGAGAAGGTGGCCAAGGGCATCGTGAATGCCGTCCTCAAAGGCAAGTCGGTCGTCCCGGTCACTCCGGAAGCACACATGCAATACCACCTCAGCCGCCTGGCCCCGGCGCTGAACCGGCTCTTCTGGGGCAGCCTTGGCAACAAACTCAACAAATAGGAGGACACCATGGCGCGCAACACAACTGAGGCCACCGGCCTGCACGTCGTACCCACTGAGCCCGGCGAGGTAGTGCTCCGGCCGCGCAATGTCCAGTTCGACACCAGCCACACGCCGCTGCACTGGATCCCCAACGAGCCCATCGTCTCGCATTTCATCTCGGCCTTCAATCTCCTTCTGCCGGAGGGTGAGCGGGCATTCGTCGACACCTTCACCCGCGCGTTGCCGTATGTGAAGGACGACAAGATCCGCGAGGCGATGATCGGATTCATGGGCCAGGAGGCCGTGCACGCCGAGACCCACAGCAAGGTGCTGGGCGACTTCCTGGAGAAGAACGGCATCAACGTCGCGCCCGCGATCACCCAGATCGAATACATCACGCACATGCTGGAGCGCACCAACGAGCTGCGCAGCGAGAAGCTCCGGTACCGCGTGATGGTGGAGAAGCTAGCCCTCATCGCCGGTATCGAACACTTCACCGCCGTGCTCGGCGACTGGGTGCTCAACCACCCCTTCGAGAAGTTCAACGCCGACGCGGAGATGGTTGACCTGTTCCGCTGGCACGGCGCCGAAGAGGTCGAGCACCGCAGCGTCGCGTACGACGTGGCCCGGTACTTCCAGATCCGCCGCGGGCACATGATGCTGACCTTCGTGCTGGCCACCATGCTGCTGGTGGGCGTGATGCTGCGCTACACCAAGTTCTTGGTGCGGCAGGACCCGTCGCTGCCCAACTACGGCGTCTTCGGCGTGCTGCGGCAGATGAACAAAGCCATGAAGCGGGGAGCGTTCTTGCGGTGGCGCGAGCTGGCCAAGTCGGCCATGGAATTCATGCGTCCCGGCTTCTCACCCGACCAGGTGGGCAGCACGGCGCAGGCGGTGGCATACCTGAGTACGTCACCCGCCGCGAAGGCCGCGGCCGGCTACTGATGTTCGATCGCTTTCGCCGCACTCCGCAGCCCACTCCCAAGCGCAAACGGCCTTCGCTGCCGCCCACGCTGTACGGCACCCTGCCGGTGTCGCCCACGATCGCACTCGGCAGCGTGCTGTTCCCAGTCGCGGTCCGGGCCATCGGCGCCCTGCTGATTCTCAAGAAACCGCCCGAGAACCACGTCGACCGCACGCTGACGCTGGTGGTGAAGGACCGCTGGATCGAGGCGAAGGATCAGGACGTCGCCAGCCTGGTGCTCGCCGCACCCGACGGCGAACGCCTTCCGCCGTGGCATCCCGGCGCACACCTGGATCTACTGCTGCCGTCGGGCCGGATGCGGCAGTACTCACTGTGCGGCGACGTCTCCGACCCGTACCACTACCGCATCGCCGTACGTCGTATCCCCGAGGGCGGCGGTGGCTCCATCGAGGTGCATGACGCGCTTCAGATCGGCGCCACCGTGTCGATCCTCGGACCGCGCAACGCCTTCCCGCTCGCGATGACCCAGCCCGGGCCGCGCAAGCTGCACTTCGTGGCCGGCGGCATCGGCATCACACCGATCCTGTCCATGATCGCCTTCGCCGAGCAGCTGGGTAAGCCATGGACCATGGTGTACACCGGCCGGAACCGCGATTCGCTCCCGTTCCTCAATGAGCTCAAACGCTTTGGTGATCGGGTCATCGTGCGGACCGACGATCAGTCGGGTCTGCCGACCGCCAATGACCTGCTGCCCGAGGTGGGCGAGAACGACGCGGTGTACTGCTGTGGCCCCGCACCGATGCTCGCCGTCCTGCAGCGGCGCCTACTCGAAATGCCGTCGGTGGAACTGCATTTCGAGCGATTTGCCGCCGCACCCGTGGTGGATGGTCATCCCTTCGAGGTACAGCTGGGCCCCGGTGGGCCGGTGCTCGAGGTGCCCGCCGATCGCACGGCGCTGGACGTCATCAAGAAGAAGCTGCCGCATGTGGCGTATTCATGCCAGCAGGGTTTCTGCGGTACCTGCAGAGTGAATGTGCTGGCAGGCACCGTCGACCATCGGGACCAGATCCTCACCGAATCCCAGCGAGACGAGGGACAGATTCTGACCTGCGTATCGCGCGGGGAAGGGCGCCTGGTTCTGGACCTGCCCGCCGAGTAACACCTCTGCGCCGAGACCGAGGTTGTGGCGAATTTGTGCGAAACGTATGCGCCATAACCTCGGTCTGGGTGAGGCGTTTCCCCATCGGTTCACCGAGCGTTCATCGGTTCCCTGGAAACTGGCCCGATGCGCATCTCCCACGCAGTCATCGCCCTCACCTCGACACTGATCCTGGCCCTTGCTCCGTCCGCGGCCGCCGCACCGCCCTCGGACGCTCCCGAGGTGCCTGTCGGCGAGATCGCCAAGACCGGTGGCGCGAACCGTACGCCGGGCGGACGTGACGGCGACAAGGCGGCAGATCTGCGGAATTCGGTGCAGGGCCGCAACGCCAAGAACGTCATCCTGCTGATCGGTGATGGCATGGGGACCTCGGAGATCACCTCGGCGCGCAACTACCAGCACGGCGCCGCCGGGACCCTTCCCGGACTCGACGCACTGCCCATCACCGGTGAGTACACCACGTTCGCGCTCACCAAGGACGGCCCCGAGAAGGGCAAGCCGGATTACGTGACCGACTCGGCGGCCTCCGGCACCGGGTGGGCGACCGGGACCAAGACCTACAACGGAGCCATCTCGGTCGACCTCGACGGCAAGCCCCTGGACACGATCCTGGAGATCGTGCAGAAGCAGGGGTTCGCCACCGGAAACGTCACCACCGCGGAACTGCAGGACGCCACCCCGGCCGTGCTCACCGCCCATGTCGTCGATCGGGACTGCAAGGGCCCCAAGGAGACTCTCGAGAAGTGCGCGGGCAACGCCGTCGACAACGGCGGCAAGGGCTCGATCTCCGAGCAGCTGGTGGCCACCCGGGCCGATATCAGCCTCGGCGGCGGCGGTAAGTACTTCGAGGAGACCATCACCGGCGGCGAGCACAGGGGCAAGAGCTCGCTGGATGTCGCCAAGGCCGCCGGATACCAGCTGCCCACCACCGCGGGTGATCTGAACAAGGTAGGCAGCCTGGACAATCCGGTGCTCGGTGTGTTCGCGAAGGGCAACCTGCCGGTGCAGTGGGACAAGGTGCCCGCGGCGGTTCCCAACGGCGGCAAGCTGCCCGCAACCACCTGCCGGCCCAACCCCGAGCTGCCCAAAGACCAACCTCAACTGTCCGCGATGACCACCAAAGCCATTGACCTGCTGGTGAACTCGAAAAAGGGGCAGGACAAGGGCTTCTTCCTGCAGGTGGAGTCGGCGTCGATCGACAAGCAGGATCACGCGGCCAACATCTGCGGTCAGATCGGTGAGACCATCGCGCTGGACGAGGCCGTCGCGGCGGCGCTGGACTTTGCGCGCAAGGACGGCAACACCCTGGTCATCGTGACCGCCGATCACGGGCACTCCTCGCTCATCGTTCCTGAGGACTTCGACAACCCAACCGCCCTGTCGGTCGCGGTGAAGACGGCCGACGGCGCCACCATGCGGATCATGTATCCCACCGCGCCGGAGGGGGAGTCGCAGACGCACACGGGAACGCAGGTGCGCATCGCCGCCTACGGGCCGGGTGCCGCGAACGTCTCCGGACTCACCGATCAGACCGACAACTTCAACACGATCGTCGGTGCGCTGCTCGGATCCAAGAGCCCCGACGCCTCGAACGGGCCGTCCTGGTGGCTGGCCGGAGGGATCGCGGTGGTGGCAGCCGCGCTGGGCGCCGCCGCCACGTTCTTCTTGGGCAGGCGCGGGGCCTGACGGCCACGCACACCGGGCTCGAACAGCCGAGTGGGAACTTCGCGAGGAAAATCGGCCGGATTTCCTCGCGAAATTCCCACTCGATGCCCTGAGGCCTACGCCACCAGCCGCTTCGGGTTGTCGATCACCGAGTAGTCACTGGCGTCCCCGGAGATCACCCGGCTGCTTTCACCGTTGACACCCACCGGCACATCACCGGCCAGGGTGACGCGATGCATCCGGCGCCGTTGGTCACCGTAATCGGAGACGGCATAGTGCTGGGTGGCGCGATTGTCCCACATCGCGACGTCACCGAGCTCCCAGCTCCATCGAATCGTGTTCTCCAGCCAGGTGATCCGATCCTGGAACATCCGGAACAACGCTTGCGATTCGCTGCCGTTCACATCCAGAATCCGCTTCACGAAGTTGCCCAGCAGCAGCGCCTTCTCGCCCGTCTCGGGATGCACCCGAACCACCGGGTGGTGCGCCTCGAAATGCGTCGACCCGAACTCGCGCACATACTTGGATCCGGATCCCGCCTTGGCCAACAGTTCGGCCACCTTCGCGGGATCTACTTGGGCGTAATCGAATTGATTGTTGTGCATGGCCCACAGATTGTCCGCCAACTCTTGCAGGGCCTTGGGCAGCTGCCGGTAGGCCGCCACCGTGGAGGTCCACGTGGTTGTCCCGCCATACGGTGGCAGCTCCACCGCGCGCAGGATCGAGGCCTTCGGAATCCGGTCCACGAAGGTCACATCCGTATGCCACTGGTTGGCGCGGCCCCCCTCCTCCGAGTCGAGCCGCATCACACGCTCTCCGTCGAACTTCAATGTGGGGTGCGGCGATGTCGGCACGCCCATGCAGCGCGCGAAAGCGAACTGCGCTTCGTCGTCGAGGTGATGCTGTCCGCGGAAGAAGATCACCTTGTGCTCCAGCATGGCCTCGTTGATGGCAGCTGCCGTCTCGGCGTCCACTTCGCCGAGGCGTACTCCGTCGATACGGGCGCCGATGTTCTCGCCCAGCTTCACCACACGTACATCGCTGCTCATGACCCGCTCCTTCTTCCAGACAATTCGGTGTAGTCAAATGACTACACTCGCTCGTCCGCTACTGTACACACATGACTACACCCGAGGCAACGGCTGCCAAGCCCGTGGGCAAGGAGGAAGTGGTGGAGGCCGTTCTGAACGCCGCCGCCAAGCTCTTCGCCGAGAAGGGGCCCGCCGCCGCATCCATCCGCGAGGTCGCCGCCCGCGCCGGGGTGAACCATGGCCTGGTGCACCGCCATTTCGGAAGCAAGCGCCAGCTGCTGGCCTCCACGCTGCAACACCTGGCCGACACCGGGGCCGCACTACACGAAGCCGGGGCATCCGCTCCGGACCTGGAGGCCGCACATGATCTGCAGCTGCGAGTGATGGTGCGCTCCACGCTCGACGGCTTTCCCACCGAAGAACTCCAGGAGCGCAGACCAGGGATGGAGTGGCTACTCGAACAGATACGCCCCGGTCACGCGGACGAGCGTGAGGCCCGGCTAGCGGGGGCCCACGCGATTGCCCTGCAACTCGGCTGGCGGCTGATGGGGCCCAGCCTGCGTGCCGGCTTCGGCCTGGAGGACATGTCCGATGCCGACATCCGTGCAGAGGTCGCCGGGCAAGTCGCCAAGCTCGTTACACCCCAATAGATTCCACTAGGTGACGGGTTGCGCCTCCGGGAACACCCACTGGCCGTCGAGAATCTGCGGCTGCGCGCGGTACAGCCGGACCATGTAGTTCCAGCCTGGCGTGATCGGCAGGCAGTTCACCGTGGCGTCCGTGCACCCGCCGAACTGCACCGTGGTATCGCCCCCGGCTCCGCGTCGCGCGGTGATGTTGTTGAGTGAGTAGGCATTACGGGAATTCGGCGTGAAGTACCCGTCTTTGTTGTAGACGGTGACCGACCAGAATCCATCTACCGGTACCTGTCCGACCGTCAGTCGATACACCGTGGTGCCGTCATTCTTGGCTGGGTTGACATTGAGGTAGAGGGCGTCTTTCTCGGGGTTGCCGCCCCAGGCCGAGGCGGTACCGATCAGATGGCGGACCGGGTCGGTGGTGTCCCTGGTACCGAACATTGCCTTGGTATCGGGAAGTGTCGCGGCCAGCTGGAGCAGGCCTTCGCGCACCTTCTGTTGACTTGCACTGTCCCATTTAGGGATATCGAAGCTCCCCGGGCGTTCTTGTTGTGCCGTCACGGCGTCCTGCAAGGCATGGACCTCCGCGAGGTCCGCGGGATCACCCGGGTTCACCAGGGTCCGCACGGCAGCGGCTACATAGCGGGTTCCGGTCTGTTCCTTGGTGATTGTGTGCTGACCCTTGCCGTAGAAGACGGCCGGAACATAGTGATCCTCCGTGATGAGCTGCAGCGACATGAATCGCTGCCCCGGGTCAGGCATCGAGACGGTGACCGGACCCGCGTCAAGGTCGAACACCGCCGACGAGTAGAGGGTGTCACGGTTCTGGCGGATTACCAGCTGCCGATCCAGTGGTGACAACTCGCGGATGTGATGGAAGGAGGCGAAGCCGCCATCCATCACGATGTTGCCGAAGTACAGGTCCGACTCTGCCCGCACGAAGTTGTCAGGGGTGACAACGATGGTGCCCTCGGGTGTGCGCCGCTCTGGGGACAACGCACTCGGCGTGTTGGCGGGAGTCGCCGACGGCGGATGCGCCGAGCACCCCGCCAGAACTGCCGTTACACCGACCACCACACCTGCCATAAGCCTATTCACGGCATCGAAGCTACCCGCCGACAGTGCAACGAGAAGCGATTCAGCAGGTAGGGCCATCCTCGCCCGCGATGTCGCGGAGGGTCTGGAAGAAGTCGGCGCGCTGCCCCGCCGAGATGTCCGCGAGCAGGCGCTCTTCGGCCTCTCGTGCCAGCACGTCAGCCTGTTTGAGAAGTGCCGCCCCGGACCGGCTCAGTTGAGCGGGCCGGGCACGGCCGGAGTCCACGGTGTCCGGCCGTGACACCAGACCGGCGTCCTGCAGCGCCTGCAAAACGGTGTTCATCGACTGCGGGGTCACATCCGTCGCACGGGCCAGATCCGCATTGGACCAGCCGGGGTTCTTGGACAACACCCGCATGCAGACGTACTGGGGGAATGGCAGATTCAGGGGCGCCAACGCCGCCGTGATCTCCGAACGCAAGGCCGCCGAGACGCGGTACATCAACGCACCGAGCGGTTGCCATTCCTGCTCATCCATATCAGTCATGTTGACACAGTTACCATTCTCCCGCTGAGCGGCCCCGGAGCGCCCTGGACGGCATGTCGCGTTGCTACCCTTGATCGATGGCAGCAACCAGTTCGCCCGACGAACCAAATCTCGCTGCCACCAGCTGGACGATCCTCGGCATGCTTTCCTACGAGGAAGAGGTCTCCGGCTATGACATCAAGAAGTGGGCGGATTGGAGTATCAGCTACTTCTACTGGAGCCCTTCCTTCAGCCAGATCTATTCGGAACTACGGAAACTGGAAAAGATCGGGTACGCCACGTCGCGAGTCGATCACGACAACGGCGCCCGTAGCCGCCGGCTGTACAAGATCACGGCTGCGGGTATGGCGGCGATGAACCAGTGGGCGAACGAGACGCCCGCCGAGCCGCAGGTTCTCAAGCACAGCGTGGTGCTGCGCGTCATGCAGGGCCATATGACGGATCCGGCCAGGCTCAAGGAGATTCTCGAACGTCACGTCGAGTACTCCGAAAACATGCAACGGCGCGCGGCGCTGGATGCGGATGGCGCTGCGGCCCAGCCTGCCTGGGCGTACTCGCGCGTGGCACTCAAATGGGCCGAGCGCTACTACGCGGCCGAGCGCGATCTCGCGCTGATGATGATCGACGATCTTGCCGAGGCCGCAGAGGAATTCGACAAGGCCGATCCCGACGGCGAAACCCCTCGCCTTGTCCCGGGTTACTGGCGCGAGGTCGAAAAACGAGTTGATGCCGAAAAGCTTTCTAAACAACATGATTCGCCGGAGTAGCTACCGCACCGCCGCGGCCTGTGCGGCGATGTAGCCGTACACCAGCCCCTGAGCAATCGTGGCCCCCGCACCCGGATAGGTGGCGCCGAAGGCATTGGCGGCGGTATTGCCGATCGCGTAGAGCCCCTCCATCACGGTGCCGTCTTCACGCAGCACGCGTGCGCGCTCGTCCGCACGAAGTCCGCCGCAGGTGCCGAGGTCGCTCAGCACCATGCGCACCGCGTAGAACGGGCCGTCGTGCAGCGGCCGCAGGTTCGGATTCGGTGTCACGGTCGGGTCACCGTAGTAACGGTCGTACACGCTGCGGCCCCGGTGGAAATCACCGTCATTACCGGCTGTCGCCGATGCGTTGAATCGCCGCACCGTGGCCAGAAAATCCTCACGCGGTATCCCCATCATCGGCGCCAGTGCCGCTAAACTCTCTGCACGATAAGCAATTCCGGCATTGAACCAGCTGGCCGGTATCGGCATACGCGGATACAGCTGGCCGGCGAAGACGTAGCTGTTGCGGTACTGCCGGTCAAAGATGATCCACATCGATTCCACCGGGTCGCCGCACCGCTCCCGCTCAAGTACACGCTGCCCAAAAGACATGTAGTCGGTTGCCTCGTTGATGAAGCGTCGTCCGGTTTGGTCGACGATGAACGATCCCGGTAACGATCGCTCCGCCAGCATCACCATTGGGCTACCGCCGGGCAGCGGCGCGACCGCCGGGAACCACCAGGCCTGGGTCATAGAATCGATTGCCGCACCGCACTCTTGGCCGATCTGTAGCGCATCACCGGTGTTGGTGTCGGCACCCAGGCTCATGTTCCTGCCGAGGGTCGACGACTGGAACTTGTGCCGCATCTCCATGTTGTGGTCAAAGCCTCCGGCCGCCAATACGACGCCTCGACGGGCCGTCACCGTGATCTCGCGGCCCTCGTGAGCGACCACCGCGCCGGTGACACGCGCGCCCTGGGTGACCAGACGCACGAGCGGGGTATCCGTCCAGATCGGAATCCCCGCACGCAGCACCCCGGCGAACAGTCCCGCCGCCAGGGCCTGACCGCCCGCCAGGTAGCGCCGGCCCAGTACCGCCCCGCCGACTCCTTGCGCGACTCGTTTCACGATGAGCGGCAAAGCCTTACGGGGGAGCCGTGCCATCAGGTTCATCCACCGATAGTCGGCGCTTGTGACGGGCATCGGGACCGCGGGGGGCTTCATGACACCCGGTTGCAGTCGGTTTCGGTACGCGCCCAGCACGGATGCATCGAACGGGCGGCATTCGCAGGTACGCCCGACCGGGCTGCCGCCAGGCTCTTCGGGGTGGTAATCCGCGTAGTCCCGGCACCAGGTAAAACGCATCGGTGTCAGTCGCGTCAACATCTCGATGGTCGCCGGTCCGTGCTCAAGGAACCCGTCACTGCGCGCCTCCGAAGCGGTTCCCGCGACCACCGACCGCAGGTAGGCGCGTGCCTTATCCAGGGTGTCGCCCGTGCCGGCGGCACTCAGCACCGGACTCGCAGGAAGCCACAGGGCTCCTCCGGAGCGGGCGGTAGACCCACCCACGTAGTGCGACTTCTCGACGATCAGCACCGACAGTCCGCGCTCACTGCCGGCCAGCGCGGCGGCCATCCCCGTTCCGGCGCCGACCACCAGCAGATCGACCTCGGTGTCGGCCGCGACGGTTCCCGCCGGAATCAGCCCATGGGGTGCTGATGCCATCTGCATGTACCTCCGTCGAATAGGTGTGAATGCCCGCGAGGTTATGCCGATAGTTCCTCGCGGTAGCCGCCGGTTCCCTCCCAGCGGGACGTCAGCTCTACGGGCGACAACCGATGTCCGGTGAGCGGACCGACCCCCTGCTGTGAAGGCAAAGACGCTGTTAGAACGGGTCCATGACGACAGCCCAGTCAGAGCCCGATCTTGATTCTGTGAAGGTGCGAAGCATCGAGGCGGACGCGGCGCCTACCCGGTTCGCCCGCGGCTGGCATTGCCTTGGCCTCATCAAGGACTTCGGCGATGGAAAGCCACACTCCATCAACGCGTTCGGTCAAAAGCTTGTGGTGTTCCGCGGCGCCGGAGGCAAGATCAGCGTCTTGGACGCCTACTGCAGGCATATGGGCGGTGACCTCAGCCAGGGCGAAGTCAAGGGTGACGAAATCGCTTGCCCATTTCATGATTGGCGCTGGGGCGGCGATGGCCGCTGCAAGCAGGTGCCCTATAGCCGTCGCACCCCCAAACTCGCACGCACGGCCACCTGGACCACGCTGGAACAGGACGGCATGCTGTTCATCTGGAATGACCCGCAAGGGAGTCCGCCACCGGAGGGCATAACGATTCCCCGAATCGAGGGCGCCGGCAGTGACGAGTGGACCGATTGGCACTGGTACACAACGATTGTCAACACCAACTGCCGAGAGATCGTCGACAACGTCGTCGATATGGCGCACTTCTTCTACGTACACGGTGCGCTGCCTACGTACTTCAAGAACATCTTCGAGGGCCACGTTGCCACTCAGTACATGAACGGCGGAACCCGGCCGGACGTGCCCAGCCCGGAAGGGGTGGAGATGATCGGACAGACCTCCGTCGCGTCGTACTACGGACCCTCCTTCATGATCGATGACCTGACCTACCACTTCGTTGGCGGCGACCAGCAATCGATTCTCATCAACTGTCACTATCCGATCGATGCGGATTCCTTTGTGCTGCAATACGGCATCATCGTCAAGAAGTCTCCGGCATTGCCCGATGATGCCGCCACGGGTGCCGCCATCGCGCTCGGCGACTGGGTGAAGATCGGGTTTGAGCAGGATGTCCAGATCTGGAAGAACAAGGCACGTATCGACAATCCACTGCTGTGCGAGGAGGACGGCCCCGTGTACCAGTTGCGGCGCTGGTACCAGCAGTTCTATGTGGACGCCGAAGATGTGGCCGACGAGATGGTCGATCGGTTCGAGTACGAGGTGGACACCACTCGACCCGGGGAGGCCTGGAAATCGCAGATCGAGGAGAACCTCGCGGCGATGGCCGGAAGCTCATCGTCGTGATCCGCGCCGATAATCGCCTGGCCGACTCACCGATGGTGCCGGTCGGCTGCCAGCGTTGCGGCGCAGAGGTTTTGGCGCGCAAGAGTAGCTGGCAGCAGACCAGTGTTCAGTGGAATGCCGAGGCCGAATCTCGGTGCCTTCGGCGGCGGGACAGCACCGGACTCTTCCTGGTGTGCCCGGAGCTACGCGGGTCGATTCTCGATGCCGCATGCAGCGGACGACTACCCGTTCTCGCCGAAGAGTACGGCGTTTAAGCAAGCAGCTCGTCGACGTCGCGGCATAACCGCTCGAGCGCGGCGGCGGCCAGATCCAGACTCGGCATGGTCATGAACCCGTGAATGGCGTTGTCGTAAAGCCGGTACCGCACCGGAACCCCGGCCTTCTGCAGCGCCCGCGCGTAGGCTTCACCCTCACTGCATGGCGGGTCGTAGCGCGCCGTCACCACCACCGCGGCAGGTAGTCCAGTGAGATCTGCCCGCAGTGGTGCCGCGTAGGGGTGTGTGCGCAGGGCGTGATCGGGCAGGTACTGATCCCAATACCACTGCATGGCGGCGCGGGTGTTGTAGTAACCGTTGGCATACCGCCGATAAGAGTCCGTGTCGAAGTTCGCGTCCACCACCGGGTAGATCAGGATCTGGCCCGCGAGGGCGGGCCCACCCATATCGCGGGCCATCAGCGTGGTGACTGCGGCGAGATTGCCTCCAGCGCTGTCGCCGCACACGATGACGCGGCTGGGGTCTCCTCCGAGTGTGCGCGCCTGGCGCACCGCCCAACACGTCGCCAGAAACATGTCGTGCGCCGCCGCCGGCCACCGATGTTCCGGCGCGCGCCGATAGTCCACCGATACCACCACGGCGGGCATCTGATTGGCCAGCCGTCGGCACAAGCCGTCGTGGGAGTCCTTGTCGCAGAACACGAATCCACCACCATGGGCGAAGACGAGGGTAGCTAGCGGCCCCGCCGCAGCCGGGCGGTACACCCTGACCGGTATCTCACCATGAGGCCCGGAGGCGTACTCATCGGTCACCGAACGCATCGGCAGCGGATGGGCCGGTGCGGTGTATCGCGCACGGATGGCGGCGCGCGCCGCTGCTCCGGTCATCGTCTCGACGCGCGGAAATCCCTCGTTCAGCGATGGAAGCAGCGCCGCGATCTGTGGATCTAGGCTCACGCGTATTGCAGTGCGCGTGAGTTCGTCTCGCGCGGAGCAGAGGACGGGCCGCACCGCAGTGGCCGAATCGGCTGCAGGGTCGGTGCCACCCGGGTCGGGCCGCTCTCGACATTGCGCCAGATGCCCATCGCTGTCATGCGCACCGGAGCCACCAGCCGTTGATCGAAGGTCATCCTCGGCATCGGCCCGGATACCGAAACCGCGGCGACGGCATCGCCGATGCTTCCGATCGGGGCGGCCACGCAGCCGATGCCCTGCTGCAGCTCCTCACGGTCGAAGGCCACGCCGTGACCGCGAACCTTGTCCAGCTCGGGACGCAGCTGTGCGGCCGAGCCAATGGAGTAGCGCGTCGTGCGGGCCAGCGCGGTGAACTCGTCGAGCGTCTGGCGCTGGTACGCCAGGATGGCCTTACCCGAGGCCGTACAGTGCGCCGGCTGGCGACCACCGATGCGGGTGGCCAGGGCCGCGCCCATCGCGGCACCGATCTTCTCCAGGTACACAACGTCTGTGCCGTCCAGGATCGACAAGTGGACCACGAGACCGGTGGCCCGATGCAGCTCATGCAGCATCGGCAGCGCGGCCGCATGCAGCCTGTCCTGATGCACCGCGAGTGAGCCGAGCTCGACCAATCGCGTGCCCAGTTCGTAGTCGCGACCATCGCGTCGGAGCCACCGCAGCTGTACCAACCGCTCCAGCATGCGATGAACGGACGAGCGAGGCAGGCCGGTGCGGCGCACCAGCTGCGCCAGCGTGAGCCGGCCCGGGCCGTCGAAGGCGTCAAGCAGCAGGGATACCCGATCGATGACAGCGCTCGGGGTCGCCGATTCGGCGGTAATGGTGGTCATGGTGCCCTCCCACGGCGTTGGGGTCTCGGTCACATATGACTATTAGTCATATACCTGTTTGTATCATGGGTGTGTTCGCCGACACAACCCCGCAGAGCCCCCACACGCGAACAGACGCCCGTTGCGTCTGCAACAGGCGTCTGTTTTGTCGGAAAGAAGACTTGGGCTACATGGCGGCCAGCGGCTCGCTGCCCGACCAGTCATGGCCCCAGTAGCTATCAGCAGTGATTTCCTCTGCGGTGTAATACGTTTCGTCGACCCGCATACCTTCAGTACCGAACTCGATATCCCAGCCGCCAGGAGCCCGGACGTAGAAGGACACCATCTTGTCGTTGGTGTGGCGCCCCAAGGTAGAAGAGACCGTGGAGTCTGATTTCAATACCCGGTCCAGGGCCTGCCCCACGGCATCGAGACTGTCCACCTCGACCATCACGTGGACCAGCCCCGGTGCACCACCGTGCGGCGCGGGACAGAGCGCCAAACTGTGGTGGCGCTCGTTGATGCCCAGGAATCGCACCCGCATCGGGCCGAACTCCGGAGGCGCGGGAATGCGGAACGCCCCCCTCGACCGGAATCCCATCACCTCGGTATAGAACGTGAAGGCAGCATCCGGATCGGTGACCGGCAGCACCACATGCCCGAGCCCCTGAGCGCCGGTGACGAATCGCGCACCGAAGGGCGTGACCACCGGGCTGTGGTCCAGTACCGGGCCATGGAACACCTCGACCGTGGCGCCGCCGGGGTCGGTGAACGTCACCGCCTCTTCCACTCGCCGCGCGCCGGCCTCCTCGACGGACAACTGCTTGACCCCAAGGCCCGCAGCCTCCACTGCCCGCGTGACGTCGCGCAACGCCGCGCCGTCACGCACCTCCCAGCCGATCGTGACGACCTGATCCGTATCGCCGGGCACCACGACGATCCGCGCGGCACGTTCATCCATCCGCAGGTACAACGCTCCGGGGTCGGGCCCGCTGCCTTCGGCGAATCCCAGCACCCCCAGGGCGAAATGCCGCCAACGGTCCATGTCCTGGGTTTGGACGGTGATGTATCCCAAGCTCTTCAGCATCAGATCATCGCCCTCAGCGGGCCCTGCGGTTCGATGCCCAGCGAGCTCAGCGCCGATGCGTGAAACACGGTGCTGGGCACATGAATCGCGTGGGCGAGCCCGGTGTGCGCATCACGCCAGTACCGCTGCAAGGGCTTGTCCAATCGCATCGCGTTACCCCCGGAACGCGAGAAGATCTGATCGACTGCCATCACGGCGCGCCATGCGGCGCGCACCTGGGTACGACGGCCCGCGGCCCTGTTCTCGAATGACACTTCCTTGCCTGAATCGACGATGTCCCAGATCTTGTCGACATTCGCGAGGATCTCCTGGCGGGCGGCATTGATATCGGCGGCGGCCTCCCCGATCGCGAACAGCACATATGGATCGTCCTTGACCGCGGTGCCCTGGGCTCCGACCCGCTCGCGCTGATAGTCCAGATGCGCGGCCAGCGCACCTTCGGCGATGCCGATCACGGCCGAACTGATACCCAGTGGGAACATCGTCGACCACGGCATCCGGTACAGGGTGCCGGTCATGCCGGCGTTGCGCTGCGCGGTGCCATCAATCACCTCGTCCCCGTCCATCACCCGATACGACGGTACGAACGCGTCCCTGACGATGATGTCTTTCGAGCCGGTACCGCGCAGCCCCACCACATTCCAGGAGTCTTCGACGATCTCGTAGTCCTGACGCGGCAGGATCATATGCAGCATTTTCGGTGGCATGAGGGGCTTGCCCTCGCCGTCACCGAGCAACGCGCCCAGGATGATCCAGTCGCAGTGGTCGGTGCCCGAGCTGAACTGCCACCGTCCGTTGAAGATGTATCCGCCGTCCACCGGCTTGGCCACACCTGTGGGCGCATAGGGGGAGGCCATCCAGACGTCCTGGTCCTGACTCCACATCTCGGCGGCAACCTTAGGGTCGGCGAAGGCCACCTGCCAGGGGTGCACACCGACGACCCCACAGATCCAGCCCGAGGCGGGATCCAGTGCGGCGGTGGCCATGACGGTTTCGGCGAACTCGCGAGGGTGCACCTCGTATCCGCCGTACCCCTTGGACTGGAGCAGCCGGATCGGTCCGGCAGCCCTGAGCATCTTGGCGGTCTCATCGGGCAGCTTGCCCAGCTTCTCCGCCTCCCACGCCTGCTCACGTAGCTGGTCAGCGAGATCGTTGATGCGATCGATTACGCGTTCGGTCATGCGCTTGATAGTGCGCTCGCCACCCCATCCCCATGGGACGTTTTCCCGATCAGCGGTCCGTTGGATCTGATTGACCGGTCACCGGGAACGGGGGACCGGGGGATTGCGGCACGGACCTAGCGTGGCCAACCGTGAAGGCCCTCGTAAGAAATGTTGATGTGGTGGTGGTCGGCGCCGGTTTCGCCGGGTTGTATGCCCTGCAACGGCTGCGGTCACAGGGCCTGTCGGTCATCGTGTTCGAAGCAGGCTCGGACGTGGGCGGCACCTGGTTCTTCAACCGGTACCCGGGTGCGCGCTGCGATGTGGAGAGCATCGACTATTCCTATTCATTTTCCGATGAGCTGCAACAGGATTGGGACTGGACCGAGAAGTACGCCACCCAGGAGGAGATCCTGAGGTACATCAATCACGTCGCCGACCGGTTCGACCTGCGCCGCGACATCCGCTGCCGTACCCGCGTCACGTCGGCGGTGCTTGACGAGGGACAGGTGTCCTGGACGGTGCGTACCGATCGAGGGGACGAGGTGACAGCGCGGTTCTGCGTCATGGCCACCGGCGCCTTGTCCACCGCCAACATGCCCGACATCCCCGGTCGTGATTCATTCGCCGGCGAGCTGTACCACACCGGACACTGGCCGACGGCAGGCGTGGATTTCACCGGAAAACGCATCGGGATCATCGGAACGGGATCCTCGGGTATCCAATTGGTGCCCATCGCCGCCCAGACCGCCGGCGAACTCTTCGTATTCCAGCGCACCGCCAATTACAGTGTCCCCGCGGGCAATACCGTGATCACTCCGCAACGCCGCGCCGAGGTGAAGGCCAGCTACGACGAGCGGCGGCGACAATCCCGGGCAAGTGGCGGCGGCTCCCCACACCAGGCGCATCCCAAGAAGACTCTGGAGATCACCGCCGAAGAGCGGCGGGCCGCGTTCGAGCAACGCTGGGATCTCGGCGGGGTGCTGTTCGGTAAGACCTTCCCGGATCAGACGACCGACATGCGCGCCAACGACGAAGCGCGCGCCTTCTTCGAGGAGAAGGTGCGCGCTGTCATCGACGATCCCGCCGACGCCGATGTTCTCATCCCGACGGATCATCCCATCGGCACCAAGCGAATCTGTACAGACACCAACTACTTTCAGACATTCAACCAGGATCATGTGCATGTGGTGGATCTGCGCACCAGCCCGATCGAGTCGATAGACAGCGGCGGAATTACCACCACTGCACAGCATTACAGACTCGACATGATCGTCTTCGCCACGGGGTTCGATGCCATGACGGGCTCGCTGAATCGGATCGATATCCGGGGCCGGGGCGGCAAGACACTCCAGGACACCTGGCGGGCCGGGCCGCGCACCTATCTGGGGCTCGGGGTCGACGGATTCCCCAACCTGTTCATCGTGACCGGCCCGGGCAGCCCCTCGGTGCTGGCCAACATGGTGCTGGGTGCCGAACAGCATGTGGATTGGATCGGCGAGCTGTTGGGGCATATGGCCAAACACGGCTTCTCAGCAGTGGAGGCCGACTCTCGAGCCGTCGACGACTGGGTCGCCGAGTGCAATGAACGCGCCGCCGCCACCATGTTCCCGCAGGCCAACTCGTGGTACCTCGGCGCCAATATCCCCGGCAAGCCAAGGGTTTTCATGCCGTTCATCGGTGGTTTCGGCGTGTACGGCGCCATCTGTGCCGATGTCGCTGCCAGCGGGTACAAGGGCTTCGCCCTGAGCGGTAGCAACGCGTGACACGGCTGCTGGAGCGGGTTGCGCTGGTCACCGGCGCAGGCCGGGGCATGGGGCGCACACATTGCGAGCGCCTCGCCGAGGAGGGTGCCGATGTCATCGCGATCGACCTACCGGGCTGCACCGAGCTGGCCGACACCGTCAAAGAGGTGCAGTATCGCGGACGGCGCTGCGTGCCCGGCTTCGCCGATGTCCGCGATCCGGAATCACTCACCCAGGCCATCGATGCCGGAGTGCAGATGCTGGGACGGCTGGACATCGTCGTCGCCAACGCCGGAATCTACGAAAGCCTCGGCCCCTCCTGGGAGATCACCGAAGATGCCTGGCAGCGGTCGCTCGACGTGAATCTGACGGGTGTCCTCCACACCGTTCAGGCGGGGGTGCGACACCTGACGTCGGGCGGCTCCGTCGTGGTCATCAGTTCCACGAACGGCCTTAAGGGCACCCCCAACACCGTGCACTACACCGCGAGCAAGCACGCCGTCGTGGGCCTGGCCCGCACGGCCGCCAATGAGCTGGGACCGTTGGGTATTCGGGTCAATACCGTGCATCCGGGCGCGGTCAACACGGGGATGATCCTCAATCCCGAGGTCATCGCTCGCCTGCGGCCGGACCTCGCACATCCCACCGAGGCCGACGCCGCCGAAGCCCTGGCGGAGCGCACCTTGTTGCCGGTGCCCTGGGTGGAAACCGTGGACATCAGCAATGCCGTGGTGTTCCTGGCCTCCGACGAAGCGCGCTACATCACTGGCACCCAGCTGGTGGTCGACGCCGGACTAACGCAGAAAGTGTGATGAATCGCGTGACAGGACGATTGGCGGGCAAGGTGGCGCTGGTCACCGGCGCCGCCCGGGGTATTGGGCGTGCGCAGGCGGAGCGCTTCGCGCAGGAGGGTGCCGATGTCATCGCTCTCGATATCTGCGCGCCGGTGCACACCACCGTCACGCCGCCCGCGACACGGGCCGACCTGGACCGGACGGCCGATCTGGTGGAGTCTTACGGCCAACGGGTCATTCCGGGTGTGGTCGACGTACGGGATCTGCGTGCGCTGGAGACCTTTGTCACCGACGCGGTTACCGCATTCGGCGGACTGGATGTCGTGTGTGCCACCGCCGGAATCAGCTCGCGCAGCATGCTCGCCGAGATGAGTGAAAGCGTGTGGCAGACCATGCTTGACGTCAACCTGACCGGCGTGTGGCATACCACCCGCGCCGCGATTCCACACCTGATCAGCCGTGGCGGCGGCTCCATGGTGCTGGTGAGCTCCATCGCCGGGCTGCGCGGTCTCGTCGGGGTCTCGCACTACGTCGCGGCCAAGCATGGCGTGGTGGGGCTCATGCGTTCACTGGCATCGGAGTTGGCGCCGCACAAGATTCGCGTGAACACCGTGCACCCCACCAACGTGGATACCCCGATGATCCAGAACGACCACGTGCGACGGATGTTCCGGCCCGACCTTGAGGAACCGACTCAAGAAGAATTCGCTCACGCCGCCAAGACCATGAACATGCTCGACCTGCCGTGGGTGCAGCCGCTCGATATCGCCAACGCCTCACTGTTCCTGGCCTCCGACGAGGCGCGCTACATCACCTCGGTCGCCCTGCCCGTCGACGCGGGCAGCACGCAGCGGTAGCAGCGTTCGGCGGTACCGTCGAGGCATGAACGTGCTCATCTCGGCCGACGAACTCGCACAACGCCTGTCCGATTTTCGCGTTCTCGATGTGCGCTGGACCGTGATGCAGCCGAACGGCCGCGCGGCCTACCTCGAGGGTCATCTTCCCGGCGCGGTGTTCGTTGACCTGGATGCCGACCTCGCCGACCACGCGGTGACGGGCCGTGGCCGCCATCCGCTGCCCACGCCGCAGGCTCTCCAGGCCAGTGGCCGGCGCTGGGGTCTGAGCGACGGTGACGCCGTGGTCGTCTACGACGATTGGAACGGGCAGGCGGCCTCGCGCGCCTGGTGGCTGCTGCGTGCCGCCGGAGTTGCCGATGTCCGGATTCTCGACGGCGGCTGGGCGGCCTGGCAGCGCTTCGGAGGACCCGTCGAGACGGGAGAGGTTGTCGCCGAGCCCGGCGGGATCACCATTTCCTCGCTGGACGGCTTCGCCTCGGTCGACGCCAACGCGATTGCTTCCCAGGCGGAATCACCCGATGCCTTGGTCCTGGACGCCCGGGCGGCAGCCCGCTACCGCGGCGACGAAGAACCCCTGGATCCCCGCGCCGGGCACATCCCCGGTGCCGTCTCCGCTGCGACTGCCGAGAACCTCACACCGCAGGGCACCTTCCGGTCCGCTGCCGAATTGCGCGAGCGCTTCGAGCTACTCGGCGCCGGACGGCACCCTGTCACGGTGTACTGCGGGTCCGGTGTCACCGCCACGCATCAGATCGCGGCGTTGGCCGTCGCGGGATACGACGCCGCCCTCTATCCGGGGTCGTGGTCGGAGTGGTCGAACGACCCGCAGCGCCCCGTCGCGACCGGGCCCGATCCGAGCTAGCCGATCAGAGCGCCAGCCCCAGGGCCAGCGCGATAACCCCGAGAAGTGGCGGCACCAGCTGCTTAAGCGCGGCTGACGCCTTATCCGGCGACGAGATCAACAGCACCAATCCGGCCGCGACCATCGACCCGGCACCGGTGAACACCAGCGTCGCACCGACAGACGTGCAACCCCGTGCCCACAGCACCGTGCCGACCGCGATGGCGATCGCGAGGAACAGGTTGTAGAAACCCTGGTTGAAGGCCAGAGGTTTCGTCACCTCGGCCTCTTCGAGCGTGCGAACACCGAAAATCTTGCGCGTCTTCTCACTGGTCCACGTGATCGATTCCAGATAAAAGATGTAGACGTGGATGAGCGCGGCGATTCCGGTCAGTACCAGCCCTGCGATGATCATGCTGCGAGAGCCTATCCGTCTCGCCGCTAACGCAGAGCCGGCTCGGGCGTCATGCCGGATTCCGCCGCCTCTAGGGGGGCCTCTTCGCGGATATCGGTGCGCGAGTTCATCGTCAGCACCACCATGCAGAGCGCCGCCAGTATCGCGCCACCGCAGAGCAGCACGGGGTGTGTCAGCACCGGCAGCGCGTCGCTGAGCATTGTCAGCATCATCGGCACCCCGAAGCCCAGGTAGGTCAGCCCGTAGAAGACGGCGGTGAGTCCGGCCAGGTCCGTGGGCCCGGCGATCCGGTTCACCTCCTGGAGCCCGCTGACCAGTGCCGTCCCATACCCCGCACCCAGCACCAGCGCGGCGATCAGGACCCATGGGATCGTGAGCCGGTGCGCGGCAACGGCGGCCAGCGCCATCCCCGCGGCGACCAGCGCCAGCCCGATGATGCCGAGCCGCGCGGTACCCGGCCGATCGATCCTGGGCGCAAGCAGCTGTGCGGTGAAACCGCAGCCCAGGCAGACCAGACAGCACAACGCGGAGAACGCGATGCGCTCGCCCGGGAGTGTCGGGGCGATGAGCGTGGGCAGCACCGCGTACGCCACCGCCGCCGAGCCGAACACCCAGGGCGCCAAGGGCATCACAACGAACAGGAAGCGGCGACGGCGCGCGGCGGGGATCTTCAGATCGTCCACCAGCCGACCCGGTGCGCGCTCGGCCGCAGATTCCGGAACCGAGAGTGCCAGTACCGCACCGGGAATCGTGATCGCGATGTTGACCAGGAACGCCAGGTGCTGTGGCCAGGGGCCCCACTGCGCCAACGCTCCGGCCACGGCAGCGCCGAGCGCGAATCCCGCGGTCAGGCTCATGGCTCCGCGCCGCGCACCAGCGCCGATCCGGTCAAACGGGGGAGCCGACAGCTCCTTGACCCATGAGCTTCCTGCGGCCATGGCCAGGCCCAGCGCGATACCGGAGAACACCCGCCCCGTGAAGAGCAGCGCGAAATGCTGTGCCCCCAGGGCCAGCACCAGGGACCCGGCCATCGAGATGAACGGGGCCGGCAGCATCACCGCACGTCGGCCGTAACGGTCCGAAAGTGGTCCGCCCAGGAAGAGCGCCGGGATGATGCCCAGCACGTAGGCGAATAACAGTGTGTCAACGGATGCGGCGGATTGCCCCGCCTGCCGATACATCACCAGTAGCGGGGTGAATTCATTACCGCCCCAGGCAATTCCGAACATCGCGAGGGCCACCCGCTGCCATGGCGCCAGCAGGCGGCTAGTCACGCTCGGTCACCACTTTCATGTGCTCCACCAGCTCGACTCTGAAGCGTGCCGCGTCGCCCGCCGCAAGCGCGTCCACCAGCGCGCGGTGTCCGGCAACCGAGCGTGCGACCCGCACCGGGTCTACCCCGATGGCGGCCGCCGCCATTCGGCGCTGACGCTCGCGAAGGCTGTCGTAGAAGTTCTCCAGCAGCGGGTTTCCGAGCTTGGCCACGATCGCGCGGTGGAAGTCCACGTCTGCGGCGGCAAAACCTGCGGCATCGCCCTGCGCGGCACGCCCCAATTGCACCTCGATGAGCGCTGACAGGTCTGACAGGAGTGCCGGAGATGCGCCTCGTTCGGCAATGCGCGCCGCGGCAGCACTCTCCACGACGCGGCGCGCGTCGACGACGTGTCGGCGTTCCTCTGGGGTGATGGGCACGACCAGCGCCCCGCGCTTGGGATAGAGCCGCAGCCAGCCTTCGGTTTCGAGCCGCAGGAAGGCTTCCCGCACGGGAGTGCGGCTACACCCCATCCGCGCCGAGATCTCCCCTTCGCTCAGCAGCTCACCGCCGGGGATATCGCCGCTGAGGATGCGCTCCTTTACCGAGCGATATGCCTCTTCACTTGCGGAGATGGCCACTGTTCGAATAATAGACACAACTTGTATCTAAGATGACGGCGATAGCTATAGCAAACCGAAAAACACACTTCACGGGGTGTTCAGCGTCACGTTGAGCCGGTGATCGATGCCACCGTCACTGCAGACGCACCGCCTCGCTAGCGGGCCGCCTGCTCGTCGGCGATCCGCTTGTCCAGCTTTGCCTCGAACGTGTTGGCAAGCGCCGTGCACGCCGTCGGGTCAATCATCGGATTCGGGTCACGTTGCGCCGCGAGCCTGTTCAGCTTCGTGATGTCGTCGGCTTGTTCGGGGTGCACGGAGAACAAGATGTCGCAGGGCAGCGCGCGCACCGTCTGAATGCTCTGCCGAAACCTGGACACGTGGCCGGGCGCAAAACGGTAGTTACCGGTGGCGACAGCATTGAGGCTATCGGCGTAGACCATGTCCAGGCACCGGCCTCCCTCGCACGATTTCCAGGTCCAGCTGACACCGCCGGGCGTGTGACCCGGCGTGAAATGCGCTGTCACCGCGACATTTCCGAGCTTCAGCACCTCCCCATCGGCAATCTCCCGCACTCGTTCAACGGCAGGGAAGGCTGCATTCGCGGTATCGGAGGCCTGCGGATCATCGGCGGACACGTGCCCGGCGCGCAGCGACTGTGCACCGATAGGGCTCGATACCGCCGTGGCACCACTGTCATGGACCACCGCGGCGATACCGCCGGCATGGTCGACGTGAGTATGCGAGGACAACACGTACTTCAGGTCCTCGACGGCGAAGCCAAGCGTGCGGATGTTGTCCTCCACCTGGGGCGCCGATTGCGGCATGCCCACGTCCAGAAGAATCAGACCCTCGTCCGTCCGAATCAGCACCGAACTGATGCCCTCGGTCCCGACGTAATAGGTGTCACCGTGCACACGGATGGGCGCACGCGGCTGCGTCCAGATCGGGTCTCCCGCCACCGGTGCGGTCAGCGAGTTCCCGTGTTCATGCTGTTCGGGCCCCTGCGGCGAGGCGGTGCAGCCCGCGACGAGGACAGCGAGAGCGGCGGCGGCGAGCAGTTTCACGATCTCCATCCCTACCACCTCACCGAACACCCGAGCACGCGGATTTAGACGCGTGCTTCGATAACACCATGCAACGCACTATCTACACCGAGGACCACGACGCGTTCCGGGAGTCCGTGAAGACATTCGTGCAGCGCCACGTCGAGCCGCGCGCCGAGAACTTCATCGAGCAGCGCTACATCGACCGCGAGCTGTGGCTAGAGGCCGGCAAGCAGGGCTACCTGGGGCTCGACGTGCCCGAGGAGTTCGGCGGCAGCAGTGCCGGCGACTACCGCTACAACGCGGTTCTACAGGAGGAGCTGTCGCGCTCCAGCGCCGCACTGGCCTCCTCGATGTCCATCCACTTCGACATCGTCGCCCCCTATCTGGTCGAGCTGACCACCGATGAGCAGAAGCAGCGCTGGCTGCCGAAATTCTGTAGCGGCGAGATGATCACCGCCATCGGCATGACCGAACCGTCGGGCGGCTCCGATCTGGCGGCCCTCAAGACCACCGCGGTCAAGGACGGTGACGACTGGGTCATCAACGGCTCCAAGACGTTCATCACCAACGGCGCGCGCGCCGATCTCGTCGTCGTCGCCGCGCGCACCGCACCCGAGCTCAAGGCCAAGGGCATCACCTTGTTCGCCGTCGAAGAGGGCATGCCCGGCTTCGAGCGCGGCCGCAAGCTGGACAAGGTGGGCCAGCCCGAGGCCGATACCGCCGAACTGTTCTTCACCGATGTGCGGGTGCCCGCCGAGAACGTGATCGGCGAGGTCAACCAGGGATTCATCTCCATGATGCAGCGCCTGCCCCAGGAGCGGATGGGCTGTGCGGTCGCCAACATCGCCCACGCGGCCGCGGTGCTCGAGGAGACGATCGAGTACGCCAAGGAGCGCAAGGCATTCGGTCAGCAGATCGGCAGCCTGCAGTACAACAAGTTCCTCATCGCCGAGCTCGTCACCAAACTCGAAGCGGCGCAGGTGTATGTCGATCAGGGCGTGCTCGCGCACAGCAAGGGCGAGCTCTCGGCGATCGATGCCGCGAAGGCCAAGTGGTGGTCCTCTCAGGTGCAGAATGAGGTCATCGACGCCTGCGTGCAGCTGCACGGTGGCTACGGCTACATGAAGGAATACCGCGTCGCACGGGCCTGGATGGACGCGCGCGTCACCAAGATCTGGGCCGGTTCCAACGAGATCATGAAGGAGCTCATCGGTCGCGACCTGGGCTTCTGATCCGACCCCGCCCGGGCCGCTACCGTCGAATGGGAATCTGGCGAGGCGTTTGGCCGGAATTTCCTCGTGAGATTCCCACTCGGTGAAAGGGCATCATGACTGACGACGGACGCGTACGGGTTCCGGCCGACCTGGACTCGGTGACGAACATCGGCGGCGGCGATCAGGCCGAGGACCACTCCGAGATCGATCCCGCCGCCGTTGAGCGCATTTGGCAGGCGGCCCGGCACTGGTATCAGGCGGGTATGCACCCGGCGATCCAGGTGTGTTTGCGGCACAAGGGAAAAGTGATCCTCAACCGCGCCATCGGGCACGGATGGGGTAACGCGCCCACCGATCCGGCCGACGCCGAGAAGATCCCCGTCACCACCGACACGCCGTTTTGCGTGTACTCGGCCGCCAAGGCCGTCTCGACGACAGTGATGCACCTGCTCATCGAACGCGGCGCGTTATCGCTGGACGACCGCGTCTGCGAATACCTGCCCACCTTCACCAGCCGCGGCAAGGATCGCATCACCATCCGCCACGTGCTGACGCATAGCGCGGGAATCCCGGTGCCCACCGGTCCCCGGCCGGATGTCACCCGGATGGATGACAGCGAGTACACCCGCGAACAGCTCGGCCAGCTGCGCCCGCTTTACCGTCCCGGCCTGGTGCACATGTATCACGCACTGACCTGGGGGCCGTTGGTGCGCGAGATCGTGCTCGGTGCGACCGGCAAGAGCATCCGCGACATCCTTGCCACCGAAATCCTTGATCCCCTTGGGTTCCGGTGGACCAACTACGGTGTGGCCCCGGAGGATGTGCCGCTGGTGGCGCCGAGCCATCCCACCGGTAAGCCACTGCCCGCGCCCATGCGCGCGGCCTTCCGGGCGGTGGTCGGCGGGACGATGCACGAGATCATCCCGATGTCGAACCAGCCCTTCTTCCTCACCGGCGTGGTGCCGTCGTCTAACACTGTCTCCACCGCGAACGAGCTGTCCCGCTTTGCCGAGATCCTCTGCCGGGGTGGCGAACTCGATGGGGTACGGATCATGTCCCCCGAGACGATCCGGGCCGCGGCGGCACCGGCCCGGCGCCTGCGGCCGGACATGGCAACCGGCGGCATGCCGATGCGCTGGGGGACCGGATACATGCTGGGCTCCAAGCGGTTCGGGCCGTTCGGGCGCAACTCGCCTGCGGCGTTCGGGCACACCGGGCTGGTGGACATCGCCGTGTGGGCCGACCCCGCCCGTGCACTGTCCGTCGGCGTGGTCAGCAGCGGCAAGCCGGGTAACCACAAGGAAGCCAAGCGCTACCCGGCCCTGCTGGACCTCATCGCCGCGGAGGTACCGCTCGTCTCCTGATGTTTCAGCACTCGTTTACGGGGTACACCTCGCGTGGATCGGGGATCAGCAACTGCCCCCAGCGAAGGAAACATCGACATGACGCTCTCCCACAGCCGCATTCGCCGTGCCACCAGCATCGCCGGTGTGCTCGGGTTCATCACCGCGACAGCCCTATTGCCCACGGCTTCGGCCGCGCCGGACTGTAGCCGCGAGAGGCTCTCCGACACCGTCGGCTCCACAACGATCGCCGCCCGCGGATACCTCGACAATCACCCCGGTGCACGGGCGGTGCTCGACGCCGCGCCCGACCAGCCGCGCGCCCAGGCCGCCGCGAACATCCGCGCGTACTTCACCGCCAACCCCGGCGAGTACCACGAGCTGCGCGGCATCCTGGCCCCGATCGGTGATGCCCAGCGCGAATGCAATGTCACCGTGCTGCCGCCGGGCCTGGCCTCTGCGTACGACGAGTTCATGGCCGGCTGAGTTCGGCTAAAGCTCCAGGCCGAGCAACGCGTTCTCGATCAGCTCGGGCAGCGCCGGGTGTATCCAGTACTGACCTCGCGCCATCTCGCGCACCGGTATCGAGAAGCTCATCGCGGTGATCAGCGATTGGATCAACGCCGACGCCTGGTAGCCGACGATGTGCGCGCCAACCAGCAGCCCCGTCGACCGATCGGCGACCAGCTTGCACAGCCCCTCGGTGTCCTCCATCGCCCATCCGTACGCGATGTCGCCGTATGTCTGCACCTTGACCGCCACGTCGATCCCGCGTTGCCGCGCCTGGTCCTCTGACAACCCCACCGATGCCACCTGCGGACGGCTGAACACCGCGCCGGGAACAAACCGGTGATCGCTGGCGGTAGTCGGGGAATCCCAGCCGGACAGCAGATTCGCCTGCACCACCCGCGCTTCGTGATTGGCCACGTGCTTGAGCAGATAGTGCGAACTCACATCGCCGAGGGCGTAGATGCCACGCACCGGTGTGCGCTGGTACTGGTCGACCGGCACCCGGCCCTGCTCGTCGAGCTCCAGTCCCGCCGCGGACACATTCAGCTGATCACCGTTGGGGGTGCGTCCGGTGGCGACCAGCAGCACATCGCCCGTCACCGTTGATCCGTCGGTGAGGTCCAGTTCGACACCACCACCATCGATCTCGCGAGCGGCCACCACTTCTGTGTTCAGCCGCACATCCCACCGCGCCGACACCACATCGGTGAAACGCTGCGCGATCGTCTCATCCTGCGCGCGCAACAGCCGCGGGCCGCGCGCGATCACCGTGACCGCCGAGCCCAAGCCACTGAAAACGTGCGCGAACTCGGCGGCGATGAAGCCACTGCCGACGATCACCACACGCTCGGGTAACTCCGGTAGACGCATGATGTCGTCGTTGGTGTGAAAGGCCACGCCGCTGTCGGCGATCACCGGCGGGATGACCGGACGTGAACCCGCGGCGATGACCACCTGCCGGGCGTCCAGGATCGTGCCGTCCGCCAGCTGGAGTCGATGGACCGGGTCGCCATCGGTATCGGTGCCCGGCGCCATGAATCGCCCTTCTTGCTGAAAGACCGTGATGTTGGGGCAGTCCTCGACGCGGTAGCGCAACCCACCCGCCGCGATCGGGTCGATCCTGCCGAAGACGCGTTCACGGATGTCGGCCCAGCGAGTTCCCCGCACCGAGCTGTCCACACCGAGCCGGGAGCCGTCACCGGCCTCGTCGGCCAGGTCTGCGGGGTAGACGAACATCTTGGTGGGTATGCAACCGACATTCAGGCAGGTGCCACCGTAGGCGCCCGCGTACACACCGCGATCGACGATCGCGATCTTCTGGTCCGCGAAGCGGTCATCGGGCAACGAGTTTCCGCTGCCGGAACCGATGATGACGAGGTCGTACACCTGTTCTCCATCCGTTGAGGGCGCGCTCTCTCGGTGCCGAGCGTTCCCCCTTACGCTGCCATATCGGCCGGCACCATGACGCACACCCGGGTACCGGCGCCCGGTGCCGAGGTGATCGCGACATCGCCGCCCGCGGCGTTGATGGGAACCGTCAGCGAGGCCAGCCCGATGTGCCCGTCGGCGACCGACGCGGACAGATCACGCGGATCGAAGCCCTTGCCGTCATCGGCGACCACCAGCGTGAGGAGATCGTCATCTCGAGCCAGCTCGACGTGAATGTTCTTGGCACGTCCGTGCTTCACCGCATTAGTCAATAGCTCTTTGACCGCGCGGTACACCAGCGGCTGCGCCGGGGGACTGCCCACTTCCTGCAGCTCAGTGCTGACCTCGACGGTGCCCCGCGCCGCGTACTGTCGGCCGAGCTCACGGACCGCCGCCGTCAATCCCAGCTCGGCGAGCACCTGCGGATGCAGGGCCGACACCGCGCCGCGCAATTCCGCTGCCGTGTCGCGCAACGACGCATGCACCGCCACCAACACCGGATCAGGTTGTCGTTCAAGAACTTCCTCGATTTCCAGGCGTGCCGCCAGCAGATTCTGCAGCGGGCCGTCATGCAAGCGCTCGGCGACTTCGCGGTTGTGCCGCTCCTCGGCGCGCATCGCTTCCAGCACCAGCTGCTCGCGCGTGCGCAAGAGCTGCTCGACGTGTTCGGAGCGGCGTTTGAGCACGAAGCACATTCCGGCGGTCGCAGCGGCCAGCCACAGCAATGTCACAACGGTGAGGTACTCGTCGCCGGGAATACCGTCGATGTTGCCACTCCTGGTGTAGAACACCAGAACACCCAAATACCCTGCAGCGGTGATGGTTCCGAGGACAGCCGTCACAGCCGGACGCTCTTGGAAGGCCACCGAAACGGGAAGCAGGAAGAACACCGGGAGCAATTCCGACGTGCCGTAACCGGAGGCCACACACAGCGCCACCACGGCGGCGATGTCCACGGCGGTGGCGGCAGGGGCCACCCACATCGGGACATGTCCACGAACCGCGATCAGCACCCACACAATCGCAGACACCGTGTACACGGCCAGTACCCCGTAATACACACCGACATGCCACATTTCGATGTTCGGGTTAGACCCCAGCAGCACAATCAGCACGATCAGGGGCAGACGTAGCCAGGCCGAAACCCGCATGGGTTCAGCGGTGAAGTACCCGGCCACCCGCTCCAGCGCCACGGCTACTCGAGCAATCCACGCCGCATGGCCTCGGCCACCGCCGCCGCCCGGTCACCGACGCCGAGTTTTTCGTACAGCCGCTGCACGTGCGTTTTCACGGTGGACGGAGCCAGGAACAGTTGCTTGGCCATGGCCGGCACGGTGAGGCCGTCGGCGATCATCTGGAGCACCTCACGTTCACGCGTGCTCAACGACGGGCCTGCCGGTTGTGCGCGCTTGCGGATCTCACCGGCCAGTCCCGCCGTGAGGCTGGCCGTCACCACGTCCCGGCCCCGCGCGCAGTCGAGCACCGCACTGACCAGTTCCGCACGCGTGGATTCCTTCGACAGGAAGCCCGCGGCACCCTCCGCCAGCGCGTGATAGACGATCGCCGCGTCGTCATGCGCCGAGAGCAGCAGTACCCGGGTACGCAGCTCGTCGCGGCGCACGGCCGCCGCCACCTGCGTCCCGTCGAGCTCCGGCATCCGGTAATCGAGCAGCGCGACGTCGGGCTGGTGCTCTCTGATCAACGCGAGCGCACCGGCGCCATCCTGAGCCTCCGCCACCACGGATATCTGGCCGCTTCCGGTCAGCGCCCGCACCACACCCTCGCGAAAAAGCGGGTGATCATCGCCGACAACCACCCGCACAAGTTCGCCGCTCACCTGCACAAACGCAAGCTTGGCACGCCAAATCCACGTGTGTCCCCCAATTGGGGGACATCAAGATCCTCCGGTGTATCAGCCAGTCGCCCGACATACATTCCGGCCTCCGCGCCGCATCGTTGAAGTATCACCAAGCAACCCGGTGATCCAACTCAAAGACCCACTGGCACAGGAGAAATCATGAAGAAGTACATCATCACCGGAACCGCCGCCGCCGCCCTCGCGCTGGCGCCACTCGGCTTCGCCCTCGGCACCGCATCCGCTCAGACCGACGGCTCCAACGCCCAACAGACCGTCAGCGAGCTTCAGGCACAGGGCTACAGCGTGATCGTCAGCAAGACCGGATCCAAGGCCCTCAACCAGTGCACCGCCAGCAGCGTGCGTCCCGGTCAGACCACCGTGCGGTCCGATTACGGCCTGCCGAGCAACAAGCGTCCGGGCGTCTTCACCAACACCACGACCACCAAGACCATGTATGTGGATGTGACCTGCTGATTTAGCGCCGGTACCGACTACATACCAACCTCGTTCCATTTGATGCCGATTCAGACACGGGTGGGTAACGGCCCTCGCCAACCGCGCAACGACCATAAGAGACTGCGTATGCGACGGGTCTCACGCTGCCCGCGATGCAGATCGAAACTGTCGGAGCGCTGGGGCCAAACGGCTTCTGGTGGAGGAGGAGATTGCCGTGAGTGCGCCCAACGATTCCCCGGCGGACGGCTCCGAGGACGAGATCCTCGACCGGACCGGACCCATCATCCCCATCAAGCTGGGCGCGCACGCCAAACGGCAGCGCGCCGAGGCCGCCTCGCTGCAACAGCGCCAGCCCGAGGTGGAACCCCGCCCACTGCAGTTACCGCCTCGCGGCCCGCTGTCCATCGTCGACGCCGTACCTCAGCATGATCCGCATGTCGATCTCCCTCCGGCCATCGGCGACGCGTTGGGAGCGCAGCTTCGTTCAGAAATTCTGCCCTCACCGCGTCGGCCCGCGTCGATTGGTTGGCGTAAGTGGGTGTACCGCGGGAGCTTTGGCGTTATCAATCCGGGCGAGTCCCGTGAAGAGGCCGAGCTTCGTGAGCTGACCGCCGTGGTGCGCACCCCCTGGCGGGGCATCCACTCCCTGGCGGTGCTGGGCGGAAACGGCGGCGTCGGCAAGACGATGATCACCGCCGCTCTCGGTTCGGTGCTCTCAGAGCTGCGCCGCAAGGACATGGTGCTGGCCACCGACGCCGATCCGGGCCAGTCGGCCAACCTGGCGTCGTGGATTGATCCGTCGGCCTCGTCCACCTTCGCCGACGTGCTGGCCCAGGACGAACCTGAGCGCAACTTCGATCTGCGCTTCTTCGTCGGCCAGAATCCGGTGACCGGGCTGGATGTGCTTGCCGCCAACGCACATTCGGTGCGTCCGCGCGGGGAACTCAATGCCGAGATCTACACCCAGGCCCACAGTCGGCTGCAGCGGCTTTACAGCCTGCTGCTCACCGATACCGGCGTGGACTTCTGGCATCCGGTGATGCCCGGCGTGCTGCGGTCCGCCAACGGTGTGGTGCTGGTTGCGGCCGCCACGCCGGTCGGCGCCGAGGGCGCGGTCCGCGCGATCGAGTGGCTCATTTCCGAGGGTTACGAATATCTGATCCCCCGCATGGTGGTGGTGATCAACCATGTTCGCGGCTACGACAATCGCGAGGATCGCAGGAACTCCGAGCGTCTGGTGGCAGCGATGGTCGCCCGATTCCACCGCTGGATCTCGCCGAACCACATCGTCGCTGTGCCTTATGACCCGCATATCGCCACGGCGGGCCCGCTCGACATCCATCAGCTGCAGCCCGAGACCTGGCATGGCCTGGTCACCGCAGCGGCCTCGGTCTCGGCCGGCCTGGCGAGCGCCTGGAGCGTCTAACGGCCTAGCGCCACGGGCGCCTATCCTTTCCGGAGTGTCCGAATTGTCGGGGGAGTCCCGTTCCGCGTTGCGCGCGCGCCTCGACGGCGTGACCCTTCGCGACGCGTCCCGGCTCGGGCGCCGCCTCAAGAACCTGCGAAATCCTGCCGACGCCGAGAAACTCCTCGAACAGATCTCCACCGCCGAGGCACTGGTGGCCACCCGGACCGCTGCCGTCCCGACGATCACGTACCCAGACCTACCCGTCAGCGCGCATCGGGACGAACTCGCCCGCGCAATTTCCGCGCATCAGGTGGTCGTCGTCGCCGGCGCCACCGGCTCGGGGAAAACCACACAGCTTCCCAAGATCTGTCTGGAGCTGGGCCGTGGAATCCGTGGCACCATCGGCCACACCCAGCCACGCCGACTCGCGGCACGCACCGTCGCCGAACGTATCGCCGAGGAACTGGGCACGCCCCTTGGCGAAACCGTGGGCTACACCGTCAGATTCACCGACCAAGCCAGCGACCGCACCCTGGTCAAGCTGATGACTGACGGCATTCTGCTCGCGGAGATCCAGCGCGATCGACGGCTACTGCGCTACGACACCCTCATCCTGGACGAGGCGCACGAACGTAGCCTCAACATCGACTTCCTCCTGGGCTATCTGCGCGAACTGCTGCCACAGCGGCCCGACCTGAAGATCATCGTCACCTCGGCCACCATTGAGCCGCAACGCTTTGCGGAGCACTTCGGGGGAGCACCCATCGTCGAGGTGTCCGGGCGGACGTACCCGGTCGAGATCCGCTACCGGCCGCTGGAAGTCCCTGTTTCCAGTGATTCGTCAGATGATCCGGACGACCCCGACCATGAAATCGTCCGTACCGAGATCCGCGACCAGACCGAGGCGATCGCCGACGCCGTCCGCGAGCTGGAAGCCGAACCACCCGGGGACGTATTGGTATTTCTGTCGGGTGAGCGCGAGATCCGCGATTGCGCCGAGACGCTGCGCGGCAGCTTCCACAACACCGAAGTTCTTCCGCTGTACGCACGTCTACCAACAGCAGAGCAGCATAAGGTCTTTGCGCCCCACACCGGCCGGCGCGTGGTGCTGGCGACCAACGTCGCCGAAACCTCCCTGACCGTTCCGGGCATCCGCTACGTCATCGACCCCGGCACCGCACGCATCTCCCGCTACAGCCGGCGCACTAAGGTGCAGCGCCTGCCCATCGAATCCATCTCCCAGGCGTCGGCCGCCCAGCGCTCCGGCCGTTCCGGACGTACGGCACCCGGTATCTGCATCCGGCTGTACTCCGAACAAGACTTCGAGGCCCGGCCCCACTACACCGATCCGGAGATCCTGCGCACCAACCTTGCCGCCGTCATCCTGCAGATGGCGGCGCTGAAGCTCGGCGATATCGAGAACTTCCCGTTTCTGGATCCGCCCGACAAACGCAGCATCCGCGATGGTGTACAGCTGCTGCAGGAATTGGGCGCGTTCGATACCGGCGGCGCCATCACCGAGCTGGGGCGACGGCTGGCACGGCTGCCCCTCGACCCACGCATCGGCCGGATGATCTTGCAGGCCGATGCCGAGGGCTGCGTCGGGGAAATCCTGGTACTCGCGGCCGCACTGTCGATTCCCGATCCACGGGAACGACCGGCCGACCGCGAGGATGCGGCTCGCCAAAAGCACGCGCGCTTCGCCGACGACCATTCCGACTTCAGCGCCTATCTCAATCTCTGGCGATACATCCAAGATCAACGAAGCCAACTCTCGGGCAGCGCCTTCCGGCGCATGTGCCGCGAGGAGTTTTTGCACTACCTGCGCATCCGGGAATGGCAGGACTTGGTGGGGCAGCTACGCAGCATCGCGCGTGACCTCGGCATCCGCGAGTCGGGTGAGCCCGCCGATCCGGGATTGGTCCACGCGGCCCTGGTCGCGGGCCTGCTGTCCCATATCGGTCTGCGCGAAGGCGACTCCCGCGACTATTCCGGTGCACGCAACACCAAATTCGTACTCGCCCCCGGCTCGGTGCTGACCAAGAAGCCGCCCCGGTGGGTGGTCGTTGCCGATCTGGTCGAGACCAGTCGGCTTTTCGGCCGGATCGCGGCCCGCGTCGAACCACAATCGGTAGAGCGGATCGCCGGGGATCTGGTGCAGCGTACCTACAGCGAGCCGCACTGGGACGCCGAGCGCGGATCTGTGATGGCCTTCGAGCGGGTGACTCTCTACGGGCTGCCACTGGTGCCGCGCCGCCGGGTGGGCTACGCGCAGGTGGATCCGGAGCTGGCTCGCGAGATGTTCATCCGGCACGCGCTGGTGGAGGGCGACTGGCAAAGCAAGCACCACTTCCTGCGGGACAACGCGCGACTGCTGCGCGAGCTGTCCGAGCTTGAGGACAAGGCGCGCCGGCGCGATCTGCTGGTGGGCGATGACGAGATCTTCACCCTGTACGCGGCGCGCATACCGGAGGATGCCGTGTCCGCCAGGCATTTTGATGCCTGGTGGCGCAAACAGCGGCACAAGACGCCCGCTCTACTGACGTTCACACGTGACGATCTGCTGCGTTCCGAACACGCGATCGACGATATGCCCAACACCTGGAGGTCCGGTGATGTGGCGTTGCCTGCCAGTTATCGATTCGAACCCGGTGCGGCTGATGACGGCGTATCCGTGCATATTCCGGTCGAGGTTCTTGCTCGCCTGGGCGGCGACGAATTCGCTTGGCATGTGCCGGCTCTGCGTGAAGAACTGGTCACCGCGCTGATCCGTTCGCTACCGAAGGATCTGCGCCGCAACTTTGTTCCCGCGCCCGACACCGCCCGGGCGGTGCTCGAGAACATTGCGCCCGGATCCGAACCGCTGGTGTACGCGTTGGGGCGGGAGCTGCACCGGCTCACCGGCATCCGTGTACCCACCGACGCGTTCGACCTGGACAAAGTGCCCCCGCACCTGCGGGTGACCTTCGTGGTCGAGTCCGCCGACGGCACCGAGGTGGCACGTGACAAGGACCTCGATGCGCTGCAGCAACAGCTCGCGGGCTCCACCCGCCAGGCCGTGGCGGCGGCGGTCGCGGGGGATTGGGAGCGCAGGGATCTACGCGGCTGGCCGGAGGACTTACCCGAATTGCCCTGCACCGTGGAACAAGTCAGCGGCGCCCACACCGTACGCGGATATCCGGCGCTGGTGGATACGGGCAACGCGGTGGACATTCACGTCTTCGCCACCGCTGCCGAGCAACGGGCCTCCATGGCGGCGGGCACCCGTCGCCTGCTGCGGCTGTCGATTCCGTCACCGATGAAAGCCGTTGAACGCGGCCTGGACCCGCGATCCCGGCTCGTACTCTCGTCCAACCCAGATGGTTCCTTGGCCGCGTTGCTCGACGACTGTGCCGACGCAGCCGTCGATCTGCTTGCCCCCGCACCGGTATGGACCCGGGCAGAGTTCACGGCGCTCCGCGATCGTACGGCACAGAGTCTGGTAGCCACCACGCTCGATACCGTGCGCCGTGCCGAGAAGGTTGTGACGGCCTGGAGTGAGGTACACGTGGCGCTGCCCACCACAGTGCCTGCGGTGCAGGCCGATGCGATCACCGACATGCGCGATCAGCTCGCCAGACTCCTGGAGGCGGGATTCGTCGCGGCCACCGGCGCCGCGAAGCTGGCCGACCTTGCGCGTTACGTCACCGCGATCAGTAAGCGACTGGAACGTCTGCCCCAGGGGGTGGAGGCGGACCGCGAACGCATGCAACGCGTGCATGCAGTCGAGGACGTCTACGACGATCTGCTGCGTGATCTACCCGCCGGGCGCTCCGATGATCCCGATATCAGGGATATCGCGTGGTTCATCGAGGAATTGCGGGTGAGCCTGTGGGCCCAGCAGCTCGGCACCGCGCGTGCGGTCAGTGAGCAACGAATCATCAAGGCCATCAACGCAGCTCGATAGGTTTCGTCGGATCGGCAAAGCATAAGGGCCAGAAACTCTTGAGAGTTTCTGGCCCTTATGCGAATCGCTAGCCGGCGTTTATGCGCCCCATTTGGCGCCTTCGGCCATGTCGCGGGCGTTCATCGACAAGGTGTTGGTTTCGTGGGTGGAACCCATCGCGCGGTAAGCGCGGATCAGCTCTTCCATCGCGGTGTTCCACTGAGCCTGCCAAGCGGCCTGGCTCATCGAGGTATCACCGTGCCAGGCCGCCTGCAGGGAAGCCTGCTGAGCGGCCAGGTCAGCACCCAGAGCGGTCAGCACACCGGAATAGGTGTTCATCTCACCGGCATGAGCCAGCATCGCGGGGTAGTTGAAAGTAATCTGCGACATTTCTATCTCCTCAAAAGTCCGGTCTTAGACACCGACGTAACGGCTGGCGGCGGCGGCATCCTCGGCCACGTAGGTGGCGGCGGCATCACCAAGGTTGATCTGCGCGATATCGAGCAGCGCGTTGACCTTCGCGGCGACCTCCACGAACCGGGCGTGTGCGGCCTGGAAAGCCACCGAAGACTCACCGACATGGAACGCCTGCGCCGACAACGCCGCCGACTCCGCCTGCGAGATCGTCGAACGCATCAAAGCAGTCTTGGCACCAAAGGTGCCCTCCGCAGCCACCAGGGCCGGAATGTGCGCATCAAGCAAACTCATTGTTCCTCCTGAATTGTGTTGTGTTGCATGTGATTCAAATGGTCAGTGAAGTGGGGCGGCCGGTCAGCTGCTGGACCCCCCTTCGGCGGGTCCGTCAGGTTCGGCTCCCCACGTGGTGGGGATCATGGGCATGGTGCGCGTGCCGTCCATGCTCTCCGAGGCGGTCTCGCGTTCGATCAGACCGGCCGCGCTGGTGCTCGAGGTACTCCTGGATACCGTCCCGGAAAAGCCAAGCTGGCCCGTGCCGCGAGAAGAAGCCCCCACGCCAGCAGGCTGCCGTGTTGTCTGTTCCGAAAAGTCGGGGTCCACGGTGGAATTCATGTCCATGAACTGCGGGGCCGGATCTTTGATCCGCGCCGCGCGCTTGCGGCGGGCACGTGAACGCGCCGACGCGGCCGCGGCGGCCGCCGCGGAGATCCCCGCTGCCGGCGCCTTGGCACCCGCACCTTCATTCAATGTCGGCCCAAACCGCGCCGCCGGCGGATCCTCCTGCACCGCGTACACCATGTATGCGGGAGTGGCGGCCGCCGGAGCCGGTGATGTGGACGTGGGTGCACTGGAAGTCGTTGGGGCGGAGGATGAGCCGCCCGGCATCGACTGCCCCGACGGCACCTGCGCGAGCTGTAGATCCTGTTGCAGGTTGCGGCGCTCGATCCGTGCAGGCTCGCGGCCGGGCTCGTCCTCATGCCCGGGCTCTTCGATACCGGCGGGCGGAACCAGGGCTGAAAGAGCGAGTCCGAGCACAATCGGCAGCCAGGCCGGCGCCGAAAGCACAATGCCCCAGAAGGTGAACCCGAAGGGAATGAAGAACGCCTCGTACGCGATGAAGAACAACAGTGGGAACCACGCGAAGAACGCAGCGATCGGGTTCTTCATGAAGTCTTCGATCATGTCCTGGAGCGTGCCGAGCGGATTGGTCATGAACCGCATGAGCTGGTCGATCATGTTATTGCTGTTATCCAGCGCGGTACCGGATTCGAGGGCTTGCGGTTGCGCCGCCATCGAGGTCATGTCGGCGGACATCCGCGACATTTCCCCACCCGGAGCCATGATCATCGGTGAGGGCTCCGTCGGAGCCGTAGCAGCCAGCGCTGTGGACGAGACCCCCTGGTAGACGCCCATCGTGGTGGCGGCCTGAACCCACATCCGGATGTAGTCTGCCTCATTGAGCGCGATCGGAATGGTGTTGATACCAAGGAAATTGGTGGCCAATAGCACGCCATGAATCATGTGGTTGGCCGCCAGCTCGGCCAGTGTCGGCATCGCGGCCAGAGCCGTGGCATAACCGGCGGCGGCCGTCTCCTGCAATACCGCATTGGAGGCGCTCAGCGCGCTCTGCTGCGTCAGCCAAGCCAGATACGGTGCGTGGCTGGCAACATACTGGGTGGCGCTGGGCCCCTGCCAGGGACCGGCGTTGGTGGCAGCGAGCAGCTGCGTCAACTCCGTTGCGGCAGTGGCATATTGCGCGGACAGCGCCTGCCACTGAGCAGCCGCGGCCAGCAGTGCACCGGGTCCGGGACCGCTGGACAACAGGGCGGAGTGGACCTCGGGAGGCGCGGCCATCCAGATGGGGGCAGACAATGAACTACCCCCGCGCGATCATGTATGTCATCGCGGCCTGCATATCCCCGGTGGTGTAGCTGGCCGCGGACTCCGAAACACCCAGACCGGCCCGGCCCAGCTCCTCAACAGCCAGCGCCGCCACCCCGGTGTGTTCCACACCGCGGGCACTGAAACCGGCCGCGGTCTCCAACGACACCGGATCGGCCGCCGGGGGCACCACCGCACCGATCACCGGCGCGGCAGCAGCATGTGCGGCGGCCAGACGCGCGGTCAGCGCCTCCACCGCAGCACTAGTGGCAAGCAGACCTTCCGGAATGACATTCAGATTCATCGTGGGTACTCCCTTCCCTGAGCAGCATGCTCACTGATGAGCGAAGACGCGGCCTGGGCGCATCTGCGCGCACCGGCACGAGGAAACGTCCTCACCTGCAGGCGATTTGAAGTAGCTGTAAAGATCATTGGTGATCGACCAACCCTGCGAATCGATGACCGCATAAAGGGAAATTAGCATCGCCTAACACTGTTGTCGATAGTTCGCTCAATGCTGATTCACTAGTACTGAGCTGTTTCAATTAGAAACTTATAGGTTGCTGGAATCGATATTCGGCCCCATTGACGCCCCGCGTTTGGGTGTGAACTGCGCTTATTACGCCCTCGGTCTAGAAAAATCTCTCTAGTGCGCTAACGGCTTGGGCTCCGCGAATCACCGGACCACTGTGGCGCAAGTCACTAGCAACGACGCCCCCGTCGCGCCTCCGGCGTTGGGATCACCCAACCGGACGGTCGGACAGTGCCGAGAGAACTCTGCGTGCACGCGCCGCCATCTCATCGGCCGACCGCTCGGGGTGGTGCCACCACCACTGCACCAAGGCCGAAACCATGTTCTCCCAGACCAGAGTCGCGGCCGACAGGTCATCCTCATCACTCAGGCCCAAGGCACCGAGCGCCTCCGTCACCGCCGCTGCGGCCTGTTCACGCAGTACGGTTCGCTGGCGCCTAGCCGCATCCCGGGCCCGTCCGCTGGGCACTGTTCTGTCGTAGAGAACCGGCCAGTCGCTGCGCCGGTCCTCCAAGGTGGCGAAGATCGCCGTCAACACCGATTCAGCGACCTCCTTACCCGCAGACGATCCGGACAGGGCTCCGCCGATTGCCGCGGCCAGCCGCTCCCCGGCCCTTTCGACACACGCGACGTAGAGATCTTCTTTGGACCCGAAATAGGCCAACACGAGGGCTTTCGATACCCCGGCACGGGCAGCGATCCCGTTCATGCTCGACGCCACGAAGGTCGATTCCCCGAACTCGTCCGCGGCGGCAGTCAAGATCCACTGCTCCCGCTCCTGCCGGGGCATTCCCTTGCTGCCGGACCGGACGGGTTGCACGCGTATGACGGTAGCGGAGTGCCCTCGCACGTTCCTGACGCATGCCACCTGTGCTCGCGATTCACACCAACGAATGGATTGACCGAACGGTCACTTAGTCATATATTACCGAGCGGTCAATTCGTGACGCCGAAAGTCGTCGCAACGCAGAGAGGCGGTTGAAATGACATCAGTAGCGATCATCGGTGCGGGTTTCTCGGGCCTGGCAGCAGCCATCGAACTCCTTGCCGCGGGCCACGACGTCATCCTCTACGAGCGAGCCGAAGACGTCGGCGGCGTCTGGCGCGAGAACACCTACCCCGGCGCGGCCTGCGACGTACCGTCTGCCTATTACTGCTTTTCCTTCGACCCGAACCCCCGCTGGTCGCGGCGGTATGCCCCGCAACCCGAGATTCTGGAGTATCTGCGCACGGCAGCGGACAAGTACAAGGTGCGCGAGCGAATTCGCTTTGGCACCGCCATCGTGTCCGCGTCCTTTGACGCGGACACCGGCCGATGGTGTCTCGAGTCTTCCCACGGTGACCGCTTCTGGGCCGACGTCCTCGTGCCTGCCGTCGGGCAGCTGTCACGACCCACGCTCCCGGAAATCCCGGGACGTGAATCCTTCGCCGGCCCCTCGTTCCACTCCGCCCAGTGGGATGACACCGTGTCCCTTGCCGGAAAACGCGTCGCCGTCATCGGCACCGGCGCGAGCTCCATACAACTGGTGCCGGAGATCGCTCCGATCGTGCATTCTCTCAAGGTCTTTCAGCGCTCCGCGCCGTACATCGTGCCGCGCCCCGATTCGCCGCTCACACGCCTGCACCATGTCCTGGCGTCTCGGATTCCCGCCACGCTGCGCGCGCAACGCCTGAGCTGGCAGGCACTCACCGAAGGATTCACCGGCGTGCTGCACTACTCGCCACTGTTATCGCGCGCCATGACCAGCATGTCCCGTGCCTTCATGCGATATCAGACCCGTGGCGACGCTGAACTTTTCGGCAAGGTCTGGCCGGACTACCCGTTGGGATGCAAGCGGGTGCTGTTCTCCAACACCTATCTGCCCGCCCTGCGCCGCGACAATGCCACGCTCATCACGGATTCGATCGCCGAGATCACTCCCGACGGAGTCTTATCCGCGACCGGCGAGCACCACGCCGCCGACCTCATCATCTACGGAACGGGCTTCGCCGCAGGCGGTTTCCTCGATCATGTGACCATCACCGGACTCACCGGCACCGAGTTGCGTGAGCAATGGAGCCAGGGCGCGCGTGCCTATCTGGGTATGGCGGTCCCGGGATTTCCCAACATGTTCCTCATGTACGGACCGAACACAAACCTCGGGTCCGGTTCCATTGTGGCGATGCTCGAATGCCAGGCGGCATACATCCGCCAGGCCGTCGATGCCGTCGGCCCGGGTCTTGCCCTTGATGTCGACCCCGGCACCGAAGACGTGCACGACGCTGCGCTGCAGGCGCGTCTCGGCGGCGGTGTGTGGTCACGCTGCGAGAGCTGGTATGTGGGTCCCAACGGCCGGGTGACCACGAACTGGCCCGGTCTGGTCAGTGAATACCGGAGCCGCACCAAGGAATTCGCGATATCCGACTACCGTGTCCTACGGCCCGAATCCGGAAAACCGAATCGGCATGCCGCAATGACTGACGGAGGGAAACGATGAACGGCCAGCCCATCTCCCGTGCACTGTCCCGCCTCATCGTGAACGGGCTCCTTCCCCGTATCGATCGCCGCCTCGACGCGTCCCGAAAGCCCTTCACCGACCAGTCCATCTTGCGACCGCACGCCAGTAGTGGCCCCTGGACGGCAACGCACTACGGCGTCTTCATCCCGGACCTGGACTCGCCGTATCGGTACCTGAACACCATGACCCTGATCGGCGCGATCGGCGCGGAACTGTTCGACAACGACTACCTGACCGTCGCCGATGCGCGGCATACCGCCACGGTCCTGTCCTCGACCGCATCCGGCGACCAGCATCACTACCGTGCCTACGACTCCCAGCGCGACTGCCACTTCGCCCCAGATGGCAGCGTCTTGCGCTGGGGAGAGGACTTACAGATCGAGGTCGATTTCCCACGGGTAACCGTTCGTGGCCGTTACCAACACTTTTCAGCTGATATCGAGCTGACCGTCACCGATCAGGTCTCCTACTTCGTCAAGACCCCAATTTATGACCACCTGAGCCTGCTCGCCGAATACACGGGCGTCATCGCCGACGCGACGGGAGCGACGGCGATCAACGGACTCGGCACCTTCGAGTACGCACGGTTCCTCAGCCATCAGTCGCTCACACGGCGGGCGCTGCCCAGCCAACTCAAGCTTCCCGTCGACTTCTTTACCTATCAGATCATCGATCTGGGTAATCGAACCCAGGTGCTGCTCACCGATGTCCGCGCCCGCGGTGCCATCGCCTGCCGGCTGGCGCATGTACGTGTCCTGGGCAAGTCCACCGAGGTGTACACCGATGTCCGAATGGACGTCACCGAATACCGAGAGAAGCCGACGATCGACGAGCAGGGGCGTTCCATGCGGCTCCCTCGCCGCCTGAACTGGACCGTCCGCGACGACCACGGACACCTTGTTCTCGCTGTCGACGGGCTCGTCGACTCACCTCTGCGCTACGGCCATGGCCGGGGCTACGCGGGTGCCTACAGCTATACCGGTGAATACCAAGGTAATCCGGTAGGCGGTTCGGCCTACATGGAGTGGGTGGACACCGCGCGATAGGTGGCCCGCGGGTACGGACTACAGAATCGCGGCGGCGATGATCAGACCCACGGCCACGTAAGCCGCGGCGACGACGAGGGTCGCGGGTGCGAACCTCCTGTGCGCCAGCAGGTCTCCCACGTCCAGGCCCACCACCCACTCGATCAACCTGATGCAGATCGTCTGGGCCGCGATACCGATAAGCCCGAACACCAACGCGCGCACCAGGCCCTCGGTGATGTTTCCCGAGGCCGTGTAGATCGCCAGCACGATCACGAATGCCTGTGAGAGAAGTCCCGCTGCGGTAATCACGGCAGCGTTGGGCAATCCCGCGCGGACCATCTGGCGCAGCGGGCCCGGAGTCGTCCAATCCAGCACAAAGAGTCCGATGACCATCAACACGAAACCGACAGCCGCGTAAAGCCAGATCGCGGCCGCTCCATGAGCGACTATCGACCAGTACCCTGCTGCGCTCATGGTTGCCGTCCCCATCTCTCGTGTTCGGGTGTCGCTACTGAGGTGATATCCGGTGTGGAATGAACGCGGCGCCGTCGTCGGTGATCAGGCCTGCGGTCTCCCGGATACCCAGCCCTGCCGATTCGTCGCCGACAATCCAGGCACCCAGGGCCGGCCTCATGCCGTCGAACTCCGGCAACGGGTCCAGCAGCTGGTAGACATAGCCTTCCTCACCGTAGACGCCGCCGGTGGCCGTCTCATAGCCCGCTCCCACCACCGTGATGTTGGCACCTTCCCGGCCCAGTTTCGGCTTCCGGACGTACTCGGTCAGTTCGTGTGGGCTGTCGACGTAGGCCGGAAGCAGATTGGGGTGGCCGGGGTACATCTCCCACAGCACCGCCAAGATCGCCTTGTTGCTCAACAGCGCTTTCCACAGGGGTTCGATCCACAGCGTCTCGGGCAGCAGGTCCAGGGCATGGCGGCCGAAGTCGTCGTCGACGATCCACTCCCATGGATACAGCTTGAAGATCGATTCGATCGGCGCCTCTTCCAAATCCACGAGACGGTTCAGATCGTGATCCCAGCCGATGTCCTCGATCGGCAGGCTCACCGTGTTGATGCCGGCCTCCGCTGCGCATTCCTGCAGATAGGCCAGGGTAACGTTGTCTTCACCGCTCCGGTCCGCCGATGACCACGTGAAATGTGTTTCAGCACCGGCTAGTTGCTTGCCGATCTGTTTCCAGCGCGCGACTAGCTGTTCATGCAGAGAGTTCCATTGGTCGTCCTCGGGGAACACCTCTGTCTTCCAGTGCCACTGCAGGATCGAAGCCTCCAGCAGCGAGGTGGGGGTATCGGCGTTGTATTCCAAGAGAATCGGCGGCCGTCGGCCGTCATAACGAAGATCAAAGCGCCCGTAAAGGTGTGGATCTCTTCTGCGCCAAGATTTTTCGATGTGTTCCCATGTCCATTCCGGCAGCCCGAAATCTTGGTAGCGCCCGGTGAGGACAACGTGCTCGACGGCGTCCAGGCACATGGAATGCAGTACTTCCACGGTCGCCTCGAGGGAGAGCACCTCGTCCATATCGAAGACGTAGTGCACCGACTCGTCCCAATAGGGACGGTCGCTGCCGTCTGCCATCCGCGCCGGTGTGCCGTAGCACATTCCTTGGGAGGCCACGATTTCTTCCCAGCCCGCGCGGGGCCGCGCATGCTCACGGCGCATCAGCTTCCCGAACTTCCCGAGCTGCTGGATCCGAAGCCACCTCGCGAGACCGACGGAGACCGGGAAACACTGCCCGAGTTATCGGATTTGGTGAGGGTGGTGCCCGAACTGGTTTTGGCCCTCGTGCCCCTGGGCAGCTCCACACTGCCGCCGGTCGCGATGGTGCCGATACCTCGGTTGTGTCCGCCGTAGTAGTAGCGATAGGGCGAACCGGCGTAGATGAACACGCCGCCCGAGGACGAAGCGGTGCCACGCTCGCAGTACTCCTCGGGCGCCACGACATTGGAGCCGTCCTGCACGCAGGTCGCCTCGATGTCGTCATCACGGTCGATCACCGCGTAACCCACGGCCACCACCGCCGCGATACCGGCGACCACCATCGAACCCATCAGGACGTGGTTGCGGGTCCGGCGCCGTTCCTCGGCCTTCTGAGCCTGAACCTCGGCGAGCCTGCGCTCGGCTTCGCGCGTCCGGCGCGCCTTGTCGCGGGCCCGTGACTCGGCGACGGTGGGCGGCCGCGGCAGGGTGATACCCGGCTCCTGCCAGCGAACGGCGCCGCGGACCGGTGGGGGCTCGCGGTGTTCAGATTCTTCGTCGCCTAAGGACGAATCGGGCATCTCTTCCCCCTTATGGCCCGAATCATAGGAAACACACTACGAATCAACTTACAGCAGCAGCCTCGAATGACGACCGGTGTGGGAAACGTTGCAGCAAATACTCTGGCGCCAGAGTGCGGCACCCACGCCGACCGCCGTACGCGGCGGCTGTCCGAACCTGACGTCTCTACCAACAAACAAGTCTCTACCAACAAACAAGAAGGCCGGAAACCCGCGGTTTCCGGCCTTCTGTCGTTGGGCTTCTTGGCCCACTCACTTGTGGGCGAAGGGGGACTTGAACCCCCACGTCCCGAAGGACACTGGCACCTGAAGCCAGCGCGTCTGCCATTCCGCCACTCGCCCCAACGACCGCGAGAGCCTATCACGCTCCCGGCCTCATCTTGGAACCGCGAACAGCCCGCCAGAACCTGCGCACACACGACAATCCTCTCGAATGGCGAGCATAGAAGGCCTCTTGGTGCCAAGACGATGTCGTCTCGTAATAGAGGAGTGGGTGCCGACGATCATCAAACCGATACGATCTACTCGAGATCCGCTCGTGGCGGAGCGCTGCGTCATGCGCTCAGAACTGCCACGCGACCGCCGAAAGGAGGAGGCATGGGAATTGTCCAACGCTTCGAGCGCAAGCTAGAAGACGTGGTCGGCGATGCCTTCGCCCGCGTATTCGGCGGCAGCATCGTCCCTCAGGAAGTGCAGGCCTCACTGCGTCGCGAGGCCGCCGACGGCGTCCGGTCAGCGGGCCAGGGACGGCTGCTGGCTCCCAACGAGTTCTTTGTTCTCCTCAGCACCGGAGATCACGAGAAGGCGGCCGACGACCGCGATCTCAACGCAGACACGTTCGCCGAACACCTGCGCGAATATATTCGCGATCAGGGGTGGCAAACGTATGGTGAAGTTGTTGTCCGATTCGAACAATCACCGAACTTGCACACCGGCCAGTTTCGCACGCGCGGTGTGGTCAATCCCGACACCAAGCGGGACCGTACGCACGGCGCCGTTACGACTGCCCCTTCGACCCCGGATCCACAACCAGGAGCATCCATGACTGACAACCCAGGTCCCCAGCAGGGACGCCCCGGCGAAGAGTACGGCCGAGAGGACGACCGCTACGGACGTCCCGAACAGGATCCACGTGGTCAGCAGCCTCCGCAGGGTGACCAGGGATACCCCCCGCGCCAGGGTGGCTATGGACAGGGCCAGCAGTACGGCCAGGACTACGGTCGCCCACCGGCCGGCTACGAGCAGGGCGGCTACCAGCAGCGCCCGCCGCAGCAGGGCGGATACGACCAAGGCGGCCGCGGCGGCTACGAGCAGGGCGGCTATGGCGGCGGTCAGGAATACGGCCGTCCCCCGGCACCTCCACAGCAGGGCGGCTACGGCGCCCCGCCTCAGCAGGGTGGATACGGCGAGCCTCCCCGTCCCAACTACGGCGAGTACGAGCAGGGTGGCGGCTACGGTGCACCGCAGGGTCCGCCTCCCGGCCAGGACTACGGCCGTCCCCCGGCCTACCCGCAGCAGGGTGGCTACGGCGCTCCGCCGCAGCAGGGCGGATACGGATCACCTCAGGGTGGTTACGGCGAGCCCGAGTACGGCGACTACGAGCACGGCGGCTACCAGAGCAGCCCCGACTACGGCGCCCCCACTGGAGGCGGCGCCGGTGCCGGTCGCACCACCGTCACGCTGCAGCTGGACGACGGCAGTGGACGCACGTACCAGTTGCGTGAGGGCACCAATGTGATCGGCCGTGGTCAGGACGCCCAGTTCCGTCTGCCCGATACCGGTGTCTCACGCCGCCACCTCGAGGTGCGCTTCGACGGGCATGCCGCGCTGCTGTCGGACCTGAATTCGACCAACGGCACCACCGTCAACAACGCGCCGGTCACCGAATGGCAGTTGGCCGACGGCGACATCATCCGGCTGGGCCACTCCGAGATCATCGTTCGGGTCCAGTAGGGAACAGGAGAACCGCGCCCGCAACGCCGCGTTCGACACAGGCTGCACGTATCGAGCCCCGGCGGGTAACCCGGCCAAGTATCGTTGCCCTGCCGAATATGTCCGGTCTTCCGGACACCCTCGCCGAGGCGCGATGGACCAGCGAGAGGAACGACAACCGGATGCAGGGACTGGTGCTCCAGCTCACCCGCGGTGGGTTCCTGTTGCTGTTGTGGGTGTTCATCTGGTCGGTGCTGCGCATACTGCGGACCGATATCTACGCCCCCACCGGTCAACTGATGGCCAATCGTGGTTTGAACCTGCGTGCGATCAGTCCCGCGAAGGCGGGCCGGCGGCAGATGCAGTACCTGCTGGTGACTGAGGGCGCCCTGGCCGGCACCCGGATCACCCTAGGCACCCAGCCCATTTTGATCGGCCGGGCGGACGACTCAACACTGGTGCTCACCGACGATTACTCGTCGACGCGGCACGCGCGGCTATCGCCACGCGGGGCCGATTGGTACGTCGAGGATCTAGGATCGACCAACGGCACATATCTGGATAGGGAGAAGGTGACGACGGCGCTGCGGGTTCCCCAGGGGACGCCGGTACGGATCGGTAAGACAGTGATCGAGCTGCGCTCGTGACACTGGTGCTTCGCTACGCAGCGCGTAGCGACCGCGGACTTGTGCGGTCGAACAACGAGGACTCCGTCTATGCCGGTGCCCGCCTCTTGGCATTGGCCGACGGCATGGGCGGTCATGCCGCCGGTGAAGTCGCCTCACAGCTGGTCATCGCGGCTTTGGCCCCACTCGACGACGATGAGCCCGGCGGCGATCTGCTCGATACGCTGGCCGACGCGGTGCACTCCGGTAATGCGGCGATCGCCGACCATGTGCGCGCCGAGCCCGAGCTCGACGGCATGGGCACTACGCTGACGGCTTTCCTGTTCACCGGCAAGCGGCTGGGCATGGTGCATATCGGCGACTCACGCGCATACCTGATGCGTGATGGCGAGCTGGCGCAGATCTCCAAGGACGACACCTTCGTCCAGACCCTTGTCGATGAGGGTCGCATCACTCCGGAACAGGCACACAACCATCCGCAGCGCTCGCTCATCATGCGCGCGCTCACCGGCGCACCGGTCGAGCCCACTCTCGTGATCCGTGAGGCGCAGGCGGGTGACAGGTACCTGCTCTGTTCGGACGGACTGTCCGATCCGGTGAGCCACGAAACCATCGCCGAGGCGTTGGAGATCCCCGATGTCTCCGCCGCCGCCGATCGGCTCATCGAGCTGGCGCTGCGCAGCGGTGGACCCGACAACGTCACCGTCGTAGTCGCCGATGTCGTGGAGCTGGACTACGGACAAACCCGCCCGATCGTGGCGGGGGCGATATCCGCCGATTCAGACACCGACACCCCTCCGCCGAACACTGCCGCCGGACGGGCCGCCGCCATCCAGCGCGCCCTCAAAGAACCCGAGCCCACTCCGGACGAATCCGATAGTGACACAACCGATTCCGAAGCCACACGGCCCAAGAAACGTCGGCTCCGCTGGCTGATCGCGGCGGTGCTCGTGGTGTTGATCGCGCTGGCCGGTCTGGCGATCGGCCGCCGCGTAGTGCTCAACAACTATTACGTGAGCGCCTACGAAGGCAACGTCTCCATCATGCAGGGCGTCCAGGGCTCGCTCCTGGGTTATCGGCTGCAGCGGCCGGACCTCGTGGGTTGCCTCGACAGCCGGGGCGACCTGTCGCTGGTGAGTTACGGCGAGTCCGCATCCAGCCTGTCCTGCAAGTACTTCAAGGTGTCCGATCTGCGTCCGTCGGAGCGTCAGCAGGTCGAAACCGGCCTACCCGGCGGCACTCTCGACCAGGCCATCGGCCAGCTACGTCAGCTCACCAAGAGCGCGTTGCCCCCGTGCGCACCCCCCGCACCCAAGACGGCGCCGCCCGCACCGACCACCGCGGGTCGCTCCCCGTCTGCCACGTCCGGATCCCCCACGACGACGACCACAACCACGCGGCCGTCGCCCGCGCCTACGTCTCCGGCGACGCCCGGCGCAAGCACCACGCAGACCACAACATCCACCCCCGCGCCGGCGCCACTGCCGGCGCCACCACAAGAGCCGGGCGTCACCTGCCGGACCGTGTCATGACGACGGCGCCCCAAACCGCTGTAGTGGCCCGTGGGGCAGGCACCTCGCCACCGCCCCAATCCACACGACGTAGCGCGGAATTGGGGCTCCTCGGATTCGCCGCCGCGATCACCACCGTGGCCCTGATCCTGGTCGAGGCCAACCTTGAGCGTGGTCTTTCCTGGGATCTACTGAAGTACGGTCTTGCGTACCTCGTCCTGTTTACGTTGGCGCATCTGGGAATCCGCCGTTACGCCCCCTACGCCGATCCGCTGTTGCTGCCGTGCGTCGCCCTGCTGAACGGCCTCGGGCTGGTGATGATTCATCGCCTGGACCTAGCGAAAGCGGCCGCCGGCGATGGCTCCGAGACTATGGAAGCCAACGCGCAGGTGCTCTGGACGCTGGTGGGTGTCGCCGCGCTCGTCGGGATCCTGGCAGTCGTCAAGGATCACCGGGTGCTGGCACGGTACGGCTACACCTTCGGCATCGTCGGCATCGTCTTGCTGGCCATCCCCGCGCTGCTGCCGTCCTCGGCCTCGGAACGAAATGGCGCCAAGATCTGGATCGAATTGCCGTTCTTGTCGATTCAGCCGGCCGAGGCCGCCAAGATCCTGTTGCTGGTGTTCTTCGCGGCCTTCCTGATGACCAAACGCGACCTGTTTCGCACCGCCGGCCGCAGCTACTGGGGCGTGGAGTCGCCCCGGGCCAGGGACCTGGGCCCGCTGCTCGCGGTGTGGGCAATCTCCGTGGGCGTCATGGTCTTTGAGAAGGACCTGGGTACCTCGCTGCTGCTGTACACCTCATTTCTGACGGTGCTGTACATCGCCACGGCACGGATCAGCTGGGTGCTGATCGGCCTGGGCCTCTTCGTCGTCGGCGCGTTCTTGGCGTACTTCTTATTCGCACATGTGCGCGTGCGGGTCGAAACCTGGCTCGACCCCTTCGCGGATGCGGACGGCAACGGCTATCAGATGATGCAGTCGCTGTTCAGCTTCGCCACCGGTGGCATCTTCGGCACTGGTCTCGGAAACGGTCAGCCGGGCACAGTTCCGGCCGCCTCAACGGATTTCATCATCGCCGCGATCGGTGAGGAACTCGGACTGGTCGGCCTGGCCGGAGTGCTGCTCGTGTTCACCATCCTCATTGTCCGGGGCTTCCGCACCGCACTGGCGGTGCGCGACAGCTTCGGCAAGCTGCTGGCCTCCGGCCTCTCGGCGGCGCTGGCGCTGCAGCTGTTCATCGTCGTCGGCGGCGTCACCAAACTCATCCCGCTGACCGGACTCACCACGCCCTGGATCTCCTACGGCGGCTCGTCACTGGTGTCCAATTACGTGCTGCTGGCCATCCTGCTGCGCATCTCTCATATCGCCCGGCGACCGCTCACCACCACCTCCGCACCCAACGCCGCCCCCATCGCGGAGGCCCGGACGGAACTGATTGATCGCGTATGAACACATCGATCCGCCGGGTGTCTCTCGTCGTCATGGGACTGGTCGTGCTGCTGCTGGCCAATGCCACTCTCACCCAGGTGTTCACGGCACCGGGACTGCGCGCTGACCCCCGCAATCAGCGGGTGTTGCTCGACGAGTATTCGCGTCAGCGGGGGCAGATATCGGCAAGCGGGCAGTTACTCGCCTCCTCGGTGGCCACCGACAGTCGCTTCCGGTTCCTGCGGCAGTACGCCGATCCACTGGTGTACGCGCCCGTCACCGGTTTCTACTCGCTTAACTACTCCAGCGCCGGGCTGGAGCGCGCCGAGGACAGCGTGCTCAACGGATCCGATCCCCGGCTGTTCGGCCGCAGGCTCGCAGACTTCTTCACGGGTCGCGATCCGCGTGGCGGCAGCGTGGTCACCACCATCCGTCCCGATGTGCAGCAGGCCGCCTACGACGCCATGCAGCATGGCTGCAAAAACGGCTGCCGCGGCTCGGTGGTCGCGCTCGAGCCCTCCACCGGAAAGATCCTCGCGATGGTGTCGACGCCCTCCTACGACCCCAATCTGCTGGCCAGCCAGGACTCCGAGAAGGAGAACGCGGCCTGGAAGCAGCTGCAGGAAGACCCCGCCCAGCCGATGCTGAACCGCGCGATCTCGCAGACCTACCCACCGGGATCGACCTTCAAGGTCATCACCACCGCCGCGGCACTGGCCGACGGCAAGACCGTCAACACCGAGGTGACCGCGTCCCCAACCATCTTCCTGCCGGGTAGCAACGCAACCCTGGAGAACTACAACAGGACCTCCTGCGGCGGTGGCGACAACACCACCCTCAAGGAGGCGTTCGCGCGCTCCTGCAACACCGCCTTCGCCAAACTCGGATCCGAACAACTCAAGCGCGACAAGCTGGTCAAGGCCGCGCAAGCATTCGGACTCGACCACGAAATCGACGGCATCCCACTCCAGGTGGCTACTTCTACCGTCGGGTCGATGTCCGATGACGCGGCCGTCGCGATGTCGAGCATCGGGCAAAAGGACGTCGCGGTGACCCCCCTGCAGAACGCGATGGTCGCCGCGGCCGTTGCCAACAAGGGTGTGCTGATGCAGCCGCACCTGGTCGATAGCCTTAAGGGCCCAGACCTTTCGAATCTGTCCACCACCACCCCGGATGACATTGGCCAAGCCGTGACACCCGCTATCGCGAACACATTGACCGAACTGATGATTGCCTCAGAACAGCGCACCGCACAGACCGGAGCCATCCCCAGCGTGCAGATCGCATCCAAGACCGGCACCGCCGAGCACGGCACCGATCCGCGTAACACCCCACCGCACGCGTGGTACATCGCCTTCGCACCGGCATCGAGCACCACATCGGATCCTCAAGCCACGGTGGTCACCCCTAAGGTGGCCATCGCGGTACTCGTCGAAGATGGCGGAGACCGCGCCCTGGCGGCCACCGGCGGCTCCGTCGCCGCACCCATCGGGCGGCAGGTCATTGCCGCAGCACTACAGGGGGCCTCATGACAGTTCGTGTGGGAGAAACGCTTTCGGGTCGCTACCGGTTGCAGCGGCTCATCGCTACCGGCGGTATGGGCCAAGTCTGGGAGGGCACCGACAGCCGCCTGGGCCGCAAGGTGGCCGTGAAGGTGCTCAAGGCCGAATTCTCGTCGGACCCGGAGTTCATCGAGCGTTTCCGCGCCGAGGCACGCACCGTGGCGATGCTCAACCATCCCGGCATCGCGAGCGTGTACGACTACGGCGAAACCGACATCGACAGCGAAGGCCGCACCGCCTACCTGGTCATGGAACTGATCCACGGCGAGCCGCTGAACTCCGTACTCAAGCGCACCGGCCGGCTGTCGCTGCGTCACTCGCTGGACATGCTCGAGCAGACCGGGCGTGCCCTGCAGGTCGCGCACGCCGCGGGCCTGGTGCACCGCGACGTGAAGCCAGGCAACATCCTGATCACGCCCACCGGGCAGGTGAAACTCACCGACTTCGGCATCGCCAAGGCCGTGGACGCCGCCCCGGTCACCCAGACCGGCATGGTGATGGGCACCGCCCAATACATCGCCCCCGAACAAGCCCTGGGTCACGACGCCACCCCCGCCAGCGATGTCTACGCACTGGGAGTTGTTGGCTACGAGGCAGTTTCGGGTAAGCGCCCGTTCTCGGGCGACGGCGCTCTGACGGTCGCGATGAAGCACATCAAGGAAACACCGTCGCCGCTGCCCGCCGATCTGCCCCCGAACGTGCGTGAACTCATCGAGATCACGCTGGTGAAGAACCCGCAGAATCGCTACACCAGTGGCGGTCCGTTCGCCGATGCGGTGGCGGCGGTGCGTGCCGGTCGCCGCCCACCACGGCCCAACCAGGCGCCAACCATCAGCAGGGCCACGCCGGCGGCCATCCCGCCCGCCACGCAGGTGCGGCCCGCCGTGGGGACACCCAGCCGGGTTGCCCCGCCCACCTCCCGCACCCGACCGCCGACGGGCTCGCATCGGCCGCCACCGCCCCGGCGGGGCACGTTCTCGCCCGGCCAGAAGGCCCTGATGTGGGCGGCCGCGGTGCTGGGCATCTTCGCGATCATCATCGCGGCGCTCATCCTGTTGCGAGCAAGTGAGCAGAAGAATGACGTGCCGCTCCCATCGGCGACGACGCCCAGCAGCGAGGCACCCTCAAGTCCGGCTTCAGCTTCGCCAGGAGCGCTTGCGCCAGCTAATATCGTGGCTCTGCTTCCGGTCGCCGAACCGGACCCGATCACTGGGACGAAATCACCGTAATGACCACTCCGCAGCACCTCTCGGACCGCTATGAGCTGGGGGAGATCCTCGGCTATGGAGGCATGTCCGAGGTTCACCTGGCGCGCGACCAACGGTTGAACCGTGACGTCGCGATCAAGGTGCTGCGCGCCGACCTGGCCCGGGACCCCAGCTTCTATCTGCGTTTCCGCCGAGAGGCGCAGAACGCCGCCGCACTGAACCACCCGGCGATCGTGGCCGTCTACGACACGGGCGAGGCCGAGACACCCACCGGGCCGCTGCCGTACATCGTCATGGAGTACGTCGACGGCATCACCCTGCGCGACATCGTCAAGGACGACGGCCCCATGCCGATCCGCCGGGCGATCGAGGTCATCGCCGACTCCTGCCAGGCGCTCAACTTCAGCCACCAGCACGGCATCATCCATCGTGATGTCAAGCCCGCCAACATCATGATCAGCAAGACCGGCGCGGTAAAGGTGATGGACTTCGGGATCGCGCGGGCCGTGTCGGACGCCGGCGTCAGCGTGACCCAGACCGCGGCGGTCATCGGGACCGCGCAGTATCTCTCGCCCGAACAAGCGCGCGGTGAGACCGTGGACGCACGTTCTGACGTGTACTCCCTGGGCTGCGTCCTCTACGAATTGCTGACCGGCGAGCCGCCTTTCGTCGGCGATTCACCTGTCGCGGTGGCCTACCAGCATGTGCGTGAAGATCCGGTTGCACCCTCCAAGCACAACCCCGAGATTCCTCCCGGCCTTGATTCGGTTGTGCTCAAAGCACTTTCGAAGAATCCCGATAACCGGTACCAGAACGCCGCCGAGATGCGCACCGACCTCATGCGGGTGTATCAGGGCGAGCAGCCGGAGGCCCCGAAGGTTCTCACCGACGCCGAGCGCAGCTCCATGCTCAGCACCCCCTCCAACGCCAAGGCCTACCCGGCCACCGGGCCGCAGACCAACCCGCTGCCCAGCCATTACGCAGAACCGCGGCGCAATCCACTGAGCCGCTGGCTGGTCGGACTTGCCGCGCTGGTGGTGCTGACCGTGGTGGTCACCTTCGCCATCATCTTGGGCAACGGCCCCTCGCGTGATGTCCAGGTCCCCGACGTGACGGGCAAGTCCCAGGCCGACGCTGTCGCCGCCCTGCAGAACCTCGGGTTCAAGACCAAGATCCAGAAGAACACGAGCTCAAAGCTTGCTCCCGAGAGAGTCATCGACACCGATCCCGCGAAGGGTTCTACCGTGACGGCCGGTTCCGAGGTGACTCTGAACGTGTCCATCGGGCCGGAGAGCCAGCAGGTGCCCGATTGCCATGGCCTCAGCTTCGGCGACGCGGTCAAGAAGCTGCAGGCCGCCGGGTTCAAGGGCACCTTCACCCAGAGCGAGACCAAGTCGCTGCCCGAGGACAAGGGCCGGGTCATGGCCACCAACCCGCCGGCAGGACAGTACTCGGCGGTCACCAACAACATCACCATCGTTGTCGGTAAGGGACCAGGGGAGAAGCCCGCGCCGGATCTGGTCGGGCAGAACATCGACGTCGCCCTCAAGAACCTGCCCACCTATGGCTTCACCGCACCGCCCACGGTGATTCCGGTCCCCAGCCCGGAATCGAAGGGGCAGATCCTCAGCACGAATCCGGCCGCCGGAACCATGTTCGCCGAAGATGGGGTCATCGAGATCCGGGTGTCTCAGGGCGGTCAGTTCCGCATGCCGAGCCTGGTCGGCAAGTTCTGGACCGATGCCGAGCCGATGCTGTATCAGGCCGGATGGCAAGGCGGAGGCCTGACCACCGAGGACGTGCCCTCCGACGGCAACAACCGAGCTCGCGTGGTCTCGCAGGATCCCCCGGCCGGTGCCGGGGTCAACTACAACGGACCGATCAAGCTGCGCTTCGGCGCGGGCTAGACGTCAGCCGCCGAGGGCGCTCACGCGTCCGCTGACTCCGTCCAGCGCCGAGGCGACCTCTGCCTCAAGCGAGCGCACCAGCGATTCATCAAGAGGCGCACCGCAATAGGTGAGCCAGTTGGCCAACATCCGGTGCCCGCCCTCGGTCAGGATCGACTCCGGGTGGAACTGCACCCCGTGAATCGGGTGTTCGGTGTGCATGACACCCATGATCACCCCGCTGGCGGTGCGGGCGATCACCCGAAGCCCCTGGGGCACGGTGTCAGGGAGGATCGTCAGCGAGTGGTACCTGGTGGCCGTGAACGGGTTTGGCAGCCCGCGCAGCACGCCGGCGTCTTCATGCTCGACAGTGCTCGTCTTGCCGTGCAACAACTCCGGTGCGCGGTCGACGGTGCCGCCGAACGCCACGCCGATCGCCTGGTGTCCCAGGCACACCCCGAGCAGCGGGGTGCCCGTTTTCGCGCAGGAATGCACCATCGCGATGGACGCGCCCGCGCTCTCTGGTGTACCGGGGCCGGGGCTAATCAGTACGCCGTCGAAGTCGGCGGCCACCGCATCGGTATCGGCCAGTCGCGGGTCGTCGTTGCGCCACACCGTCGCGTCCACGCCGAGCTGACCCAGGTACTGGACCAGGTTGAACACGAAGCTGTCGTAGTTGTCGACGACCAGGATGCGCACAGGTCAAGGGTACGGACCCGCACCAGCGGATTCCCAGCCGGTTTACCCGGACAGGTGCCGACGGATGTCTACCGGCCCTCCAGGGGAGCCGCACGGCCGGGCCCCACCGCATCCCGATATCCGGCCACTTCGAGGTGATGGCCGCGAGTCACCGTGTATCCCAAGCCAAATCGCGCGACGTACTGCCGGTACAGCGTTACCAGCGGAGCCGCGTCGAGCGCTGCCTGCATGGCATCGGCATCACCGATGGCCGTGATCACGTAGGGCGGGCTATAGGTACGACCGTGCAGCAGCAGGGTGTTGCCGACACATCGCGGTACCGAGCTCGCGACCAGGCGCTGATCATCCTGCATCTGAATGGCCTCGGCGCCCGCACTCCACAAGGCATTGAGCACACCTTCGACATCCTGCTGGTGCACCACTAAGTCATCCGGTGACGCGTCGCGGGGGAAACGCCCGTACGCATCACGCTTGGCATCGGTCAGCGTCACCACCAGACCGGGGCCGGTGACGGGCTGGACGCCCGCGGCATCGGCCATCTCACCGGTTTCGGCGAGCGCCGCCGCCACCTGGCTGTCACCCCCGGCCGACTGTGCCCGCGCGGCGGCCATCTGATTCGCCAAGCCGTCGCGGGTGGCGCTGAGTTTGTCGACGGACTTCTGCGTCTCGCGCACCAGATCCACCAACCGGGGCGCCGGAGAATCGCCCCGCCGGATCTCGTTGCCGCCCGACACCGTGTGCGTTGCGGCCAGCAGAAAGCCCGCAAGCGCGCACACCAGAGGCACCCCGACCCGCCAGAGGAGGCCCCCTCGGGCGGAAGGGGCCGCCGGTTCGCGCTGGGGGCTGCGCCCGCTCCTGGAGGCCTCATCGGCAGTCACCAGAAGATTGTCGCAGCATCGCGCTGTAACCTGCGTAGGAACCCATGACGACTCCGGCCATGGCGACCCGTCGCCGTGCCGCCATATCCCAGATGCTTCCGAGGTAGTCGATGCCCAAGTCCAAGGTCCGTAAGAAGTCAGCGTTCAACGCGACCACCGTTAGCCGTACTCCGGTCAAGGTGAAAGCCGGTCCGTCGAGCGTCTGGTTCGTCGCGTTCTTCCTCACCCTCATGCTCATCGGCCTGGCCTGGTTGATGGTGTTCCAGCTCGCCGCACAACACATCACCTGGATGCTGGATCTGGGGCCGTGGAACTACGCCATCGCGTTTGCCTTCATGATCACCGGACTACTGCTGACCATGCGGTGGCGGTGACGCGAGACGGGAGGGAGCCCGGGCTGCCGTTGCCGGTCCGGTTAGCACCCGTTTCCATCGAGTCCACCCAAGAGACACCCAATCACAATGATGTGATTTATCCCCACTGTGGATAACGCCTGTGGATAAACCGACCGCATCCCCTGCCGAATGGGGCCCCAAGCCAGCCGGTATCGCTGCCGCCGCCCTTGTGGGTGTCGCGTTCGGTATCGCCGTCTTCCTGGTGGCCGATGCGCCGGGGCGTCTGTTGGCCTCGGTGGCCGCGCTCGGTCTGCTGGGGTTCGCCGCCGTGTCCTGGCGGTGTCGTCCGAAATTGCGCATAACCGACGAGGGTCTTGAGCTGCAAGGCCTCACCCGCCTCACGCTGCTGCCCCGTACCGCGGTGGACTCGGTGAAGGTCAGCGAGTTCCGCCGGCTGGGTCGCCGCACCCGGCTGCTGGAGATCGAGTCCGGAGATGACCTGATCGTCCTGAACCGCTGGGACCTGGGTACCGACCCTCGTGAAGTGCACGAGGCACTGCGCGCTGCCCACTATCGGGCGTGAACGCCGCAACGCGCGTATCGTTGCCTTAGGTAATTACTCCGAGGTAAGAGGTGGGCACATGACACGGACCGAGGGCGATCAGTGGGACATTGTCAGCAGCGTCGGTTTCACGGCCCTCATGGTGTCGTCGTTCCGCGCCCTGGAGACCACCCGATCTGAGCCACTGATTCGCGACGAGCACGCCCGCGCCTTCGTGGAGGCTTCGGGGGAACCTCATCTCACCGAGGCCCTGGCCGCGCCGCGTCCCGAGTCCGAATGGGACGTCGCCACCACCTACCTGGTCAATCACCTGGCCGTCCGCACCAAATACTTCGATGAATTCTTCACCACTGCAACAGCTTCCGGTGTTCGACAGGTAGTCATCCTGGCCGCGGGACTGGATGCGCGGGTCTACCGGTTGCCCTGGCCGGACGGCACCGTCGTCTACGAACTGGACCAGCCGAAGGTCCTCGAATTCAAGGACCACGTCCTTGCCGAAGAGAACGCGGTCGCGCGGGCCGAAAGGCGCGAAGTCGCCGTCGACCTACGCGATGACTGGATCGCCGCGCTGGAGGCCGAGGGCTTCGACGCGGGCAAGCCCACGGCCTGGCTTGCGGAGGGCCTGCTGGCGTACCTGCCCGGTGCCGCCCAAGACGCGTTGTTCGAGAAGATCACCGCCCATTCCGCCCCCGGCAGCTTCCTGGCCACCGAATGGCGCCGCCGCGTGGCGACCGCCGGCCAATGGCAGGACGCCGTGAACAAACTCAAGCCGGACTTTCTCCAGAACGTCAGCATCGGCGATCTGATCTATGACGATGAGCGCAAAGACCCGATCGAATGGCTCGGCGAACATGGTTGGCACGTCGACGTCACCAACCGCCTGGAACAGGCTGCCGCCTATGGACGGCCCGCCCCCGAGGAGCACAGCGAAATCACCTCGCTGTGGTCGGACGCTTACTTCATCACCGCCACCCGCTAGCCCCTGCGCGCAAGGCACGCGGACCGATGCTGGGGTGGGACCTTCGGTCCCGTTTCGACTAAAGTTTCCCATGCAATCGATCACAAGGGTGCCGTCTGTACGAACAGGTCATTTGGCAAAGGCTTGTCGTTTGACGGTTGGGGGATTGAAAGCTGGACTTGATGCCAGGAGATGGGCATAGCAGCGGATTCGTCCGCCAGAGTATGCAGATCGGGCTGACGATCGCCGCGATGAAGGCGCTCGAGGTACGCCGCGCACAGCCGTTGCTGTTCGACGCGCACGCCCGGACCATCCTCGACGCCGTCGCTGATCCCCACACCCAAGCGCTCCTGGACATCGGCCTTCACGAGAACCCTTCGACGGCGAATGAGCTCAGCACCCATCTGCTCGCCAACTACGTGGCGGCGATGTGCCGGTACTACGACGAATCTCTGCTCGCATCCGTCACCAACGGCATCCGCCAGGTGGTGCTGCTGGCCGGGGGCCTCGATACCCGCGCCTACCGGCTCTCCTGGCCCGCGGGCACAGTCGTCTATGAGGTCGACTATGCCGAGGTCCTCACCGTCAAGATGAAGGCGCTCGACAACGCGGGAGCTGAGCCTCAAACGACACAGCGGATGGTCCTGTGTGGACTGGGCGAGCAGTGGCAAGCGGAGCTGACGCTGGCCGGATTCGACCCAGACATCCCCACCGCGTGGCTCGCCGAGTGCGTCGTCTGCAACCTTCCCGGCGGCAGCCACGACACGATGTTCGAGCGGATCATCGAGATGTCGGCTCCGGGCAGCATCATCGCGACGGACAACGATCCGCTGGCCCCGTCCGGGCGGACATGGGGCGAGGCCGTGGACGCCGTCCTGCCAGACGCACTTCGCGGCGCCGATTATTCGGCGCTGGCACATCGTGACGAACGCACCCATCCCGGAGACTGGCTCTCCGGGCACGGGTGGCTGACCCGGACGTACACGACACGTGAGCTCGCCGAGCGCTATGGCCGACCGTTCGGGAACGAGCTGGTGCCGGGTTTCGACGATCTCGCAGACCGTCGCTTCCTCACCGCGATGCTGCCGACCGATTACCTTGCGCATTCCACAGAATCGCCACTGAGCGACGGGCCGGCGGACCAGTGAGCTTGGTTCCGTAGCCCGATGCCGCCGGACAGCTTGCGCAGCACCATTACCTTTGCGCCGCGCGATGGCTATCTTGGGGGCAACGTGCAGGAAGGCAGGTGATTCCTTGGATGGTCAACCGGAAAAGGCTGTGACCTCACCGGCGCACAAATATCAGTTCGATCTGATTGCCGCAGCTCTGCGAGCGCTGGAAAGTCGGCGCGGCCATCCATTGATCGACGATCCACTTGCGGAGGTCCTGGTCACCGCGGCGAACGAGCCGCTCAGTAGTGCCTTCCTCGCCACCGGATTTCCCGAGAACCCCTCGGCTGCCGACGGCACCTTTCTTCTCATCAACGCGTCGGGAATCTTCACGCGGTACGGCGACGACTTCATTGCCACGGAGCTTGAGTCGGGGACCCGGCAAGTCGTGCAATTCGTCGCGGGTCTGGACACTCGGGCCTACCGACTCCCGTGGCCGGCCGACGCTGTTCTGTACGAAGTGGACCATCCGCACACGCTGGAGTTCCGGTCCAGTGTGCTTAGGGAGCACGGCGCTGCTGCCTCGGTGACCCAGCGGCTCGTACCCGCGGCAACAACCGCAGATCCCTGGGCGGAGGATCTGTGCGTTGCGGGCTTTGACCCCGAGCAGCCCACCGCGTGGCTGATCGCGCCGCTGATCATGGCGGGTCTGCCCGGACAGGCGCAGGACCTGCTCTTCGAGCGCATCATCGAGCTGTCCGCGCCGGGTAGCGCCATCTGCAGCGATGCCAACATTTTCCTGCCGTCAACCGAGACCTGGGATTCACTGGCCGAACCCGTTGTCCCCGAAGATATCCGGGCCGCCAATTTCTGGATGCTGACATATCCGGATTCCCGCATGCCCCCCGCGGACTGGCTGACGGGCCACGGCTGGGCCACCGACGTGCAGACGGCCGCCGAGATCGCCGCACACTACGGCCGGCCGTTCACCGATGACGCCCCGGACATCGTCAAGCAGCACACCCAATGGCAGTTCCTCAGAGCCAAGCTGCCGCACGTGCACTATCCGGAATAGGTGAGAACCCTCGCCACGATGAGCGTCACCGACAACGCGATCACGACCGCGGCCAGCACCCACGGCGTCGAGGGCTTCTGCACCAGGTCCGGTACACCGGCCCCACGGCACACCTCGCGGTAGTACAGCAGCGCACCTGCGCTTAGAACACCGAACAACAGGCCGCCCATATGCCCGGCCAACGAGATGCCCGGCAGCGAGATACTCAGCCCGATGTTGAGCACCAGCACAATGATGATCGTCTGCGGGTTCAGCCGCTCCCGCAGATACAGCACCAGTGCCGCACCCAGCAGACCGTAGATAGCGCCGGATGCACCGGCCACCAACGCATTCGGACTGAACCACATGGCGATGGCGCTGCTGCCCAGTAGCGCGGTGCCGTAGATCGTGGCGTAGCGCTCACGACCGAACGCGTGCTCGAGTCCGGGCCCGATCAAGGCCAGCGAGAGCATGTTGACCCCGATGTGCATCAGGCCGAAATGCAGGAAGCCCGCGGTGACCGTGCGCCACAGCTCACCCTGCGCCACCCACGGCAGGTATAGGACCAGGTCCCGGAACAGGGGGCTGGTGGTGACGGCCATCGTCTCGTCGGTGCCCCCGACCACGGCGGAGTACACGAGCACGTTGACAGCGATCAGCGCCCAGGTGACCCAGGCCCGTGCCTGCCGCAGCGGTTTGACCTGACGTACCGACTTGGCGCCCTGCTGGACGCATTCGACACACTGCTGTCCGACGGGCGCTGATCGCATGCAGTCCGGACACACGGGGCGCCCGCAGCGCACGCAGCGCACCGCGGTGGCCCGGTCCGGGTGCCAAGCGCACCCGTAGACCGGTACCTGTCCGGGATGAGCCATCGAGAGCTAGCTGATGGTGATGGAGTTGATCACGACGTCCTCGGTGGGACGATCGCCGCGATCGACGGAGGTGGAGGCGATGGCGTCGACGACCTTCTGCGAAGCGGGGTCCACGACCTCACCGAAGATGGTGTGGCGACGGTTCAGGTGCGGGGTCTTGCCGACGGTGATGAAGAACTGTGAGCCGTTAGTGCCCGGTCCTGCGTTGGCCATGGCCAGCAGGTACGGCTTGTCGAACTGCAGCTCGGGGTGGAACTCGTCGGCGAACTGGTATCCGGGGCCACCGCGGCCGGTGCCGGTGGGGTCACCGCCCTGGATCATGAATCCCTCGATGACGCGGTGGAAGACGGCGCCGTCGTAGAACGGGCCGGCGGCCTCGCCCTTGGCGTTCTTCGTGGAGTAGTCCTTGCTGCCGTCGGCGAGACCGACGAAGTTGGCGACGGTCTTCGGGGCGTGGTTGCCGAAGAGCGCGATGACGACGTCGCCGTGATTGGTGTGCAAGGTGGCGGTCTGTGTGTGGATTGGTGAAGTCACGACGACCACCTTATCCGCGCCGAAAAGACATTCATGCGGATGTTTCCCAATAGGCGGCGCAAAGATGGCAATCTGGAGTACCAGTCATTCTGGAGATCACCGCCCGACGAAGGGACCCGCTGACAATGAGCCTGCTGACCAAGACCTCCGAACCCGCCGTCAAGCTGACCTCCGGGGAGCGGCTCGTGCGGGGTCTGAAGGAGGCCGCGCTGGCCCCTATCGACGTCTCACGCGGTACCGCTGGACTCGGGTTCGGGCTGGCGAAATCGGCGGCGGGCGTGGCCGGCAAGCTGGTGCGTCGCGGCAAGGCGGTGTCGTCGGAGGTGCAGGACGCCGTCGCCGATGTCGTGGACACCCTGCCCGAGGTGGTCAGCGGAGCCCGCAAGCGCAAGCTGCCGCGCGCGCTGACCGGCCTTGCGGTCGTCGGTCTGCTGGGTGCGGGCGCCGTCGCGTTCAGCGTGCTGCGGCGCTCAGGACAGCCCGAACCGTCGCCGCTGGCACCGAGTGTGGATTCGCAACCTCAGCCGTAGGGCTGGATCGGGTCGCGCGAACGAGAAACTTGAGTGGAGCCTAGGAGAATCGTTATCTCTAGGTCGTAAATATATGAGTTTGATGTCCAGGAAGGCTTCGAGACGACGCATCATGGTGCTGTCGTGGCTGGGTTATCTGTAGGAAGGTGTCGACAGGACTCGTCCGATCGTGATCACTGCCCACGCAGTGGCCGGGCGATTTCACCCCCGCCTGTGCACGTCAGTGGCTACTTGTGAGCGGCTCAGTTGAAAACGATGTCGTTGACCCACTGGGCTCGCTGTTCGCGGGTGGAGATCCAGTGCCCGGCGATCTTCTCGCCCACAGCACGCTGCAAGTTACGCAGATCGGCGTGGGAGCGGGCTTGACGGGCATCGTTTTGTTCGTGATGAACGCGATACTGTTCGCGTTCGGTGGGGGTGGCGTGCGAATAGCAGTGCGCACCAAACATTCCCGAGCCTAGGTAGATCGCTGAGTTGGTGCAATCCTCACCGGTGCTCTTGACCATGGCCGAGCATTTAGGGCGCGCTCCGGCGACGGTTTGGGTCCGGTCTGGTCGGGGCAGCTGATACAGGTGGCGCTCTAACCGATCGCATAACGCAGGCATCGCGGTTACCTTCGTCGCCCCGCGCCGTACCGCGGCATTGTGCCGGGCGAAGATGGCTTTGGGTCGCGAGAGACCGTTGCCCCATCGCTCGTCGAGTTCGGCGCCCTGGTGCACGATGCTGGCCGCCTGGTAGGCCTCCAGGGTCGCCCTGTGCGCGGCCAGGATGTCATTGGCCAACTCGGCGAAATTGAGGTCGGCCTCTTCGGGCAAGGTTTGCAGCACCAGAAGGCATTCGAGCATTTTCATGCGCAGCTCATCGATGACGTCCAAGGCAAACGAGGACACCGTCTCGGCGTGGTCAAAGTCAGAGTCAGTTCCGAACACGATCCAGCAATGTACTACTAGTGGGGCAGACTTTTGGTACGGCCGCCTCATTACTGAGGTGCGTGCCCACCCGCCCCAGCCAGAACGATCCTGAGCGTGTCGCCCAGTGGGAGCGTGTCCGCGCCGAGGTGGGCGCCCGGATTCGTCGGGAACGCCTGCGGCAGGGTCTGACCCAGGAGCAGCTGGCGTTGGCCTCGGGGGTGACCCGCAATGTCTTGATTGACGTTGAACATGGTCGCCGCGGTCTGCTCTATGAACGTCTGGTCGATATCGCCGATGCGCTGTCGGTGTCGGCGGGTGCATTCTTTGCCGATCTGTGATCCGCCACGGCTTAATGTGACTGTCGAGCATCCGCGATATTTGTAACTAGCTTGGCCCTCAACACCTCTGGCCCCTGGCAGCCCCTGCTTTGACCATCCCGGGTTAGGCGCTGGTATCGCGGAGCCCAAGCGTAGGTGTTCGATGTGCGGCTCATCAAGTGTGGCCCAGCTATTGGTCGACACCGTGTGGACCCACCGGTAGCCAGACGACGTACGCCCTATTCAGTGCGCCATCGCCTGGCACTGTTGGGCGCACTGCCGGCAGGCGTCCGCACACGCCCGGCAGTACGCCATGTCGTATTTGTCGCATTCGGCGGCGCAGGCCTGGCAGATCTGGGCGCACAACCGACACAGCGGGCCGACCCAGCTGGACCCGCGCGACAACAGGGTTAGGCAGGTGACACAGATTGCTGCACAGTCCAGGCACAGCCGAGCGCAATCGGCCATCTGCGCGTCGTTGACACAACAGTTGTAGGCGCAGGCCTGGCAGGCTTGCGCGCACTCACTACAGGCATCCGCGCATGCTTTGTTCGCCTCGCTGATCATCGTGACCGACATGACCGAGAACCTCCTTGCTCGTGGTTGCATTTGCCCGGACCGAACCGCTCTGGACATTGGTTAGGCCTGTTCGTGGGGGCACAGGCAGCCGTACCCGTACGCCCCCTGGGTAAACATCCGCGGCTGAACACATCTCGCTTATATACCCCGTAGGGGTATAGTGGGATGTTGTGCGGTTATGGTCGCCGCCAGAAGGTAACGGGCATCGTTGCTGGGATACGAAGGGGCGCAGATGGCACACACTTTGGGTGCAAGCGCGATGTTGGGCTTGCCCGATGGACGGGCATTGCACTACATGCGCGCCGGCGGCGGTCCGGGGCCCACAGTGGTGTTCGAGTCGGGCTTGGGGGCTTCCCGCTCGGAATGGGGCTTGGTGGTGCCGCTGGTAGCGCAACATTTCCCGACAGTCGTCTATGACCGGGCCAATCTGGGGCGCAGCGACCCCGACCCGGCCCCCCGCACCTTGGAGCATCTGGCGGGCGATCTGGGTGAGTTGTTGGCAGCTCTTGATGCCGGCCCATACATCCTGGTCGGTCACAGCTACGGGGGCACGATCGCGCTGGCCGCCGCTGGCGAGCGGTCCGGCATCGCCGGGTTGGTGCTCGTTGATCATTCCGATGAGCAACTCGATGTGTGCTGCGGGTCATCGCTTAAACATTTGCGGCAGCTGGTGCTGGCCGGCCGCTGGGGCATGGGTGTGCTGCGCCGGCTGCGTCTGCTGGCGTGGGTGGTGCGCCGCGCCGCCTCGGGGCTGCCCGAGGACGTGGTCGGCGACCTGATCGCCGAAGACTTGACCATCAGTGCTCAGCAGGCCGCCGAGGCAGAGGAGCGCTTCTTTCTGGCCGGGTTGGCCAGCCTGCGCCAACATCGCCCCGTTCCGGGGAACATCCCGGTCACCGTGATCTCCGGTGTCAAGACCACGCTACTGGACCGCTCGATTCGCGCCGCGTTCCTGGCCGCTCACCGCCGCACTGCCCAACGTCTTGATGCCCGGCACGTGCTGGCCCAAAAATCCGGGCACCTCGTGGTTTTCACCGAACCGCAACTCGTGGCCGAGGAAATCCGGCGTATCGCTGAGCGTATCGCGGCCACCGCCTAACGCCCACGCCGAACACGCGACCCATCAGCCTAGCCATCCCGACCCACCATTGTGCTGTCCAATTCGCTTGTGCAGCACATACATTGGGCCGCGCGGCGGCACACCGCTACCCGACCCGCATCTGCACATCAGAGCATCAGCGCGTCCGCAGCCCTCACGCGTGGCCCCGACGCCCCGTAAAGAATTAGCTGTCAGCATCGGTACGCAGCGTCGGCCGCACGCGCTGCACCACAGCGCATCACTCTCGTCGAGCAGCGCCGATGTGAAACTGAGAAGATTTGGCTGAGAGTTTGCTGATAGTCGTCTTACCCGTGAACTTATGTATCGCTGTGTTCGTTGGACTTTATATATGCCCCAACGTTTCCAAGGCAAGCGGTCGTGCTGCCCTGGCGTGCGGCAGGGAGGTTGCGAGATGACGAAGATAGCGATGTTGGCGGCAGCCGCTGCATTCAGCTTCGCCGGTGCCCTCGGCGTGTCGACGGCCGCGATCGCGGCCGCAGATCCGCCGCCGCCTCCGGTTTGCTATGCGAACAGGCCAAGCGTCAATGCGATCGAGCAGACCCCGTGTGTGGCCCCGGGCTCAGTGCAGTACTCGCAAGGAATACATCAGCCGACCTACGGCGGAGCCAACCCGCTGGTCCCGTACGGCACCAATCCACTGGTGCCGTACGGCACGAACCAAAACAACGCGGGCTAGACCAAGCCACCTTTGTTTCCCTGCGCGCAACAACCTGCCAGACGCTGCGGCGTTCAGCGGGCTCCTGGCGCGGGGATACCGGTCGCGGTGACTTCATACAGGAGCTGGGCACCGAGGCTGTAGAAAGCACCGGCCACACATAAACGCCCCGAGTGTGCCGCGGCGGCCAGAAGCGGATGGCGCACCAGGCGCTGGCTTTGAATCGCGACGTTGACCACCGCGAGCTGATCGACCTGATTAAAGCCGCTGGCTGCGGCGCCCACGCGTGCCAGGTGATGCTCGTGATAGGCGGCCAGAGTGTCGCGGGCATTGTCGAGCCAGCGGCCCACCGCGCTGGTGGGCGCATCGATCGGTTCGGACAGCAACGCTCCCATCGCGCCGCAGTCCGAATGTCCGCACACCACTACCGAACGCACGTGTAGGTGGTTAAGGGCGAAATCCAGTGCGGCATCCACGGATCCTTCGGCCGGATCGGTGGGTACCAGGTTGCCGGCATTGCGGACTGTGTACAGCGGTGCGCAGCGACCGGCCGGTGGTCCCACAGGCCAATCCGAGCAGGTCAGGTACAGCGCATCAGGGTAGGCCGTGGTGTCGGTGGCCAGGAACGAGTTCATAAAGGTGCCCCAATCGGGAAGCAGCACACAGCACACCGGTGGCATGCCGGGCCGGATGGAAGGTTGGCGAATCGGCAAACAAGCCCGGCGGCGCCCCATAAACACTCGGAGGCAGCGACGCACCCGAACCCGCCGGGTCGATCACAGTGCTGCACATCCGATGTCCCACGAAGCCATAGCCAGGTTTCACGTGGCCGGTCAGCGACGGATGATGCACAAATCGGCCAACAGGACACGCCCTGACCGCGATATGGCGGCAGAACGCACGGGCGAACCTCGCCCGACACGGTTCCGCAATGGCGCCCCGTCGTGCGAGGCCATCGCCGCAACGACCGCGGCCAACAGTCCCAGCCCGGGGTCGGCGCGCACCGTGGCAACGAGCACATCAACGCTGTGGCACAGCGCGGCATGCCTGGCGTTATCGGCGCGCCGATGCGTCAGGGCCCCGCCGTTGGCGCCGACCTGCGTCGCCGCAGCCGAGGTGATGCTCGATCCGTGCTGGCTCGGTCCGTGCAGGCAATGTGTCACCGCGGGCAGCGCAGCGAGTACACCGATCAGCAGCGCCACCAGCACCGGCCAGCCGGCGCGCGGCCTGCCGATCACCATGGGCGGCACGCAATCACCGGCCGCCGCTACCCCTAGCCGGTATGCGTTGGGGGTGTGCCAGCGGGCGGTGCAGCTCAACACGAGGAGCCCGGCGATGGTGCCCACATACCGGCAGGTGCGTGGGACCGTGACCGCAGTGGCGGCGCCGGCTTGCTGTGTCCCCGATGCACATCACAGACCGTCAGACGCAGCGGGATGTGCGCCACCTGCTGGATTCCGGTGATACACCAGCTCACCGCCGGCGCACGCAGATGGCGCTCTAATAGCTGCTGTGTTCTCCAGGTTTGCTGTATCAGAAAGTGGCCAGGGTCTCCGGCGTCCCGGAAAATCTCGCAGCATAGATTGCCCGGGTCATAGCGGGTGCGTTCCAGCAGCATGTTGAGCAGGCCCCACACCGTTTCCTCGGCGCGCAGTGTCGCGGTGACCTCACCACAGACATACACCGGCGCTGGCCCGTGGCCGCCCGTTAGCATTGGATGTCGACGTGGTAGATGCTGTAGAGCCGCACGACTTGGTTTCGTCGTGATGACCCATTGCAGTTGGGACAGTTCGTCGACGGGGTCCCGCCGTAGACGTCCAGGTCTTTGCGGACCCGGGTGGCCACACATTGCGGCATCGGCTTGTTGCCGGTCTTGGTGACAATAACCTTGTTGCCCTGAGCTTTAAGACTGTTGATGACATCATCGGCGTCCCCGAGACCACCGGGCCCGGCATGGGCAGCCGGAGCCAACAGCACTGTCACAGCAGCGGTTACGGCACTAGCGGCCACGGCCAATCCCGTGACACGGCCGCGGAAAATGTTGTTCATGGTAAAGAACCTCTGTACGTGCGAGGCCACGCCCTGACAGGGCGCAGCAGTAGCTGACGGTCGGCAAAAACGACCCGAGCCCGCGCAGGGCAGCGCGATACACCGGGCCGAGCCGCGATCAGCGACGCAGCACGCAGAGGCGATGTATGAGAGTGGCGCCAGCGGCAACGACCGCCGGCCGGGTATGTGGCGGCGGGCCCCGCATCAATACCGGGGCCAGTGCGATCATCGCCGTCCAGGCCAACGAGGCGACCGCGGCGATCCACAGCACGCGGGCCGCGGTAGGCGCCGACAACTGTGCGACAACAACGTCCGCGGCGGCGCACACGGCGGCAACAGGGGCGGAGAGGTGGTCGTGCGGCGCGATCACGGCCGCGCTGCGCTGCACCGGCGATCCGGGCGCCACCGCATGGTGCGGCGGCGCGGCCACCGTGGTGTTGTGGTGGCCGGCCCCCACGCACTGCACCAGCAGCACCAAGGCGATCATCGCGGCCACCATCAGGGCACCGAGCCACGACGCACCCGGCAGAGTTCGGGCACCGGAGGCGGTCATCGCCCGCCGCCTGACCGAGGGTTTCCCGGCAGGTTGCAGCTCGCCTATGGACGGCAACACACCTTCACCATAACATGACATGCGCATACCCTTACCCGGTATTCGACATGTGTTTTCCGCAGCTGGCTCAGACGGCATGAAGGGAGCGGTTCATGGCGGTGTCGCGATCACAGTGGGGTCGGCGCGGGTTTTTGCAATTAGGTGCAGCCACGGCGGCGGCCGGGGCGCTGGCCGCCTGCGGCACCCGGCCGGTGCGCGGGCCCAGCGGGCAGCCAGTCGGGCCGACCTCACCGAGAGTGGGCGCGGTAGAAGCCGCGCGCCGCGACGGCGGCGGCCGATTGGTCCCGGTCAACCTAGCTGCGCGGCCGCTGCAGCTGGATCTGGCGGGCACGACCGTGTCCACGTGGGGTTACGGCGACCAGATTCCCGGGCCCACTATCCGGGCCCGCAAGGGCGAGGTGTTGCGGGTGGCCGTGGCCAACGGGCTGCCGGCGCCCACCACGGTGCACTGGCATGGGATCGCCTTGCGCAACGACATGGATGGGGTGCCGGATCTGACGCAGCCGCAGATCGCGGCGGCGGGATCGTTCACCTACGAATTCGCCGTGCCCCATCCGGGGACATACTGGTTTCATCCGCATGTGGGCACCCAGCTGGATCGGGGTCTGTATGCGCCGCTGATCGTGGAAGACCCCGATGAGCGCGCCGACTACGACACCGAACTGATAGTGGCACTCGATGACTGGATCGATGGCACCGGCACCGACCCCGACAAAGTACTGGCCGGGCTACGGGACAAGGGCATGCCGGGGATGGGTCACTCGATGGGCGAGATGCCGGGGATGTCGATGGGTTCGATGGGGGTCAGTGCGCAGGCGCCGCTAGGTGCCGACGGCGGCGATGTCACCTATCCGTACTACGTGATCAACGGGCGGGTGCCCGCCGATCCGCAGACCCTGGACTACCGGCCCGGGACCCGGGTGCGGCTGCGGATCGTCAACGCCGCCGGCGACAGCGCATTTCGGGTCGCGATCCCCGGGACAGCGCTGACGGTGACCCACACCGACGGCTTCCCTGTGCAACCACGGCAAGCCGAGGCGCTGCTGATCGGTATGGGTGAGCGCATCGACGCCATCATCACCATCGGTGAGGTATCGGTGCCGCTGCTGGCGGCCCCTTACGGCAAGGACGGCTACGCCCAGCTGGTCCTGCGCTCAGGCGGCAAACCCGTGTCCGGTTCGGCGGCGCAGGCGGCCGCGGCGCTACCGAAGCTGACCGCACTAGACACCGCCTCCCTGAGCGCCACTGAGGCGGTGACCCTGGCTGTCCGCGAGCCCGACATCTCCTACGACTTGCGCCTGGCCGGGCCGGGAGACAAATACTCCTGGACGATCAACGAAAAAACCTACAACCCCGCTGAAGGGCTGCCGGTGCGCGAAGGCCAGCGGGTGCGGCTGCGCTATATCAACAACTCCATGATGTTTCACCCGATGCACCTGCACGGACACACCTTCGCCGTGCGGACCGCGGCCGGTGCGTATGGCGCTCGCAAAGACACCGTGCTGGTGGCGCCCATGCAAACAGTCGAAGTCGACTTTGATGCGGACAACCCGGGCCAGTGGCTGACCCACTGCCACAACATTTATCACGGCGAAGCCGGAATGATGACCGTCGTCTCCTACCGCCAATAGCACTGCACACCATCAGATTTCGCTGCCCGGCCATCGGTGTCCATCAGCGAGAAAGTGCCATCGACTACTCATCACTACACATAAGGAGATCACCATGGGTGCACTGCGTTGCCTCGGAGCGGCCCTGGCCGCGGCCGGGTTTTTCCTCGCGGGGCTGCTGGCCCCACCGCTAGGGCATGCCGCCGGGTCCTGTCCGCACCGCTTCGGGGCCGCCCAACAACTGGCCGACGCCGGCGGCGGCATCCAAGATTGGACCATCACCGGCCTGAAGAAATCGGCCGACGTCCTGCCCGGCTACACCCCGACCGGCCAGCTGTGGGAAGCCTCGGCGACCGTGCGAGCCGATCGCGGCACCATCACCCCACTCATCCCCAACCTGGCCGCCCACGCCATGAGCGGGCACTACCCGGTGCTCTGGCAGGTCGCCACCGATCAAGGCCTACCCGCCACCACCCTCGAAGAGGGCCAATCATCCTCGGGCACAGTATATTTTGATGTCACCGGGCCCGATCCGATGGCGGTGGTCTACACCGCGGGCGGCGGTGCACCGGCGATGATGTGGTGCTGCGAGCCCGCGATGAGTATGTCCACGAACAAGGCCATGGACCCGACGATGAAAGCCAAGATGAAGGCCATGATGGCCGACTGCCCGTGCTGCAAAGACATGCCCGCCGCCGCACCCGGCACCGACTGCCCGTGCTGCGGGCCCACACCTGCGGCGGCCTAACCCACTTCGTGCAATCCTGAGAGCCCGCTGCCGCAGGTGGCGGCAGTAAGCCGGGTCAGCACTGCACGTCGACGTACATGGTGCGGTACAGCAGCTGCGTGCCCACCCCGTTGGCGCGTTTGGCCCGGTTGGGGTCGACGACCTGCGGATGGGTCCACCAATACTCGGCTCGGCCTTCGCGCACCGAGGTCACGGTGCACAGCTGCAGCGGTTTGACACCCGTGCGGTTGACAATGACCTTGTCGCCTTGACGCTGCAGAGCCAAGATGACCTGCAGCGCATTAGGAGCAGCCGGGCCCGCCCATGCGCTACCGGCGCCGGCCACGGTCGCCGCAGCAACGGCCGCAATGACGGCGGTCCCGCCGCGGCGAAGAAAACGTTTGTTGCCCATGAGAATTCCCTACGTTGGGGTGCCGCTCACAGGCGGCAGGAGCTGTCGAAGGACACCAGAAAGCCGATGCCTTATGGCCGCAGTGGCCAGGCATCGGCAGGTGTTTGATCAGCGCCGAATAACGCAGAGCTGATGTAAAGACATCGGGCCGGCAACGGCGGCCACACGGGCCCGTGGCGGCGGCCCCCGCACGGGTGTCCCACCTGCCGCAGCTACGCCGGTCAAGGCACCGAACACCGTGGGCAGCGCCCCCATCAAAGGCAGGTTGTCGCCGGTACGCACCGTCGCGGTCAGCTGCGCGTGCGGGCACGGCGCATCCAGATCTGCCCCCACCGGGTCAGCCGCCGCACGCAAAAACGCCGGCGCAATCTGCTCGCTGACAAGGCCTGCGACAACATGAGCGGTCGCGGCAGAGTCCGCAGTTGACCAGGAACGCGGCGCACCAGTGAGGCACCCCAGAGCCGCGCTCACCGCCACGGCGGCAATGAGCACCAACGCTGCCGCACCCCGTTGGCGGCGATACCCCCGGCGCGGGCGCATCCGCATGCACCCCATCCTAGCCATAACCCCTACCGGGTACTGGCATATTGGCGGGTGTACAGACGATGTCCAGGAACGCGTGCAAGGATGCCCCCGCGGGTATGGCAGGGCTGCGGCGCAGCGGCCGGCGCTGGCCGATTGGGTGCAGGAGGTAGATCTGTGGGTGCGGTGCTCTCGTCGCTGCGGTTTCAGGTAGCGGTGGTCGCGGTGGTGCTGGTGGCTGCGGCCGGGGTGGTCGGCATCGGGGTGCGCCATCGGTTGTTGCTGGGCCCGGACACGGTGGACTGCGCCCGCTACAAATGTGTGGCCCTGACGTTCGACGATGGCCCCACGCCGTTTACCGACCGGCTGGTGCAGGTGCTGACCGATCGCGGCGCCAAGGCCACGTTTTTCCTGATCGGTAACAAGGTCGCCGCTGATCCTGCGGCGGCCCGGCGCATCGTGGCGGCGGGAATGGAAGTGGCTAACCACACCTGGGAGCATCCCAACATGGCCACCGTCCCAGCCGCCGATATCGGCGCTCAGCTGAGCAAAGGTGTCGGGGCAATCGCGGCGGCTACCGGGATCGCCCCGCATCTGTATCGGCCGGCCGGCGGGGTTTCGGATGCGGCGGTGCGCGCCGAAGCGGGCCGGCAGCATTTGGCCGAAATCTTGTGGGATGTCATACCGTTCGACTGGATCAATGACGCTGATACCGCCGCCACCGTGTATATGCTCAAAACCCAGATCAAGCCCGGTTCGGTGGTGCTGCTGCACGACACCTACTCGAGCACCGTCGATATCGTCTACCAGTTCCTGCCGGTGCTGATTGCCAATGGCTACCACATGGTCACCGTCAGCCACCTGCTCGGCGACCGCGCTCCCGGCACCAGTTACGGTGGCCGTGAAAACGGCCCGCCTGTCAACGACATTCACGACATTCCGCCCGCGCAGATCCCTGCCTTGCCGGCCACGCCCTCACCCAAACCAGCACCCAATTTGCCGATCACCGACATCGCAGGCCAAAACCCCGGCGGGCCCCAGTGATTGGGGCGTGAACCAGCTGATTCGGCAGTCCTCATGGCTGCTCGCTGCGGCCGCTGGCGCCTCCGGGCGCCACCAAGGTGTCCGCGCCGGTGTCCTCGCCGGTGTTCTCGGGTTCGCCGTGTTGGCTGGCTGACGCCGCCCGGCGCGGCCGGCCGCGGTGGTGGTGGTGCAGGTTGGCGGCGGCCAGCGCGGCACAGATTGCGGCGGCTGGGATCAGCGCGTGATCGCCGATGCGTGCCCCAATGATCACTCCTACGGCCGCACCGGCGATGAAGGCCGCCACGGTGGCAGTAAGGATCGCGGCCCGCCACCGGTCCACTCCGTGGTGGTAGCTGCGGGCCAGCAGCAGCCCCAGATCGGTAAGCGTCCCGGTGAAATGTGTGGTCCGCACGGCCATCGACGGAAATCCCGACGTCATCCCGTTCTGCAATCCGCATGCAGCGGCGGCCAGCGGTGCCCTGATCAGCGGGTGCTCGATTCCCGCGGCCGCCACCAGCAGCGCCGCCTCGGCCACCAGCACTGCGGCCGGGCGCGGGCCGGTGTGGGCTTGCGTTGGGGCCAGCACCACACCGGCGGCGATGACACCTGTAACGAAGCCGGCCACGATCACCGCGATCATGCGGCCCGAATCCAGCAGCGGATTGCTGGCATGCATACCCACCCGGGTGGTCAGCGCGGTCAGATTGCCCACTGGAAACACCCACACCAGCAGCGCCACCGAATTGACATAGCCGGCCACCGCAGCCTTATCTGTAGGGGTGATTGGGGTGTTTCCGACTGTTTCCTACATGGGTCGCGAACCGGCGTTTTCTGGTGGGTGACAGTGTTATCTGTAGAGGTGTTTCCATGATTGGGTCGCCGCGCTCCGTTCCACCTAAACGGATCGTGAGTTGACGAGGCACGGCCCGGTGGTGGTCGGCGACCAGCTGGGCCAGGCGGTTGTGCGTGTGACGTGGAATGAATCGGTCGCCCGCCTCGAACAGCGGCCCGGCAATAAAGAACTTCAGTCGGTTGCGGGTCCAGTCGCGTGCCATGTTCGTGGCCCTTCGCGTGTAGTGATGGTTACCGATGAGGTGTAAAGGGTCCGGTGGTGCTGAACCGTCCGGCCATCTCGACTTGACCGAGCAACCATATTTGGCGCTATCATCGTCGAATGGCGATGATAGGGCCTGCCGAAGGCCTGCGGCAGGTGGTCGATGTGGAGGCGGCGACGGCGTTGTTCCATAGCCTTTCGGATGGGACGCGGCTGGCGATCTTGCAGCGGTTGGCTGCCGGTGAGGCCCGGGTGGTGGATCTGACCATCGAGTTGGGTTTGGCGCAGTCGACGGTGTCGGCGCATCTGGGGTGCCTGCGTGATTGCGGTCTGGTCGATTACCGGCCGCAGGGCCGCTCCTCGGTGTATCGGTTGGCGCGTCCGGAGGTGCTGGCGGTGTTCGCGGCCGCTGAAGCGCTGCTGGCCGCCACGGGCAGTGCGGTGGCGTTGTGCCCGAACTACGGCCACCCTGGCAATGCGAAGAAGGTGGCGCGATGAGCGATGCGTGTGGCTGCGGCTCTGATGAGGACCGCCCCGGCGGCCAGGCCGAGCACGAACCCGAACGGCTGTGGGAGATCAGGGAGCTGCGTGCGGCGGCGGTTACGGGCGTGATGCTGGCGGCTGGGTACATCACTGGCTGGTCCGGTGGGCCGCGCCCGGTCGAAATAGGTTTGTACGGGCTGGCTTTGGCGATCGGCGCCTACACGTTCGTGCCGTCCACACTGCGTCGTCTACTCAAGGGCAAGATCGGTGTGGGCACCTTGATGACGATCGCCGCGATCGGTGCGGTGCTGCTCGGTGAGGTCGGCGAGGCCGCGATGCTGGCGTTTTTGTTCTCCATCAGTGAGGGTCTGGAGGAGTATTCGCTGGCGCGGACCCGCCGCGGTCTGCGGGCCTTGTTGTCGTTGGTGCCCGATGAGGCCACCGTCATCCGGGGCGGCACCGAAACCGTCATCGCCCCAACGGATCTGCAGGTCGGCGACATGATGGTGGTGCGTCCCGGGGAACGCCTGGCCACCGATGGTGTGATCCGGCAGGGCCGCAGCGCCCTAGACACTTCGGCGATCACCGGCGAATCGGTGCCGGTGGAGGCGGGCCCGGGCGCTGAGGTGTTCGCCGGGTCGATCAACGGCACCGGAGTGCTGCATATCGAGGTCACCAGTACCGCCGCGGACAACTCGTTGGCCCGCATCGTGGCGATCGTGGAGGCCGAACAATCCCGCAAGGGCGCCAGCGAGCGCCTGGCCGACCGGATCGCCAAACCCCTGGTACCGGCCGTCATGATCGCCGGCGCCGCTATCGCCGTCGTGGGCAGCATCTTCGGGGATCCGCTGGTGTGGATTGAACGGGCCCTGGTGGTGCTGGTGGCCGCATCCCCGTGCGCGCTGGCGATCTCCGTTCCGGTGACCGTGGTGGCCGCGATCGGTGCCGCCTCCAAACTCGGGGTCCTGGTCAAGGGCGGCGCCGCCCTAGAAGCCCTCGGCGCGGTGCGCACCGTGGCCCTGGACAAGACCGGCACCCTGACCGCCAACAAGCCGGCCGTCATCGAGGTCGCCACCGTCGGCGCCGCCACCGCCGCCCAAGTCCTGGCCGCTGCAGCAGCTTTGGAAGCCCGCAGCGAACACCCGCTGGCTGCCGCGATCCTGGCCGCCGCCGACGCCGTGGTACCGGCCGACAATGTTCAAGCTGTCACCGGCGCCGGGCTCACCGGCGACCTGGGCGGGCGCCATCTGCGGTTGGGGCGCCCCGGCTGGCTCGACGCCGGCCCGTTGGCCGCCCAGGTGGCCGCCATGCAAGCCGGCGGCGCGACAGCGGTCCTCATCGAAGAGGACGGCGCCCTGATCGGGGCGATCGCGGTACGCGACGAACTGCGCCCCGAGGCACGTGAAGTGGTCCAGACGCTGCGCCGCGACGGGTATGAGATCGTCATGCTCACCGGCGACAACGCCGCCACCGCGGCCGCGTTGGCCCGCCAGGCCGGTATCGATACCGTGCACGCGGACCTGCGGCCCGAAGACAAAGCCCACCTGATCAGTCAATTGCGCCAACACAACCCGACCGCGATGGTCGGCGACGGCGTCAACGACGCCCCCGCCCTGGCCACTGCCGACCTCGGTATCGCGATGGGCGCCATGGGCACCGATGTGGCCATCGAAACCGCCGACGTGGCCCTCATGGGCGAAGACCTGCGCCACCTCACCCAAGCATTCCGCCACGCCCGCCGCGCCCGATCCATCATGCTGCAAAACATCGGCCTGTCCCTGGCCCTGATCAGCGTGCTCATCCCACTGGCCCTCACCGGGCTCCTGGGTCTAGCCGCCGTCGTCGCCATCCACGAACTCGCCGAAATCGTGGTCATCGCCAACGGCGTCCGCGCCGCCCGCACCAAAGCAATCGGGGACACATCATCGAAACCGGAACCGATTCCTACCGGCTGGCCCACACCCCGCAACCAGAAAACCACAGCAGCCAGCTGAACTCGGGGCGCAACAAGATCACGTCGCACCCGTGACGAGGCGTCGGCCGAGCAGCGGGTAGGCCCCCACACCGATCACGTCAACCGCCTCGCACTCAGAAGCGCCGCCAGTACGCGGTCCCTGGTTGGAAGGTCCAATCGGCACGCATCAGCTCCCAACTCAGTGCCCGGCTTCATGACATCCACACCATCAACGAGCACCGTCGGCGATGGATATCCACCGACCCTTTCAACCACCACATCTTCAGCGATACCGATCTCAGATAGACAGTCACCGAGCAAGCGCCGAGCCGCCGACGCATTCGGACACCCCAGGCTCGTGAGAAGTTCCACATGCATACATCTAGCTTCGCTCAATACGCACGGCTTCTGCACCCCAGGCAGGGCCAACTGACACCGCCCAGGCAGAACCCATTGACGTAGCCAATGCGGCATAACTGATGGTGGGTATCTGGGCGCCCCTATACCTGGCGAGGCGCCGTCAGTGTCTGTGCCAACGGTGCCCCCACGAGCACTGCAGCGATCTGCCGTATCTGGTTGTGCCCCTTTTCCGCCTATGTCCGGACTACGTTGGCCGAGCGTTGCGCGGTGTGGGATGCCGCACCCGCGCCTGTGATCTACTATCTAGGTACGTAGATAGTAGATCACATGCCATGTGGTTTCCGCTGTCGATGTGTCTGGTTAGTGGTTGGAAATGAGTTCTCTTGCAACAGAATGGAGTACGTAAGTGCGTGCATTACGGATGATCATGGTGGCTGGCGCGGCAGCCCTTTTGATGGTGCTTGTTGGTGTGCCGTTGGCGAATGCGGCCAAGAAGGATTGTCCCCACCAGATGGGGTCGCATCAGCGCCTGAGCGATGCCGGCGGCGCCGTGGTGCAGGAGTGGACGATCACCGGGTTACACAAGAGCGCCGACGGCGCCCCGGGTTACCCGGTCGCCGGTCAGCTGTGGGAAGCAACGGCATCGGTGCATGCAGTCTCGGGCACGGTGACCCCGGTCATTCCGAATCTCGCGGCTGTTTCGGGCTCCGAAGAGCACTATCGGACGCTGTGGCAGCTGGCCAGCCCGGCAGGGCTTTCCGGGGCCACCCTCGCTGAGGGGCAGAGTTCTACGGGCAAGGTGTACTTCGATGTCACCGGCGGTGCACCGGCCATGGTGGTCTACCAGAACGGCGCGATGCCGGAGCTGATGTGGTGCGATGAGGCGGCCATGAAGTCGATGATGGCCACGATGAAAACCCAGATGAAGTCCAAGTCCGGCGACTGCTGTGATGACATGGCAGCCGCCAAGGAATCTGGCGACTGCGCGTGCTGCGCGGATATGGCATAGCCCGGCAGCCATCAATCCATCGGAAATGAAACAAAGTCAGCGACCTCGCATCGACTGCCGGGCAGGACCACACGCGTGATCGCAGAAGCAAGGAGGTGCTGAGATGGCCGATGTTCTGCCCCTGTTGGCGGTGCTGGCGTGCCCGGTCGGCATGGGCGCGATGATGTGGATGATGATGCGCAATCGCGACGACACGCAGACCGGGCAGTCCCAAGAGCTGCAAGCCTTGCGTGCGGAGATCGCACAGCTCAAAGCCCAGCGTCCTACTATGTAGGTACGTAGACAGTAACAACGTGCAGAACGTGGCCGTGCGGAACGTTGCAGTGCACGGGGCAGACAGGGAGATGGATGTGCGTAGTCGAGGCTTCGGTGAGCTCGAAACTGTCGTGATGGATCGCGTGTGGGACCGCGGTGCGGACACCACGACGGTGCGGGAGGTGTTTGATGAGCTTGCCGCCGACCGCGATATCGCCTACACCACGGTGATGTCGACGATGGATAACCTGCACACCAAGGGCTGGCTGCAGCGCGAGCGTGACGGCAAGGCCTACCGCTATTGGGCCGCTCTGACCCGCGAGCAGCACAGCGCCCGACTGATGAGCCAGGCCCTGGATGCGGGCGGCAAACCTGATCTGGTGCTCACGCATTTCCTGGCACAGATCGGTCCGCAAGAATCAGAGCGGCTGCGCGCGATGTTGCGGCGCCCCGCCAAACGCAATCGCGCCACGTGAGCATCGCGGTCTGTCTGCTGCTCTACAGCACTGTGGTCGTGGTGTTCGCCCCGCCGCTTTTGTCGAGGCTGACTCGTTCGGGGCATGCTCCCCGTCTCGGGGTCACGGTGTGGGTGAGCGCGATCGCTAGTGTGCTGGCCAGCTGGGTGGTGGCTGCCGTGCTCATCGTTATCAATGTTGTGCGCCACTGGAATTCCCCGATGGTAGTGCTGGCCGCTTGTACTGCCCGGCTGCACGAGGTTGTCACCGGCCAGGCAGGTATCGCCGCACAGCTCGGGATACTGGTCATCGCAGCCTCGGCGGCCGGAGCCGTCGGCGTCGTCAGCGTGCGTCTTATCCGGGCGCTTATTCATTTACGCGACGCCGCCCATGAACACGCGCAGGCCGTGCGCATCGTCGGGCGCCGCGGCACCGAACACGACGTGGTGGTCATGGACGCTACCGAGCCTGCCGCCTACTGCGTCGCGGGCCGCCCCGCCACGATCGTGCTCACCACCGCCGCACTCAATGCCCTTGACGCCGAACAAATAGCAGCTGTCCTGGCCCATGAACGGGCCCACCTCGCCGGGCATCACCCCCAAATCGTCACCGCGCTAAGAGCCCTGGCGACAACGCTCCCACTCGTACGACTCATCACCGCCGGCGCCATCGAAGTACCCAAGCTGCTGGAAATGTGCGCCGACGATGCCGCCGCCCACCACCACGGCCGCACCGCACTCCTGTCCGGGCTCCTTGACCTCGCCGACACAACACCGGCACCAGCGCTCGGCGCCGCCAACGTCGCGGTCCTTAGCCGCGCCCAAAGACTCCTGACCCCACCAGCATTCACAACACAAGCCCGCACCCACGCGATGCTCACCGCCGCCGTGCTCACCATCGCCACCGGCCCACTGATCACCATCGCCCTGGCCGCCACCGGCACACTCACCTGCATGCCCTAACAGACCCAACAAGCGCCGACACCAAAACCAAACCCGGACAGGCCGAAAACGGCCATAACTGGGGTGCGTGCCTACACGCCCTGCCCAGAACGATCCCGACCGTGTGGCGGAGTGGGAGCGCACTCGTCGTGTCGTCGGGGGCCGTATCCGGGCGCTGCGGATTGAGCGTGGTTTGACGCAGGAGTCTTTGGCGTTGACATCGGGGAAGCTCTCGGCGTGCCGGTAGCGGCGTTGTTCGATGAGCAGTGATGTCCCGGGCGACGTCGTAGCGCGAATCGTGCAGCAGATTTGTTCTGCGATGGCGGTCCCTGGCAGATTGGTTGCGGTCAGGCACTAACGCGCTGGGTACCGGTATGGGTTGGGTCGGGGGCGAATAATGTGGATGCTGTCACTGGCTTCGATATGAATCTCGGTCGCGAGATCGCCTTGCTGGCCGTGGATTTGGGCTTGCATGCCGGGTTCGAGCGGCCAGCGGTCGTAGGTTTTGTCCTCTTGGAGGATGCCGGGAATCGTGTGGGTCCACCTGCGCACGTGGTGATGGACGATGCAGACGGGCTCTGCCCGGTGCTTAGTTTGTGCACGTGCACGGTCGCCATGTGTGCACGGTACGGGCAGAGATCGACAAGCCGAAGCGCTAACTGCCGAGGTGCAGTTGCGCTGTGAGCCGTGCGATCTCGCCGTGGGCTGCCGCGAGGGCGGCGTCCTTCTCTTTGAGTTGTGCGTGTAGGTCGGTGATTTGGGCCCGGTGTTGGTTGCGCTGGGTGCTCAGTTCGCGGCGCAGCCCGGCCACGATGCTCGTGGGCATCGCCCCGGCGGGGGCGCCGGAGGCCGGTGTGGCGGCGGTGCGAAGGGGGTTGTGGGCGCGGATACGGGCCAGCTGCTCAGGGTTGCGGTAGATGGTTTTGCGGGTGACCCCGGCGGCGCGGGCTACGGCGTTGATGTTGATCGGTACGTGCTGGCGGCGCAGGTCACGGATCGCTTTGTCGATGCGGGCACGGGCATCGGCGGAGCGTGCTTTGGCGTGCCGGAGCAGCCCGTCCAGGCCCGGTTGGGGTTCAGTCATGGGTGCTCCTGCGGCGCTGGGCGTGATCGAGTGCCGATTCGTGAGCGCCACGGGTTGCGATGGGCAGCAATGGAATCCGTGTGGCGGTCGCCGGTCCGCTGACTGCCGCAGATGTCGGGAGGGAGTGGTCGGTCAGGCGGGTGATGATGGCGTCCAGGGAGGTGATTTCGCGCAGCCGCTCGGCGACCCACACGTTGGAGTCGGCGAGCTCGCGGCCGGTGCGGGCGGCCACTTGGGCGCGGCGGGCATCGAGTAGTGCCGCGGTGGCTGCGCGCTGCTCGCGCAGCTCGTCCAGATGGGTGGCATCGGTCGCGAAATGGCCGCATGACAGGCAGGCGTTGCCTTTGTCGCAGGACTTCAGCGGCGGCAGCAGGCATACCCCGTTGGGCAAGATGCGGTCGGTGCGTTTGGCCAGCTGGGTCATTTCATAGATGTCGGCGGGGCTGATCGCGATGTCGGCGCCGTGAGCGCCGATCTTCTTGTGTTTCAAGAATTCTGCTTCAGCTGTGGCTGCCAGGGTGGCGGCGTAGCGGGCGGTCATCTCCGGGCTCTTGTGGCCCAGGTAGCGCTGCACCACATGTAACGGGACACCGTCGTTGAGCAGTTCGGTGGCGCGGGTGTGTCGCAGCCGGTGAGTTTGGGAGAACCGCAACGGGTTTCCTGCTGGATCGGTTAACCGGTGGACCTTGTCGAGTTTTTGCAGCGAGTTCAGGTAGGAGCTGTAGGGCCGTGCCCGCTGTCCCTGATGTTGATGCAGCATTCCCACGAACAGGTATTTGGAGCGCACGCCGGGGTACTGCTGAGCAAGCCAGCGCTGCTGTTCGGCGATGACCTCCACGACCGCTTGTTCGACCAAGATAGTGGGGTCGACGCCCTCGACTTTGGTCTGCTGGTAGCGCAGCCGCGCCACGAACGTATCGGTGTCGCCCTGCGCGGGGAGTTCACGGCCCGGGATCGCGGTGAGCGGATCATGATCGAGCATCAGGATTTCCGAGGCCCGCCGCCCGGTCATCGCCTGCAGCAGCCAGGCGCGTGCCGCTTGCGGATCGCCCAGACCAGGCACTACCGAGATGGCCCCGTCAGGGTGGGTGAGTACCACTCGCCGGGATCTGTCGGCGCCTAGTACGTCCAGGTAGGCCAGCATCCTTTGCAGATCGGCGGTGCTGTACCAGGTCAATTCGCGGTGGCGCTTAGTTTTGCGGGGCGCGTATGTTGGCGACCATAGCCGGGTGTGGGCGGTGGTGATGTCTTTCCAGCGTTCATTGCCGGTGCCGGCGGCAGCGTCGGCGGCGTGGTCGTACATGAACGTGTAGAAGGACTGCACCTCGTATTGGATCTCGGCGACCATGTAGTCGGTGAGCCCGCCGGGTTTGGCGGAGGCGTGCGGGCTGCGCAGATAGTTCAGGAAGCCCAGGAACATCTGGCGCAGGGTGTCGGGGTCGTCGGCGATCAGCGGGTCGTCGGCCAGCGCCTTGGTGACGCAGAAGGTGCCCAGTTGTCGACCCAGGTTGCCGCTGCGAGAGATGGCTGTTGTCCAGGTGAACAGTTGATGAGTCAGCGCGGTGCGCATCCAGAATCGCAGCCCCTCGCGCAGCCAGTTAGGTTGAATGCCAGCGAGTTTGAGCACTTGATCGTGGCGGGGTTCGTGTTCGCGCTGGGGGATGCGCGGATCGATGCGCAGATCCCATAGATCATGGGACCACCAGGGCGCACCGCCGCAGCGCACCGAGAGCAGCACATATAGCTTGTCGACGGTGTACTGAAAATTGCGGCGATACCCCGGGGTGGGCAGACGCCCGTTGCGGCGTTCAAACAGCAGCACCCCGTGCCGGATGATCTCGGCGGCGTCAAGATCGAGCAGGCTTTCCGGGGGGTGCCCGTGGCCGTGCTGATAGTCGGCGATTGCTGACGGCAGGGTCCGCAGCAGCCAGTTGAGGTCGCCAGGATCGATGCGGCACAGCCCTTCTCGCCAGCAGGTGTACACCCACCAGGCCAGCTCGTGGGCGAAGCGGGGCGGCCCGGGCGGGGTGAAGTCGTAGGGTTCTCCGTCAGCGCGGGGCCGGTAGTACTTGTTCGGTGTGAATACCTCGCAGGCCGGTGCCGCATCGATCCGGTATGCCGGTGTGCGCCACTGCTCGGGCACTTGGGCCCATTGCTGCTCCCAGGCCGCTGGTGCGGACGGTCCTGCGCCCCGACGGGGCCCGGATCGGTTAAGTGGGGTCATCATGTAGCCCTTTCCACCCGGCCGCGAAGCTCTTCCACTGCGCCAGCGTGCGCATCTCGGCGTCCTCGGTCACCCAGCCGTACGTTGAGAGCGTGGTTTGCATGTCTTGATGACCCAGGCGGCGCATCACCACATGTGGCGGTACCCCCGACAACAGCAACGCGGTGGCGTGGGTGTGACGCAGCCAATGCGGCGACCACTGCTGCGGTAGGACACCGCGGGCACCCTTGGTGATCGAGCGGACCTTGGTGTACACCGATTCTGGTCGCAGCGGTGCGAACAGTGGACCGCCGGCGAGGTTGACGAACACGAAATGGGTGTTCAGGTTCTCCACGAGTTCGTCGGCGCCGACGTCGACGAGCTGCCACACGTACGCCGAGTACAGCGCTTCCAGATCGTCCCCGATGTAGATGCGGCGGGCGCCGCCTTTGACCCGCACTCCGTGGGGATGGTCTTGACGGGGCACCACCTCGATCCATGGGGTGCCGCCGGCGCCGATATGAATATCGTTGTGCCGAAGCGATAATGCTTCACCAAGGCGCATTCCCGTCTCGGCCAGTGTGGCGAACAGCAGCCGGTCCCGCAGCGCTGACGGGGAGCCCGACCAGGCGCCGTCGGTGTCCTGGGTAGCGCACGCCTCGATGATGGTGCCCACTTGGGTGGGCAGCAGAACCGGTGTGCGGCAGATGTTCCCGGTTTTGGTGCGGTAGATCGGCCGTGGCTGGGGTGCGCGGCGTCCGACTCCGGCCAGCAGGGGAATGTAGCGGGACCGTCCACGCTTGCCCAGGGTGCCGTAAAGCCGCTGATATGGGCCATCGAGGTGGTGAGCGTGGGCGTGATAGCGGTAGAACGCCAGCACTGCGGCGGCCCGCTGTTGCACCGAGGAAGGGGCCAGCCACACCCCGGGCGCGCCGATGCGGGCGGTGCCCGGCAGGTCCCCGGTGCGCAGGTAGGTCAGGAACTGTCCGAACATCGCCGTCGAGATGTCGGTCCAGGCGGTGTCTGTGGCCTCCAACACATCCCACCAGGTGGCCAGTCCTGCCGCATAGCCGCGCACAGTGTTCGGGGAGGCCTGATCATCACGCAGGAACTGCAGATACTCCGCGACCGGCGCGATGGGCAGATAGTCGGCGCCCACGACCGTGTAGGAGCAGCTGCCATCCTCGGGCGACACTATCCGCTGCACTCGCGCCACCGATGATCACCTGCCCACGGTGTCAGGCTCGACGCTGCCGGTAGGCGGCGAAATCTGCAACACCACTGCGCATCACGCGGGCCGGCGGCGGCTTGACCGGTGCGGCGGCGTAGCGCTGTCCGACCAGGAATTCATGAAGCACATCCAGCGGCCAAATGACCTGGTGGGCGGCCAGAGCCTCGGGAGAGCTGACCCCGTAGGCGAATTCAATCCACTTACTCATCAATCGTGGACGCTCCGGGAGTCGCTCATCCCATCCGGGCTCTGTTCTGCCCCACGTGAACCCGGTGTCGGCGTTGATCCGCGTGTACAGCTGGGTGCGCAGCATTTCGTAACGGTCCTCATCCAAGGCTCCGCGATCATAGAAATGAGGTAGCAGCGCCCCGATGGAGATACCCCATTTCTGTTTCACCGGAATCAAGTTCAGCAACGACGGCACGTTCTTCACCGCTTTCGATGCCACCGCAAACGGCGCCAAGAATTCCGAGGCGAACCGAGACGCTTGGTCTTCATGCTCGTCGGTCAGCTCCGCGGCATCGGTGTGCAGCACCAAATGCCCCAACTCGTGCGCCAGCGTCCACCGGGTCCGCTCCCAAGAATCCAGCTCCCGCAACACAATCAGCGGTCGTTCCTGGAACTCGCCCACCCACGTCGAGCATCCCAGGTGTTTTTCTAGCCGTCCCCGAGAATTATCTTCGGGTGTCTTGGCGCCGAAACGCTCGTGTCTCATCACCACGGGGATCCCGCCGCGCTCCAACAGATGGGTCAGATCGCTGATCGGTGCATCAGGTTCGACCCCCAAGCATTGGCGAGCGTGCCGCGCGGCGGCGATCGGGTCACGATCAGGAGCCGCCGAGATCCGCACCGGCGGCAACTTGTGCCGAGTATCGAGCTCCAACAAAAAATCGCCCGACAACGCGATGAACTGCGCCATCCGATTCTTCTCGGTCTCGGTAGTGGACTTGGGTGTGCGGAACAACAACTGGTCAGGCTCGACCAGACACACCGGGGTCGCCGTGAAAAACCTTGCCGGAAAACGCAAAACCTCAGTTAGCGACCGCAGTTCGTCCTCGGACAGGCACGTCGTGTCGGCTCGCTCCAGCCGTGACAAACGAGCCCCGGACCAGCCCACCGCGTCCATCACCGACTTTGCTGTTAACCGCCGCATCAAACGGGCCTGGCGGGCCCGCAGCCCATAAATTTCAATCGTCTTCGTCATCGCGATCCCGATTCAACACCACTACCGACAACGCTAACTGGCGGGTGTGACAAACGCGTCACGCTGGATCGGGACCAGAACCCTCTTGGCTGTCCTGGCCGAAATCCTCGAAATCGCCGCCCTGCTCGTCTTGCTGATCCTGGCGAGGTGCCGCCGACTTCGGTAGCGGTGCCGAGGCCACAATCACGATCTTGGCGCCATCGTCGATACCGATCACCGCCGCTAAGAACACTTCCGGCACGTGGTAGGCGTCCGGACTGAGCGTCCACAGCACGAACCAGTCGTAGCCAAGTGCATCCTCCTGCGGCTCCTCGGAATCCTCGTCGGTGGCCGGCGGCTCCTCCTGGTCGGCTGCCGCCACCTGCCATTGGTTGGCGATCTGTTCGGCAGCCTCCGACTCCTGCGGCTCCTCGTCGACCTGGGTTTCCTCCTGGACCGGCACCCCCTCTTCCCACTGCGGCGGCTGCCGCGGCTGATCGAATTGGCCACTGATGGTCAACTGTCCGTCGCGGATCTCCTGCTCCGGATCGGCCGGCGTCGGCTGCTCGGCGTCCTCGTCGGTGCTCTCCTGGTCGAGGGCCTGCTGACCCTCGATGGCCTCCAGCGCCGCCGTCCGCTGCCTTTTCGGGGGAAGGATCACCAGCCGCTCCCGATCGGCGATCACCTTCGAGGGTGCCTTGCGGACCCGAAACTGGCCGCCGCGTCCATCGAGCAGCACCACCGACATACCCTGCCCACACATCGTGGACAAGGCCCCCGCCTGCGGGGTGAAGATGGACTGCTGCGGCCCGTCTCCCTCGATCAACGCCCCGTCGCCGTCCCGGGCGATCCGCAACTGCAGCAGCAGCCCGCGCACCGACGTGCAGTGCAACTGGCCGTGCATCTCCGCCGGGTCGGGGAACTCGGTCTCCCATATTTGCGCAGCCCGCAGCACCATTGCCGCAATATCCTTGCGCAGCTGCGCAAACGCGCCATGATGCTGGCGAACCAAGTCGTCGCACTGCATCTGCACCTTTAGGTTCATGGCTGAAGGATTCCATATGCGAACCTACTCCGCAATAGGTATAGGCATGTTTTTCTTCATGCCCTGCGGCAACGCTCGCCCGCCCGCTACCGGGCTGGCGCCACGTGGCACGGATATCGCGCCTGGCCCCGCGTTTCATATCAACGGTCATGATCGACTCCGCTGCGGTCATCGCCGCCGTCCTTTCGTGGTCATCACCTTGTCCACCAACTGGTTCAGCGGCGTATTGAGCACCTGGGCCACTTGCGCGACCAAGAAGAATCCAGGTGTGGCCGTGCCGCCCTGCTCCAACTTGCGCAGCGTGTCCAGCGGCACCCCAGCCTCATGGGCCACCTCTGCGGCCGTGCGCGTTCCCCGCAGCCTGCGCAACTCCTTGCCCAGCTTTTCACCCTGTACGCGTTGGATATTCGACAATGCTGGCCGCGGCACATCGATAACTATACCCGGATAGTTATCCAAGTATAGTTATTGCACCAAGTGAGTTTTCCTTCGCTGTAACGTTCTCGACTCAGTCGATTCGTTGCTGACGGATGGAGATCCAGCGGGCGGCAGTTTTCTCCCCGACCGCTCGCCGCAGATCCAGCAGGTCATCGTGGGTGCGAGTCTGGCGGGCCTGCTCTTTGAACGACTCTTCGACATCACCTATGCGCTCGACGTATCGGCCGCCAATCTCGCCTCCGACGATGACCGCCGGCTGTCGTCGGTGTCACGAGACAGCACCCATCCAACACACAGCGCAACTTGCGCGTGGGACACATGTAATCGACTCATCGCCGCCCCGATATACATGTGTCCCACCACTGGAACAGGAAAGAATCTCAGATCCGACTGTGCCGGTACAGATAAGCCATTAAAGACCCGTTGTAGCCCAACGCAAGTAGCCGTCGGCGGCCCCCGCAGGCGGCGCCTAGCACTGCACCGTGACGTACATGACGTGCGAGGCGAGGCCGCGGGTCGGCGGGCCTTTGCGTTGCGGCACCTGGTTGTAGATGTGTCGCCCGACGCGCACGGTGGTGGCGGTGCACTTGGCCAACGGTTTACCGGTGGTATCGCCGTTGATGATGACCTGATCGCCGCGGGCCTTCAACTCCGTGATGATGACCTGCGCGTTGCCGGGGACTCGCGGTCCAGGTTGGCCCGGCCCGGCAGCGGCAGGAGCAGCCAGCATCACCGCGCTCACGGCCGCGGACAGCGCCCCCACGGCCAGCGGCCAAGGGGGCGCCTTGGGTGAGCGCCGTGATGTTCGCGGCGGTGCACTCAGCGCGGTCGCCATGGGTCCGATCGTCGATGCTCTCACAGCTGTCGTCATGAATGAATATCCTTGGATTGCAGCAGCATTGGTGGTACGGGGTGGTGTCGGCAGGCCTGCAAGAGTTAAGGCCTGCGCCGGCAGCGGCGGGGCCGCCGGCGGTTGTCGGTGAGGAGGTGCCGCCCCCGCGTGGACGCAAGGTGGCGGGGGCGGCACCGGTTCAGGGGTTAGCGGTGCCCGCCGAAGCCGCCGTGTCCGCCCCAGCTGCCGTGGCCCCAGCCGCCACCGTGGCCGCCACCCCAGCCGCCACCGTGCCCACCGGGACGGGGCCAGCAGTTGTGGTGTCGGCAGCCGGGGCCGGCCGGTGCGGGTCCGGCGGCGCTGATCGTTGCCGACGATGCCGGGTCCGGGCCAGCGGCGTGGCCCAGTGCCGGAGTTGACAGGGCCAGCGCGGCGGCGGCCAGGGGTGCGGCCATCGCCGCCAGGCCACGGCGAACAGATATGCGGTGAACAGAGTTGATGAGCATGGTGATTCCTTGCGTGAAGGGGCCACCGCACGGTGGCCACGAGTGGATGCGTTGACCGTGCGCCGGAGCCGCGTTGGCACCGGCGGACAGCTGGTCAGCGCCGCATCACGCAGAAATGCTGCAAACGTGCACGTCCACTGCACAAAGAGCCGAGTTGGCCACGCTCGGGTGGTCCGCGCGAGGCGGGCACCCATGCCGCGGCGGCGGCAGCCAGCAGTGCGGTGGCCGCAACCACCAGGGCCCACCACCCGTGGCCGGGGCCGGCGGCGGCCATGGTCGCAAGGACCGCCGCCGGCAGCTGGCACCCGGAGTGAACATCCACGCCCTGGGCCGCGGCGCTGTGCATCGCGTGTACCGCGATCCGCGGGGCCCGCGGGGCCCGCACGCCCTGGGCCGCCGCCGCGGCGGCGCGCGCCACCGATACACCCGCACCGTGCGGAACATGCGCATCGAGCGCCGGGGAGCACCGCAGCGCGGGGAAGAGTGCAGCAGCCAGTGTCAACAGCAGCGTCAACGGCACCACCCATCGCGCCGCCGCGGCGCGGCCGCCGCGGGCGCGGGCACGATCGCCAGTGAGCGCCATCACCCCACCGTACACCCCACCGTGCTACCCATAGGGGGTATACGGCCAGAAAATGAGCAGAGGCTCGATCCTCCGGATCACCGTTGGCGGACAAGACCAGACCGGACTGTTCCTCTACGCCCTGCAGACATAACCCTACGGGGGTAGCCTGTCGCGATACATTGGCGCAAGCAAGGAGGTCTCTCAATGAGCACGACGGCGCTGAAGGTCTCGGGCATGACCTGTGGGCACTGCGTGGCGGCGGTGCGTGAACAGGTGGCCGCCGTGCCCGGTGTCACCGGCGTACAGGTGGACGTGGCTACCGGCACCGTCACCGTCACCAGTACCGGGCCGCTGCCCGCCGAGGCGGTGCACGCCGCGATCCGCGCCGCCGGCTACGCATTGGCCGGCTAAAGCCCGCCACCCCTGAAATCCCCCAAACCCGTGAAGGACATCTGATGATCACGACACGCATCCTGGCGCCCGTGGTGGTCGGCGTACTGGCCGCGCTCACCGCCCCGGTGGCCGCGGCAGACCCGGCACCGCCGATCCCGTTCATCCCGGCGGTGCCCGCGCCGCTGCCGGCGGTTCCGGGCAGCTACACCTACAGCTACTACAACTTCCCGGCGGTGGCGCCGGCCGCGGTGGACGCGCGCGGGATCAAGATCTCCACCAACGCCGATCCGGCGGCCACCGCCGCCGGGCTGCCGGGCAGCAAGCTCGGCAACGCCGCGCACCCGCCGAACATCCAAACCTCCTCCAGCACCCGCTACAGGATCACCGGGGGTGTGCGACCGGCCTCGGCGCCGAGCACGACGGGTGTGCAATTCGGCGGGGGCAATGAAAACCCCGCGCTGGAAGACCCCTACGGGCGCCCCCCACAGAGCATCGCCGGCACCGAGGCCGTCGCACCCACCGTCATGCCCGGTGCACCGACGCCACCCGTCCTGGAAGACCCGCACGGGCAGCCCCCTGCCCCCGCCGAGACTCCCTAGCGGAGCCGCCGCATCACGATCTGATCACATACCCGGTAGGGGTATGTGGTTGCTGTGGTAGGTTGATGCTATGAGGATCTGGGGCCGCCGCCCTCGCTCTGGCCGGGTACGGCTGGGGTTGGTGGCGCTGCTGGCCGGTATCGCGGTTGCCCTAGGTGTGCCGGTCGCGCATTGTCTGGCCGATGCCAACCAACACGTGCGTCCCGAGCATCACCATCAGGTACTGATCACTGTCTCGGGCATTGCCGCACCCAATCCTGCTGCGATATCGGCTCATCCGCACGCCGGTGCCGCCATGCACGCCGCGTGGTGCTCGGTTATGGACCTGGCCGCGGCGATCAGCGCCCGCACCGATAATCCGCTGCGTGCGTTGTGGGTAGTCGCTGCCGTTCTGGGCGCCGGTGTTGGCGCGATGTGGTGGTCCACCCATACCGGACGGGGGCCGCCGCAGCGCAGCCACCGCCCAACCCCGCGCTTCGGGCGGATCCTTTTGACCGATTTGTGCATTATTCGCCGCTGAGGATCACCTGCTGGGCTGGCGCAGCGACCTGTGTCGCTGAGGGCTGCCCATACGCCCGTGACCATCTTGCGGCCGCTTCCTGGTGGCCCCTCACGCAGGGACTTTTCCTTCATGAACAACAACATTGCGCTGTCCTCTCGTCGTAGCTGCACCCACCTGGGCCCGAAGTTTCACGACCCCAACACATTGGTGGGCAACACCCCGGTGCTGTGGGTGTCCGAACCCTTCTCGGGCCCCGGCACCGGGTTTTGGGCCAAACTCGAAGCCCATAACCCCAACGGCATGAAAGACCGGCCCGCCCTGTACATGGTCGAGCGTGCCCGCGAGCGCGGTGACCTCACGCCCGGCGCCATGATTGTCGAATCAACCAGCGGAACGTTGGGTTTGGGGCTGGCGCTGGCCGGCATCATCTACCGTCACCCGGTCACACTCGTCACCGACCCGGGACTAGAACCGATCATCGTGCAGATGCTCACCGCCTACGGCGCCGTGGTGGACATCGTGACCGAGCCGCACCCGATCGGGGGCTGGCAGCAGGCACGCAAGGATCGCGTCGCGCAAATACTTGCCGCCGAACCGGATTCGTGGTGCCCCGACCAGTACCAGAATCCCGATAACGTCGATGCTTACCGCGGCGTGGCTGAGGAGTTGATCGACCAGCTCGGCACCGTCGACACCCTGGTCTGCTCGGTGGGCACCGGTGGACACTCCTCGGGGGTGGGACGGGTACTGCGCGAACATAATCCGGATTTGCGGCTGGTGGGTGTCGATACCATCGGGTCGACGATATTCGGGCAGCCCGCCGCCGCGCGGCTGATGCGCGGCCTGGGTTCGAGCATCTACCCGGGCAATGTCGATTATCCCGCGTTCGACGAAGCCCATTGGGTGGCGCCCAATGAGGCTGTCTGGGCCGCCCGCACCCTGGCCGCCAGTTATCACGCCAGCGGCGGATGGAGCGTTGGAGCGGTGGCGTTGGTCGCGGGCTGGGTGGCACGCACCTCAGAGCCCGGTACTCGCGTCGCTGCCATCTTCCCCGACGGCCCGATGCGCTATCACGGCACAATCTACGATGACGATTACTGCCACGAACACGATCTGCTGGACCGCCCGCCGGCCCAAGATCCCGACGTGATTGATGATCCGTCGCAGCGGGTGGTGGATCGATGGACCAGACTGACCCATGTGATCGACCCGCTCGGACGCACGGCGTGACCGATGCGCACCTGAGAGCACCCGGAACTGGCCACACCGTGTTTGGCCAGTTCCGGTCTTTCGATCGGCCCAGCCAGATATTGATGGTGAACCAGTTCGCCATCAATGTCGGCTTCTACATGCTGATGCCGTATCTCGCCGGATATCTGGCCGGGCCCTTGGGCTTGGCCGCGTGGATGGTGGGACTGGTGCTCGGGGTCCGCAACTTCTCTCAGCAGGGCATGTTTCTGGTTGGTGGCACGCTGGCCGACAGGTTCGGGTACAAGCCGCTGATTGTCGCCGGATGCTTCTTGCGGACCGCCGGATTTCTGATGCTGGCGTTCGTCGGCAGCCTTCCGGCGATATTGATCGCCTCGGCGGCAACGGGTTTCGCCGGTGCACTGTTCAATCCCGCGGTGCGTGCCTACCTGGCCGCCGACTCGGGGGAGCGCCGGGTGGAAGCCTTCGCGGTGTTCAACGTCTTCTACCAGGCCGGCATCCTTTTCGGACCGATCCTCGGTTTGGCGTTGACCGCGTGGGACTTCCGAATCACCTGTGCCGTCGCCGCGGCGGTCTTCGCTTTCCTGACCGTCATGCAGTTGATGGCGCTGCCACCGAATGGGGCCGAGCCTGGCGCCGACCGTGCTCCGGTGCTGACCAGCTGGCGTTCGGTGGTGTCCAACAGGGCATTCCTGTTGTTCTCGGGTGCCATGATCGGTTCGTATGTGCTGACATTCCAGGTGTACCTCGCACTTCCGCTGCAGGCGGCGCTGCTCACCGACGACACCAAATCCGAAACAGTACTGGTGACAAGCATCTTCGTGGTGTCGGGGCTGGTGGCCATTGCCGGGCAGGTGCGCCTGACCGGCTGGCTTTCCGCACGCTTTGGTCCCAGTCGCAGTCTGGTGTTCGGGATGCTGGTGATCGCAGCGGCGTTCGTGCCGCTGGCGCTGCTCCCGACGGCAGAAAGCGGATCGGTCCCGGCGATCGCCGCGCTGCTGTTCTCGGCGGCGCTGCTGGCCGTGGGGACCATCGCGACTTTTCCCTTCGAGATGGACACCGTGGTCCGGCTGGCCGACAACCGGTTGGTGGCCACCCACTACGGGCTGTACAACACCATCGTCGGTATCGGCATTCTCGCGGGGAATCTGCTGACCGGCTCGGTGTTCGGCTACAGCCAGCAGCACGGTGCGCCCTCGTTGTTATGGGTGTCACTGGCAGCTGTCGGGCTGGTGTGTGCCGCCGCGCTCTTGGCGTTGCGGCGCGCGCCGGGCTCCTGAACCCAGGCCGGGCAAGCGGTGCCGTCGGGGCCGATGAGCGGTGATCGGTAGGCGGCGCGGCCGCTGCGCGCTAACGCAACCGCTGCCGGTACATGTCCGCGCCACCGCAGGCGCTGGACCCCGTTTGGGCAAGGCCCCGCGCACACCTGAATCCGTTGGCCCACGTGCTGGCAGCCTGTCAATGCCCCGGCCGGGTTAGGAGTTCAGCATGTTACGGGCGCTGGTTTGTGGGCGCAGGTCCAGGCGGCGTAGCAGCTGGGAGTTTAAGGCGACCACCACTGTCGATAGCGACATCAGGACTGCTCCTGCGCTCATGGGCATGACGAAGCCGATCGGGGCTGCCACTCCTGCAGCCAAGGGCACCGAAATAAGGTTGTATCCGGCGGCCCACCAGAGGTTTTGCTTCATCTTGCGGTAGCTGGCGCGGGAGAGCTCGATGACCGAGAGCACCGAGCGGGGATCCGAGCTGGCCAAGATGACCCCGGCCGAGGCGATGGCCACATCGGTTCCGGCGCCGATGGCAATACCCACATCGGCTTGAGCCAGGGCCGGGGCATCGTTGACGCCGTCGCCGACCATCGCCACTGTGTGGCCTTCTTGCTGCAACTGGGCCACGGCCGCCGCCTTGTCCTGAGGACGCACCTGCGCAAAAACACGGTCCACCCCCAGACGACCCGCCACGGTATCGGCGACTGCTTGGGCATCGCCGGTGATCATCACGACCCTGACCCCAAGCTTATGGAGGGCTTTGACGGTCCCGGCGGATTCGGGGCGGGTATCGTCGGCCAGGCGTAGCGCTGCGGCGACCTGCCCATCGAGCAGCACATGCAAGATGATGGCGCCCTCGGTGCGCCATTGCGCGGCTACCGCCAGCTCACGGCTGCCGCAGGCATCCAGCAGTGCCGGACCACCTACCTGCACGCGGGTCCCAGCGACCTCGGCGCTCACCCCGAGTGCCGGCTCGGAGGTGAATCCGCTTGCTGCCGGGATATCCAGGCCGCGATGCTTGGCGAAGGCCACAATGGCACGCGCCAGCGGGTGTTCGCTGTCGGTTTCGGCGGCCGCGGCCAGGGCCAGCACCGTCTCGCCATCATGTCCGGGGGCCGCTTGAATGCCGGTCAATGTCGGGGTGCCCTTGGTCAAGGTGCCGGTCTTATCAAAGAGCACCACATCGACCGTGCGCATCTGTTCCAGGGCCAGGCGGTCTTTGACCAGAACCCCGCCGCGGGCGGCGCGCTCGGTGGCAATCGAAACCACCAGCGGGATGGCCAGCCCCAGCGCGTGCGGGCAGGCGATGACCAGCACCGTAATGGCCCGCACCACCGCGGCGTCGGGGTGCCCCAGCGCCGTCCAGCTGACTGCGGTGATGATGGCCGCTGCCAGCGCGAACCAGAACAGCCAGCCGGCCGCGGTGTCAGCGACCCGCTGAGCCCGCGACGTGGAGGCCTGTGCATCGGCAACTAGCCGTTGGATACCGGCCAGCGCAGTGTCGGCGCCCACGGCGCTGACCTGCACCCGCAACCCAGAATCTGTGGCCACCGTGCCGGCTACCACCTGCTCACCGACCCCACGGCGCACGGGCGCCGACTCACCGGTCACCATCGACTCGTCCAGGCTGGCACTGCCCTCGACCACCCGGCCATCGGCTGGCACCGACCCGCCGGGGCGGACCACCACAATGTCGCCAACACGCAGATCGGCCAGCGGTACGGCCACTACCTGCTGGCCTTGGACACGCTCAGCGGTATCCGGGAGCAACGCAGCCAGCGAATCCAGCGCAGAGGTCGTCTGCGCCAAAGACCGCATCTCGATCCAGTGCCCGGCCAGCATGATCACCACCAGTAGCGCCAGCTCCCACCAGAAGCTGAGCTGATGGTCGAGCACCCCGATGCTTGCACCCCACGAAGCAGTGAAAGCCACCGTGATGGCCAAACCGATCAGCAGCATCATTGCCGGTGTGCGGCTGCGGATCTCACTGACCGCCCCCACAAGAAACGGCTTGCCGCCCCACAAATACACCACCGTGCCCAGCACCGGGGAGACCCACCGGGCCCAGCCGCCCTCAGGTAACTGATAGCCGATAAGCATGGCGAACATGGGATCGAAAATCACCACCGGGACCGCGACAACCGACATGATCCAAAACAGTCGTCGGAACTGCCCAACATGATCGCCGTGGCCGTGATGGCCGCCCTGGCCGTGATCCTGGCCGTGATCCTGGCCGTGATCGCGGTGGCCTTCCTGATGGCCCGCATGCTGATCGCGCGGGTGTGCCGCCGGCTCATGTTCGGTATGGCCGGGCGAACCCGACGGGTGTCCCTGATGATGCCCGGAATGGGTCGGTGCGGTATCCACCCACCCAACATATACCCCTAGGGGGTATATGTTCAAGTGTGGTGACCACCTTTGAGCAGGCCCTGGATCTACAAGCTCTACCGCGGTCCATCACGTCGATGTGGTGTGCTGACCGGCCGGCGGCCGTGGTGCTGTCCGGCGCTGCTCTGGAGCCGATCGCTGGCTTGACGCGGCGGCGGGGCTAGTTGTCTTGGTCAGGTCGCGGTCGTGCACGACTTGCCAGCCGGCGGCCAGGTTGGCTGCGCGGCTGGCGGCGGTGACTTCGCCTAGGTATTGGCTGCGTGGCTTTTTATTGACCTGCCAACGTAATTCGGCGTACAGGCGTAGGTTTCTGGCTTGCAGAACAACTCGCGCCAGGGCGCCGCCGTCGGCCATGACGCGCCGCTCACGCCCGCCGGCTGCGTGGTCCTGCTCAAGTGACTGTGTCTGTTTGGTCCAGTAGGGATGCACTTTCCACTGCACATCGCGCACCGGGCGGTCGCGATTCCATCCCATGCTCGCCTACTAGATGTCGTAGCGCCTGTCAGACCATGGACAGGTGTCGAATGCCGGGTTGATCGGCCGCGCTGTGAAATAGCGCGGCACGCTGTGTGCCGGTGAGCAAGGTGATGTCATCGAGCTCGGCGGTGCTGTAGCCGGCCCGGACCAGTTGCTCCAGTACTGCTTTGACGAGTGCGGGCCTTTCTTCGGCGACCCCGGGCCGAGGCCCGTACATTCGGCCGGTTTCATTGAGCAGCCGGAACATGGACCGGTATTGATAATCGGACAAGATACCGCGCTCACGGGCCCGCACGACCAGTGAGGACACACTCACCCCCCACCGCAGGCGCAGCTCGTCGAGTTCATGAACAGTGCGCACCGAAACGCGATCCAGGTCGAACATGATGTCATCGATCGGAGCCAAGAATTCCGCGGCGAACGCCGTGGCCCGCTGTTCGGTCTCAGCCGGGCTGACCAAGGTCATCGCGTCCATGACCAGGTGCCCTAGTTCATGGGCCAAGGTCATACGCATCCGATCGGCCGGCAGGGCCGCATTGACATACACCAGGTGTGGATGGTGCCCGCTGGCCCGCAGCGTTACGGCATCGATCCCGTCGTCGCAGAAATCCTCAGCCACGACGAATACCCCTGCCGCTTCCAGGAGTTCGGTCATCGAACCAATGGGTCCGGCCAGACGCCACAGGCGGCGCAACACCTGCGCGACGGTGATCTCACCATGCTCGGCGGCATAGCCGGTGGGATCAAGTTCGGGAAGAGAGAGCACCGGCTCAATGTCCGCGCGGGCGGCCAGGCGCCCGATACGCATCGCCACCAGGTTGGCCCGAGCCCACACACGGTCGCGTTTCCATTCGGCGATGCTCACGTTGGCACGAAAGTGGGTGCCTTCGGCCGGAGTTCGGGTGAACGGCACGCACAGCGCCTGCGCCGGGCAGCCCAGAGCCTGGGCATAGTCGAACAGGGCTTTGCCCGCCAAAGGCAGCACCCCCGATTCGACACGACTCACATGCGAGGCAGAGACGCCGGCTTCATCAGCAAGCCGTTTTTTGGACCATCCGCAGGCCAGCCTGGTCAGTTGCACCATCACGCTGTTTGCCTCGATGGCGGGGCTTGGTGCGGCCACAGATCACCTCCACATCCGTCTCGGTGCTGATTACTCAACACTATCCCGCTTTGACCTCGACGCCGTGCAGAAACACCATGTGATCTGCGATTTTCGGCCAGCCATCCCTGATTGATCTGTGACGGGAGTGGCACGTGTGGCGGGGGTAGAAGTGTACCCCCGCGCGCCCTCCCCATCGGAGACGGCGTTGCTCGCGGCGTGTCGCTGCCATAAAAAACCTTACCACGTTATGCAAGGTTTTATGCAAGATTTTCGATCGAAAGGTGCAGCGATGGCAGTGCTGTTCACGGACCCGGGCCCGTCGTCTCGTGCGGTGTCACGCAAGGAAGCCAGCCGGCTGCTGCGGCAGGTCAGCACGGGGGTGGGGGCGCTGCTGTTGGCCGCGGTCGATGACTGGAATGTGCTCTCCGAACGGCACGGTGCGCATCTGCGCACCCAGCTGCACGCGCTGGGGCGCGGCTCCTACGTTGCCGCCATCACTGCGGCGGCCACGGATGTGTGGCTGAGCACCCATGGGATGCATCCGCCGGGGCACGTGGTGTCCAAGCCTCACCGATGGCCCACCATCAGCAGCCGCGGCAAGACCTACATGGCCATTCACCACAACGAGGCCGAACCGACCAATCCGACACGGGCGGCGTTCTGCAACCAGGACTCCGAAACATTGGGTCTGGTCGGAGATCCCACGCACTGCGAATTGACGTGGGAATACGACCACACCGATTCGCATGTTCGCTGGATCTGGGTCAGTGCCCCCAACATCGACTGGGACCGCTTCGAAGTACCGATGGCCAAAGTCCAGGCCCAGCTGGCCACTTGGCGCAAACGCAAGATGCGCTGGCTGCCGGGCACACTGCCGGCCGAGCTCGGGCCGCTGACATCGCTGCCGGCGCGCGAGCAGCACCAGCGGCTGCGGCCCGGTATCGACGTCAAGGCGCCCCCACAGCAGTCCAAAGACCCTGGCGATAGCCGGGATGCGCAGTGAGAGCCGCCCCTGTCACCGTGCTGGGGCGCCCATCGTGGACAGTCATCGACGATCACGGACTGCCCATCGTCGAGGTAGAGCAGTTCCTGCACTGGCTGCGTGCTGTGGATCGCTCACCCAACACCGTCCGCTCCTACGCGCGGCACCTGAGCTTGTTCTATCGTTGGCTGGCGGCCCGAGCAATCGCCTGGGATACGGTGTGTTTCAACGAGTTATGTGATTTTGTCGGTGCACTGACGATGGGGTTGCCTCCCCTGCACACCTGGCGTGGGCAACGCTCGACCGGCACCGTGAAAGCCGTCAACGCCGCGGTCCGCGAGTTTTACGAGTTCCACCGCGTGGAGGGCCGCGGGCCTACTGATCTGGTGCTGACCCGCAACCCGGCCAAGCTGGCGCTGCGCACGCACGGCTTCCTGGCCCATATCGAGCGCCGCCGCCCCAGTGCGGTGTCGCGTTTGAGCCGGCCGGGTAGGGCGCCCGCCGAGACGGTGCAGGTGATCGATTTCGAAACCGATTTTCATCGGCTGCTGGTGGCGGCGGGCACCGACCGCGATCGGCTGCTGCTCTCAGCCCTGTATGACCTTGGGCTGCGGATCGGGCAAGCGTTGGGCCTTCGCCACGAGGACCTCGACCCGATGCGCAAGCGCGTTGAGGTCCTGCGCAGAACGGACAACGCCAATGGTGCTCTTTCCAAGCAACGCAACACCTTTACCGTCGAGGCGCCACCGCGTTTCTTTGAGTTGTACGCCACCTATCTCCTGGATGAACTCGCCGACTTCGATACCGACTACGTTTTTGTGAACCTGTCGCGGCGACCGGTGGGTGGCCCGCTGTCGTATTCGAACGCCTATCAGCTCATTGAGCGGATCGGCGTTTCGGCGGGAATCGAGGCGTTGCATCCGCACATGCTGCGCCATACCCATGCCACCGCACTGGCCAAGGCCGGCTGGACCGCCGCCGAGATCGCCGCCCGGCTTGGGCACTCGCACGCTTCCAGCGCCGATGTGTACATCCACCTGGCCGCCGATGACCTCGGTGAGCGGCTGCGGCGCACCGAACACCTGGTGTGGCGGCCACCGCAGAACGGGCCTGGCGATGAGCGGTGAATCCGGAACCCGCGCCGGCGGGGCGCGGCCGCGTTCGATACCGCCGGTGCCCGATGGTCCCTGGTGCCAACCGATCTGGCAGGTCCTTGAGGTGGCCGGAGATCGGCGCCGCCAGGGGGCCGACCCCTGCGCGGTGACCGGCTGCGACGGCCAGCGGTACTGGCTGGGCGGGCCGCGCAACCAGCTCTCAGGCACCGCCGGGCTGTGCTACGGACACTACTTCCAATGGTTCCGCGCCGGCCAGCCCGCCGACTTCGACACATGGGCCCAAATCGGATCCCGGCCAATCGGGCCGCCACGCGGGCGCCCGTCGGCACAGCTGGTGGACTTCCGGCGGCTCCCGCCGGCAGCGGCCGAGGAAATCCGGTTCGTGGTGGCCACCAAGATCGGTCGGGGCGACTGGACGTGCAACGCGAGCCTGCGCCGGGTCCTGCTAGTACTCATCGATACCGCAGAGGGCAAGATCACCAACTCCCTGGCGGAACGATCCGTGCACGAGTGGCTGCTGCTGTGCCGACGGCACTGGCCGTACGCGAGTTCCTTCGACACGCTGTGCGCGCCCTACATCCGGCGCTTCTTTCGACTGCTGGACGGCGCCACCGACCCCAACCCGTGGGTGCATGACCATTGGTACTGGCACGACAGGTTCGAGTTCGTGCTGGAGGGCACGCACGCCGGATCCACCCACACCGCCGTCGACTGGTCCACGGTGCCGCTGGCATGGCTCAAATCCGGTGTCAAAGAACTTGCCCGACAACAACTCACCACAGCCACCTTGTCCTGGGGCACCCTCAGTCACTGGGTGCGCGCCACCCGCCAGCTCGCGCACTTCCTCACCAGCGGCGGCCAGATGCCCGAGCCGGCCGCAGTCACCAGAGCGGTGTTCCTGGACTACCTGGCCTGGACGCGCCGCGCAGACACCGACGCCAGCTCCCGGCTGGCCAACACCGCGGCATACCTGCTCGAATCACTGCACGACACCGGGCTGGTCACCGACTTGGGCTCGGCGATGTTCCTGCGGCGCGGTGAAAATGTGCATCGCAAGACCGCCAACCCGCGCCCCTTCCCACCGGATGTGATCGAACGCATCGATGAGCTGATCGTCGATAACCCCGCCACCGACCCCACCCTGCGGGCGATGATCGCCACAACCCGGTGGGCGGGCTGCCGAATCTCCGAACTTGTCGCGCTCCCACTGGATTGCCTGCACCGCTCCGAGGGCGGCTACTGGATCGAGTACTGGATGACCAAGACCAGCGCCTGGCGCCGATTCCCCATCCCCGAAACCTTGGCCCAAGTGATTCTCGCGCAACAAAACCAGGTCCGAAACACCTACGGGCAGGGCGCAACCCACCTGTTCCCAGGCGCGCGGTCCAGCGCAGCAGCCGGACGCACCCAGCCCTGGTCCACCAGTGGATTACGGCACCGCCTGGCAGCCCTGTTCACCGAACACGGCATCACCTCCTCAACCATGACCGGCGAGCCGATCTCCGGCGGCGATGTGCACCGCTTCCGGCACACCATAGGGATGACCCTGCTCAACAACGGCTGGACCCAACAAGAAGTACGCGATTTCCTCGGCCATGCCAGCGACACCATGACCTCCACCTACGCTCGGATCACCGACGACACCCTGGCCCGCAAAGCCCGCCAGTTCTGGGCCACCCAAACACCCGCAGGCGCCGACACGGACCCGACCGTGGAACGTCTACGGGCCAAGTTCTCCGCCGCACTGCCCAACGGATTCTGCACACTGCCCGCCCAGCAGAAGTGCGACTTTCGCCCCAACCCGTGCCTGGACTGCTCGTTCCACGATCCCGGCGGCCGGGTGTTCCTGGGCGTGCACATCGCCCACCGTGACCAATTGCGTGAAATCATCTCCGAGGCAACAGCATCTGCTGATCACAAGGTCGTGGACCTCAATGCGCCGATGCTCGACAAGGTCGAAAAGATCATCGGCGAACTGCAACAGCCGGGCCTGCCCGACGAGCAAGGGCCCGGGGCGTGAGCGCCTGCGATCGGGACGCGCGGATCGCTCGTCTGGCCGCAGCCGCCGCAGCCCGCAGCGATGCCGCCGAGTCCCGAGCCCGGCGTGCCCTCATCAAACTCGAAAACGCTGGCGAACCCGTCACATTCGTTTCCGTCGCCCGCGCCGCCGCGGTATCGACCAGTTTCCTGTACCAGCACCCCGAACTGCGCCGCGTCATCGAAAAACGCCGGACACAGGCTGAGTCGCGCCGACGACCCGATACGCAGACGGCCTCGGCGGCATCCCTGCGTACCAAACTGCACGTGGCCCTGCGGCGCAATCGCGATCTGGCAGATGAAGTGGCCGCACTTCGCGCCGAAAACGCGGCGCTGCGCAGCCGGCTCTTGGAACTGGGCCGCCCCCATGATCGCCAGAGGCCCTCAATGGCACCGACACCGTCAGTTATCGGGGATGGCCGGGGAAGTGTAAGTACCTAGTTCGTCGGTGAGGATGACATGGGCCTGCCGCAGCGATTGGACGGTGTGGCGCAACTGTTCATTCTCAGTAGCCAACCGCAGATTCTCCGCCGACATGCTCTCCTGGGCGCGTTCGAGCGCATCGATTCGTCGTCGCAGCTCCACTATCTGCCCAGCTGCTGGATCGAGACCGACCTGACCTTGCGCCCCTAAGAATGGCTGCACTGTCTGCATAAGCCGCGGGGCGCGGCGACGTAGCTCCTCGCACCATGCAGACAACGATGCGGCCGTGACACGGATCGGATCAGCCCCCTGAACCTTCACAAGTTTGCGACCGAGCTCACGCCGAACCGTGGCTTCGCTCTTGCCCGACAGCGCTACCGCTTCAGCCACCGTGCAACTCTCGACATACTCGCCCTCAGACATACGATCGGCCCCTCACATGAGCTTCATATGAGTGTCGAAACGAAAGTTGGCTGCAACATTGACGGCCGCAAGGCCACGTACTACCCTCAAATGACAGACATGTACTTGCCGAAGGAACGCCATCGTGCAGTCAATTGACGCAACCGATACGCACTTCACGGATGTCTCCCGCCATCTGCCTTCAGCTGAGGGTGCCCGGCTTTCATTTGCCTGTCAAGTGCGCGTGAACCGTGACCCGGGCCGAATACAGATTCGAACATGTTTTCGATCACCCCGGGGTTGACCTTGGCACTACTTGTCGGTAGGCACTAGTTCTATGGAGGCATGGTGACGACTTTGATCGAGCCGACATGTTCATCTACACATCCCCTGCCGGACGCTGGCTGCCCAACCTGCGGGTTCTCCCTATGGCTGCCCATCGCGACGCTGAAGGTCTCCCGTGTCGGCCTCTACGACGATGCCCGCTTTCCCGGCCGACTGATAGTGAGCCTCAACGAGCATGTCGAGCACCTTGACGAAGCCGACCCCGATCTGATGAGTGCTTTCGTCGCGGACCTTCAACAAGCATCGTTGGTGCTGCGTAAAGCCGGCGACGTGGAACGCGTCAATATTGCGATGCTCGGGAACAAGGTGCCCCACTTGCACGCCCACGTTATTCCACGGCGCATCATCGACGACAACCATGGTGTCTCGCCCTGGGAGAACGCTGCGCCGCTTCAGAAGCTTTCTGACGATGCACGCGTGGCTCTTATTGACCATTTGCGCAGTTCGTTCCGGGACGTCCTCGGCGCGAGCTAGTGTCTGCCCCTCAGAGCAGCAGGCACCGGCGGGTGTTGCCGGCTGCATCTTCCCAATCCAGAAAGATGCTCTCGAAAGCTCGTTGAAGCTCGTCGGCGGCATCTTTGAGCTCCATAAAGCTCGCATCACTCTTGCGGGCGTCCCAGGCGATGCTCTGGAACTTACGACGCTTCTCGGCGTCATCAGTCCTCTGCACAAATAGATCGATCACTCGGAAAACCGTTCTCACCGCGTCCTTGACATCCCCTGGTGCGTGTTCGGTCACCGTGGCTAACCGAGCAAGTGGCGGCAGTTCATACAACTTTTCCAGGTAGACGTCCCACGGAACCGTGTTATCGCGGGGGACCAGCAGCGGCAAGATCGAGCTGGCGGCCAGGTTCTTTCGGGTAATCAACAGCTTCAGATAGCGCAGCACAGCCTTGGGCTCATCGGTACCGGCCGGCGCTTTGGCCTGATAGTCGACAGTTATCTGGCGCCAGTAACGAACCATGTCATTGAGCAGAAACCGCGGCGGCCGATCGGCTGGCACATCGAACAAGCTGATATACCGTCCGATGGTCCGTCGCAAGATCTTGGTGTGTAGCTCCGTGTTCAGCAAGCTCACCGATTCCTGAAGTACTTCCATCCGCGCGGTGTGGGTGAAATTTGTATCCCCAAGCAGCCCAACCTGATTGATGATGTCGAAGATTCCGACCGACTTGCCAAACAACCCACTCGTTCCGGGGTCCTTCGACAGCGAGCCCGTCGCATCAGCTTCCTTGCACAGCGATGATTTGACCAACTCAAGCAGCTCACGTGGCGCCGCCGCATTGTCCGGGGTGGTGTCAACCAGCACCAGATAATCGATATCACTGGCTTGCGTGTACTCACGGCGCGCGAGCGACCCGAACGCGACGACGTCCATCGCTCCCGCGTCACGAGCGATCGCCAAGTCTTGACGCATCTGCGCAATGGTTTGATCCGAGCGAATGATCGCCTCGGTCAAGCCCGGAACATTGCCCGCTAGGCCAAGGTGCTCAATCGACTGGTTCAGATCCACTGCTGCCTCCCCGCCAACGGAACCCGCTCAACATGAGGTTCATCCGAGACGGGCAGAACCCCTGGACAGCCGAATCTACCTTGCTAAGTGGTGGAGCTAACTGTCATATTTAGAGTGTCTTCCGTGTCGTCTGTATGCCGTCGCATCCGGCGCGGTCGAGGAAGAGTGTCTTCCACCATTACAGCAGAGCGGTCGCC